>JAQUUB010000054.1 GCA_028694115.1 Lachnospiraceae bacterium
TTGTTGGTTAGACTTTGCCATGCAGGACTTATATTCCTGCTGTAATACAGAGATTTACAAGTGGTGTGATGTAATACACCAAGTGAAACGCTTGGAGCATTTATGCTCCTGCGTTTGCAGTACGCACTGAACCAAGTCGCTGTGCGACGGCCTGTTAAGGCTGTGGCGTAGTTTTTTGTTTCTGCAATTAAAAAAAGTGGCAACCAAGTCCTAAAAGTAGTATTGTTAAGTCACCACAAAATAACAATCAAACAGGATCGACATTGCCACCACTATGAAAATAATACAATCTATTGGCTTGTTTTTCAAGCACTTTTATTATGAAAATCCACCTCCGTGTAAGCAGTGTTATTTATCTGTGATGTTTTCTTCCATGTAATTCATCGCACTATTTAATCTCTTAATCCAGTCCATCATTCATCTCCTTGCTATTATTATAAGCCTATTCCCCTATAAAGCCTCTCTATATAAGTGCAAATAATGAGAGGTTCATATAATACTTAATTCATCACATATGAAATTTTATATTGTAAGTTTTTTTGTAATGATTATAGTAAATAATATCCACGAATAAAACAGCAATGTGAAAGCATAGTTCTTTTACCATACTTTCACACTGGACTACAAGCTAATATTTATACCTCTTAGCAGCTGTAAATCGGCTGTCAAAACACTCTAAACCATGTATTGCTCATTTTGCGTAAACAGGTAGATGGAAATCCAATCTGTCGAATTTTCTCAGTATATTAAAATCTCGGACGATAAAATGAGTCCCCCAATAATAATTTCCGATTGTTTGTTCTGCGACACACCACCGTTTGCCATCTGGATGAGGTGTGCTTTGTTCGTATGCATCCAGTTCTTCCCCAGAAGCAAACTGAAGCTCATATGTATTCACTAATGAATCAACAATAGTATCCAGATTCATGTCAACAGTGCGTATACACTCTTTATAATAATTACTTTTTGGAGAACTAATAAAATATATGGGCAAAGGCAGCCAAGACGGCCATGTTGCAGGGTCAAATGACTTAATATTCAATGCCACAGGGTCATAATCGGGATAACCCTGGAGAAGTACATGCTCACATTGGCTATACTTGTCTTTTAAATCCACTGCCTTGTGGTATATATCACTATTTTCATCTGCATATTTGAGGATAAAGTCTGAAAGGCGCTTGGTTACTCCAATATCAGCTTCTGTAGCTTTCTTTGGGTCAAAATGAAACCATGGCAAATGTGCGAAATCATTATTGCTGGGAATTCCCTGCATCCCCACCCAGCCGTTTTCCAACAAATATGCACCAGTATCAAGGTATTTGAGAATACCTATAATAATTGAATCTTTTATACTGCTAACAGAATTATCTGCCGTGTCCAGATAATCCAATGCGATACATATTGTATAGGGAGAAGAATTAGGGTTCCAATTGTTGCACTCAATATTGTATCCAAAACCGCCATCCTCATTTTGGTAACTGGATAGAACTGAAAGGAACTCCTCGCAGCTCCCATTTTCAAAAAGATAGTTCCAGTTTGTAAAGTCAAGTGGTCTTGCGTTTCGGTGAATCAGTTTTCTTAATCTTAAAAAAACATCAAGGGACACTTTCTTCAAAGCAATTACCTCCCACACAAATTTATAATACGTCTGCTATTTGCTGTACAGCGGCAAAATCATTGTGACGTAAGAAATTAAATTATATCCTACATGAGTTAATATGCAACAGAATATCGAACCTGTATGCAAATAAAGCAGACCTAATACGAGACCGCAAATAAACGCCGAAAGCGTTTGCACCATATTAAAATGGAGTAAGGCAAACAACATTGAAGAAACAAATAAAGCTATTACCTTTCCGTAATTTAATGTCAACCCACTAAGCAAAAAACCTCTCATTAGAATTTCTTCTATAAACGGCGCAAGAATACAAACCTGAACTAAACTGGTAATTGGTGTCGTACTCAGAGACTTGAGTGTTTGCTGATATCCTTCCTCACTTACTGGAAAAAATTTTTCGAATATGGGGTCTAACCCTTTATCCAAAAGAAAATAGAACAGTATGGCGCACCCTAATGCCAACAATATTCCATGAAATGAAATGTTAGCAGATAAATTTAATTTGAAACGGTTTTCTTTTATCAGCAAAACAAGGAACACGAATATACAAAAAATAATTGAAAAAAGGTTCATATATTTCCCATAAACGGGAGGCAACTTTCTCCATAACACAACATCCAAGGTAGTGTATAATAACATAAAACCAAACCAGACAATTACCCACAAAATTCCCCTGCCAAGAGATATTCCATCTTTCATATCTAGTATTCTCCCCCTCACAAATCCTCTATCCCCCGTCAGTGCAGTCGCAACCTGAAACTTGAATTTAATTCTTTTTAAAGATTCTTTTTATGATTTTCATTTTGTATGTGCGAATTTTATATGCATATCTGCTGGTGAAAATCACACCCATTATCATCATGCCAAAGGAAATTCCCAACGATACTCCCGATACAAAATCAACGAAGGGGGAAACATTCTCGCCCTTTGTGAATAATATAATTAAATAAATCACAAAGGAAACACATCCTGCAATAAAAAGAATATGCATTCGTTTTGTAAATTTTATCTTTTCATCATTACTGTAATCGGCGACCCTCCATACTGTTTCTTCTAATTCTTTATTCATTTTCTCACTTTTCCTTTCTCCATCCAGTAGTTCTCTGAGATCAACCTCATAATAATCTGCCATTTCCATGAGGATATCCAGGTCTGGCATATTGTGACCGGTTTCCCATCGTGAAATCGTTCTGCCTGAAACATGCAACTGTTCTGCTAACTGTTCCTGGGTGATGCCCTTTTCTTTGCGGAGTTCCTTAAAGAAGGCTCCTGTTTTTTTCTGATCCACTTCTCTTCCTCCTTTCAACGCTAATATAGTTCAGAATTACTATGATTGACACGACATAAAGTGAGAAATACCGTATTTTTCATACCCGACACCTGTTGTCTAGCGTTGATTTTTCATTCAATTCCTTTATTTTATCACTATTATTCTGCAGCAGGTCCTGCCTCTTCTGTTGCAAAGCAGAATCTGCTGCTATGTTTTCAGGATGAAGAGAGCTTTGACTATCTAAAGGAGACAGCGCTGGCTGGAACGAGTTAACAGATCTGTAAACACAACATTTACCAGGGTATTTCCCGAAATCCATCCCCTCGCATCACAAGACGGTTCTCTTCGGAATGACAGGGAGGATCATTTTTGCTGTCACTGAAATTACATGTAATATATTGATAAGCCGACCTTCCTGCACTGCCATGATCTGAGAATACAGCACAGCGGAAGGTGAATTCTTCTGGTCTCAGGATATTAAAGTAGAGCCGAAGCATCATATGCAAAGCGCTTTGAGATAAATAGAATTCATAGCCGGATGCCGCCTCGGTCAGATTGATACTGGCCATCTCACTGGATAAAAATGCAATCCGCCTGGTGGAACCTTTTCTCATCAATGGAAGCATTTCATCGATGATGCTTTTTACACCACACACATAATACTCCAGTGTATTTCCTATCTTTTCATAATCAGAAGGCACTGCAGTCTGCATCCTCTCACAGCCGTAATCCTCCTGAACAATCAGATAATCCAGGACCCCTATCTGATCTTTTAATTCTTGCACACAGGACGCAAATTGCGTTTCATCCTCCCCATGCAGGGTGCAGAGCTTCATCTTTGTACCTGTCTCATGTAGTGTTTCTGCTTTGCTGCTGTCGCTTCCCAGGACAGCAGCATAAACCTGATATCCATTTTGAGCAAATTCTATTGCCGTTTCCCGGGCAAGCTTCCATTCAACCCCAACTACCAGTACCGTCTCTTTCATTTTGCCTCCTCTAAAAAGACCAATAACAGTCCTGTACATCTTTCATAATCAGTGCCTCTTCACTGGCTCCCGTAAATTGCCGATATGCCACCAGCGCAGATTCTTCCGGTTCATAATCACCTTCTGTACTTTTCTTTCCTGTCATATAGCTTCTCACCCATCCTGGATGATACAGATAAAACTGATATCCCTTTGGCTTTAACTGATTGTAAAGCAGCTTTACTGTCATATTCAAAGCGGCTTTCGACATGCAATAGCCAAAACTATCTGTTCGATGAGCCAGTGAAATGCTGCCTGCTTCCGAAGAAAGCACCGCAATCTTCTTCTGTCCATCCTTCATCAGCGGCTCAAAAGCTTCCACCAATCGCAGAGTTCCCAGTGTATTGATCTGGAACACCTTCGACATGCTCTCCCGATTGTCAGTGCCAAAAAAGACCCCGGCGCAGCTGACCAGCATATCCACGGTCTCTGTCACCCTGGCCGCTTCGCTGGCTGCCGCCTTGACAGACTCCGTGTTTCCTACATCCAGCGGCACAATACTTAACTGTTTCGGATACGCCTTCTGCAGGCTGGAAAGCTGATCCCATTCCGGCATATACTGGCCTGCTATCACATTCCATCCCTGCTCCAGAAATATCTGGCACAGAGAAGCACCTACTCCCCGATCTGCACCTGTTACCATAACTGTATTCATAACTGCGCCTTTCTATCTGTCCATGCACCATTCTACTGCATGTGAGACGATCTTCTGGTATTCCTGATTTTCCCAGACACTTAAGGTATGTCCCGGCATCAGCACACATATTTTTCCCTGTCCCAGCTGTTTTGTATAGCCGCCCGGCATCGGTTTCCCGGTATCAGACCATGTTTCAAAAAGAATCTCTACATCATCCGACAGCAGCTGAATCTGATAATGCTCATCTCTTGCGGAAAATTCCTGTACATCTTTCATAATTGGATGGGATGCATTTATATTCTTAATTGAGACCATACATCTCGGGGGGTGGGTGATAAAACGATTGCCAACCAGCTGAACATACTGCTCACAGGGTTTTACAAATTTTTCCTGTTGCTCCACCTGCTGTTCACTGAAGGAATTTCCTGCATGGATAGATAGAAAACTTCCTCCCTGCTCCACATAAGCTCTGATCTCTTCCGGTCCCACCTCGGTCACTGTTTCCTCAAACCAGGGAGCCGGATTGCCTGAGATCAGTGTATTTCCCTTGCAATTGATAATCACAGCATATTCCTTCAATTTTTCAACTGTCAGAATATCTTTAGCGTCCTCGATAAATTCCAGTTCGCCTTTCAAATCAGGAATTCTGCGAAAGCCTTTCTCAATAATTTCCAGAGGATGCCACTGATCCCCTCCTATCACTAAAATCTTGTTCATTTGTTATTCCCTCCATTTTTCATAAGGATCATGTAATTGGTTGTGACTGTTCAGCAGGAAAAAACATTAACCCGGAATTGCCATATCCGGCCATGCCAGTATCTCATCTGCGATGATCTGCACATAATTATCTAGGACATCTTCACTCTTTCCGGCGCATCGGACATTGGTTTCGGCACCATAGCTGTCCCCCTCCTGAAATTCCCAGATATGATACCGCAGTCCACGAAACTGAAAGTCAAAGCTGCCCAGACCATCCTCCTGGGTGTAAATAAACTCTATGTTTTTCTTTGTCAATGCTTTCTGAATCTTTTCCATTCTCATACAATATTCTCACTTTCCCCGTACAGATGTCCTAGCCCATGGTCCGGATTTTCTTTTCCAGATAATGATAAAACAGATCACATGTACACTAAGCGTGATAGTCCATGTAATCGGGTAAGACAGGTACAGAATAAACAACGTGTGTTTCCAGACAAAGATCGTAAAGATCCAGATTACCCGAAGACCACAGGCCCCTGCCAGAGAGACAAGCATAGGCGCAATCGAGTATCCCATGCCTCTTAAGATCCCCACCATTACATCCATCATACCACACAGAAAATACACCTGGCAGATAATCTGCATTCTTGACATGCCATAGCTGATAACCTGCTGATCGGAAGAATAGATACTCAGAAGCTCCGGTCCAAAATGATAGGCCAGATTCCCCAGTCCCGCACCCACAACAAAGACAAGGATCAGACACTGTGTCAGAATCTTTGGAATTCTCTCCTGCTTTCCGCCGCCTACATTCTGGCTGGTAAAGCTCAGTGCCGTCTGGTAGATGGCATTCATGGAGGTGTAGACGAATCCCTCGATATTTCCTGCCGCTGTATTTCCCGCCATGACGATGGAGCCAAAAGAATTCACCGAAGACTGAATCAATACGTTGGAAATGGAGAAAATTGCACCCTGTACCCCTGCCGGAAGTCCAATCTGCACAATACGGATCAGCTTTTGCTTATGGAGCTTCAAAAGTCGCAGCTCCAGATGGTACATACCCGCCGAGTTCATCAGGCAGCGAACAATCATTACCGCTGATATCACCTGAGAAATCACTGTTGCGATAGCCACTCCGGCAACTCCCATATGAAAACCGATGACAAGGATCAGATTCAGAATCACGTTGACTACCCCTGCTGCCAGCAGATAATATAGAGGCCGTCTGGTATCTCCGATTGCCCGCAGAATCGCCGCACCAAAATTATATACCAGCATTGCAGGCATTCCAATAAAATAGATACGAACATAAAGGGATGCCTGTCCCAGCACATCCTCAGGAGTATCCATCAGCTCCAGCATTGGTGTTGCGAATAACAGCCCTGCTGCAATCAGAATCACGCCGCCAATCAAACCCAGAAGTATGGATGTATGGACCGTATCCTGCATGTTTTTCTCATCACCTGCTCCAAAATACTGAGCAGCCAGTACATTTGTTCCGATAGAAAATCCGATAAAAATATTGACAAACAGGTTAATCAGTGCTCCGGTAGACCCCACCGCCGCCAGTGCACTACTGCCGGAAAACTTTCCGACTACAACAATGTCCGCTGCATTAAAAAGCAGCTGCAAAATGCCTGATAAGATCAGCGGAACTGCAAAAATCAATAGCTTCCCCAATAATGGACCATTACACATGTCCATCTCATAAGACTTCTTCATACTATACCTTCTTATTTATTTTCTGATGTATCTCCTTTAAGCCCTCAACCTCATCACATACCGGCTTCATATTACAGACAGAGCAGTCCATCTTCAGATTCTGAAAGATATGATTTAAGGAATTCGTGATTCCTTCTGCCTCCTGCATCTTTCCGGCAAGCTGCTGATAGGGAAAATCCCTGGCAGTAATAAAAAAGATCTGTGCCGCCATAATTTCCGGAATTTTGTGATATTCTTCCAGAAATCTTCTTCCAATCTCTGCAAAATTCAGCCCCTGCTTTCGTGCATGTTTTCCTACACGTACCACTTCTCGATTCTCAGAAGCGGATATCCGCAGCATAAATCCCTCCGTACACAGGTGGTATCTGGTATAGGCGATCTTTCGAAGCAGGGCATAGGCCTCTGACTCCTGGGCAAGCTGTCCTTCAGACAATCGGATGAATACAATACGGGCATAGGCGGTATCTTCCTGTATGTCCTGCAGGTCCGGACCCTGAAGCCAGATCCCGTCTTCTTCCACCAGAGCTTTTGATGTTGTAAATGCCAGACCACCGATGGCCGGCAGTATACCACCGCCTAGTTCATAGGCCATATCGCTTCTTAAAATCAGATTGTGGCCGCCGGCATCACGTGCCAGCTGACCGCTGACCGCCAGCTTTTCTGTCTGTTCTCCCTTGAAAAGCTCCAGGCATTCTTCAATTATTTTATCATATAATTGCATCCGTTTACTCCTGTTTACAGCTATTTTTTCTTGATTTTATCATAGTGTTTTCCAAGAATCGGGGCAATCTTCGCAGCCAGTTTCATATCCAGATTAAAGAAATAGATAACCAGACTCAGCACAAATAATGCCACCCCTATGATCGCCAGTATCAGCAGTATTTTCAAAAAAATCATCCCTGTCTGCTTCCTTTCTTTCTTGCGTATTCAGCAGCACCAAGTGCTCCCATCAGCTGTGGATCCACCTCCAGGTCAATGACCTTAATCTTCAGCACACGCTGGATAGCCTGCTCAAGGCCCTTGTTTTTCGCACAGCCACCAGTCAGTGTAATACTGTCTGTTGCGCCTGCTTTCTTCGCCATAACAAAACATCTTTTCGCCACAGAAAGCTCAATACCTGCTGCAATTTCATCCATGGGTTTTCCTTCTCCCACCAGTGATATCACTTCACTTTCTGCAAATACCGCACACTGAGCCGTAATTGGAATCGTATTCTTTGCCTTCAGAGAAAGTTCAGAGAACTCCTCCAGTGTCATCTCAAAGGCCCGGGCCATGGTCTCAAAAAATCGTCCTGTTCCTGCTGCACATTTATCATTCATAGCGAAGTTCTGTACAGTTCCGTCGGTGTCAATGGCAATCCCCTTTACGTCCTGTCCACCGATATCAATAATCGCTTTTATCTCTGGATTGACTACATGAACCCCCATGGCATGACAGCTGATCTCTGAGATATTCTCCTCTGCAAATGGCACCTTGTTTCGTCCGTACCCGGTTCCAACCAGATAGCTTAAGTCCTCCGGTGTATTCAGCTCCGGTACCTGCTTTACTGCCTCATCCAGTGCACCCCTGGCACTGAGTACCGGATTAATCCGGCTTCTTGTGGTTACATGTGCTGCGATTTTTCCTGTTTCATCCAGAATGACACATTTTGTATAGGTACTTCCGGCATCACATCCGCCAAAATATTTCATGCTTTTTCCTCTTTTCTCTGTTCTTGGCTCCCACTGTCCGTCTACCACATCTTTGAATCGTCAAAATCCTCCAGAGAAGGATCTATGGGTTCCTCCCGGCACACAGTACGCATATAGCGATTGACTTCCATACGCATATCTTTTCTGGAAGCATCACTGGGCTTCATCAGGCTATGGCTGACCCAGATCAGATGAATCCCGCGCTTTCTCGCCTCTTCCTCAAAGAGTCCATGATAGCCGGACATAGACTTGCATCCCATGTGAGAATACATGATAACCATATCTGCATGAAAGCTTTCACAATATCGCCAAAGTGCTTCCACCCCCACTTCATAACCGCCGTTAGAACGATTACGCATAATCATGTTCTCATATAGATTGGCCAGATCCAGCATGGCCTGGTCTTTATCCTCTGTATTGATCATTCTGGTTGTCACAAGACTCAGCATGTCCACCAGGGGCACAATCCCCCAGCAGTTCTGCATCCAGATTGGAAATGCAGTATAGTATGCCGCCTGCACGCCCCAGGTAATAGCCCTGTGACGTACCTCCTTTACCACCGGAAGCTTCTTTCTAAAGCCTTCCTCCGCCCATCTTGTCAGCATCTCATCCGTATCCAAAAACATCTGATTACGGCCTCCGGCTGCCTGATACGTTCCGTATCGATACAGGGCCAGATTATCACCGATTACCTGAGGATAAGGGGTTGCGGAGATATCAAACCATCCCATCATATGCTCCGTCTCTTTATTGAACCGCTTCATGCAGTCAAAGAAATAATCCCAGTCAAACTTCTCTCCTGTCTGTTCCTCAATAAAATGAATGGCATTTTTCACTTCCTCCGCCGCATAATCCTGCACACTTTCCTGTGTGTGGCGAATCGGCACTGCCAGCTGAAAGGTTGGAATTGAAAAGTGTTCCGCCTCAAAACCATTTCCCATCAAGCTGCCATCACAGGTAGTATTACACTGAATCGCACAACTGCCAATCATCGGAAAGTCTCCCTCCAGTACAACCCCAAGCTCTGCCGCCGGCATGGGACAGACATCGCCTGGGATGCCATATAATTCACAGGCATCTATGTAATGAGACACTCCTTCCTGATTCATCATGGAGCAGGTATAGACCGATGGAACCTCCACAGAAAGCCAGGTCAGATTGGGAAATCCACTCATAATCGTACTCATCATATTTTCATCAAATAATACAATTTTACGATTGAACTCTTTATCATTTCCAATAGCCGGATCTGCCCGGAAGATCTTGGTAATCATATCGCACATATCAGTTACGATCAAGCCGATTCCTGTGTGTGCCATCCGAAGCTGCAGCCCTCTCATCCCTTCTGTATGGCGATCAAAAAAGTCGGGAACAGCCAGGTAATTCAGCATCCAGCGATACCGGAAAAAGCCCTTGATATTGTTCTTTTTCATGGTAAAGGTAATCAGTGTTTTCCAGATCTTCAGCCACTGGGTATAGTCATACCAGGTGTCCTTCCAGCCCCTCCATTCACGACGTTTCCTTGCTTTTTTTCCTGTATAAAACTGTCCAAGGGGTTCGCTTCCAAGCTCTTTACTCATCCCTTCACCTCTTTTGCAATATTCTTAATCTCAATGCTTTCCACAAAGGCCTGCACTCTTGTGCGAAGCTGTCCGGAATTGCCCACCACGTAAGGATGATCCACAGAAAGAACCGGATATCCGTATTCCTCCCGCATTACATGACTTCCCCGAACACGCTCGTATCCCCAGTAATCACAGAATTTGATCTGCTGATAGATGATTCCGTCCGCATGATATTCTCTTGCCAGACTCTCGATATATTGTTTTCGCTCCACAATCTTTGCCGTATCCATAAAGCGTGGACATTGTCCCCATCGGATATACTGCCGGCAAATCTGAGTGAGCACATCCTCTTCCTTATTAAGGGTAAAGACCTGTCTGCCCGGCAGAGAACCAAAGCAGAAGCGATCTGCCACAACCAGTGCACCTGCCTCTTCTGTTAAGCGAATCAGTCCCGGATCATCAATCTCTGATCCCGCCATCAAAACTCTGGCACGAAACTTCTTCTCATCTGGTTTACGTTCCCGCAATTCGTCCAGCGTCTCCGACAACAGCGGAATCAGTGCATCCTTGGGACAACAGTAGGTTGCCAGACAAAATACAGCAAACTCATAGCCCGTGATCCTCGGAATCTCTTCCTTTCGATAATCACCTATGGCGGTAATCAGACGACTGATCTCATTTTGCTCCTTCACGGCCTGTCTCAGTGCCCCATCAGAGATGTCCAGTCCCAGCTTTTCCTGTAACGGCTCCAGTACATGTATCCGCATCTGCTTTACATAATGTCTCAGCGCTGCATCGTCCGACTTCATGGGAACATCCGAATAAGATACAAAAAAATGCTCCTTATTACAGAGCTTCAGATGCTCTATGTTTTCCACGCACCGATTCATCTGAGAACAGGCATCCGGCGCTATGATACAATCCAAAAACTCATAACCACCTTCAATCGCCCGCTCCAAAATCGCACGACAGCCTTCGCAAAGAAGGCTTGTCATATAGTAAGTCCCCATCTCGATAGATCCGGTTCTCGGCGCACGAAGCCTCACTGAAAAGCTTCCCGGCAGGTTCAAAAGGGGCTCCGGAATCTGAAAACAGACACTGCCTATCGCCTTCTTTCCTCCATTTACAGCCTCCCTCACAAGATCATTATTGACCTCCTGGAGAAGCTTTTCCATCTCATATAAGTGCTTTAAATCCTTCAAATCATTCTCCTATTCGTAACATTTCTCCCGCTGTTTACAGCAGGTGTATCTTATGCAATGCTTCTCTCATTCCAGCTACAACTTCTGTATCCTCCGGCAGATGAAAGACATTCTTTCCCGTAAGATCGAACTGTGTCAGCCTGCTGTCTATACCAATATAAGAAAGAACCGGTATATCGCCGGTATGAATATATTCCTTCATCGACATATCCGGCATTCGATTTACCACAGCCCCCACCTCTTCATACATAACCAGTTCCTCTGCAACCGCCTTGATGGTCTGAATCACATCGGTACCCTTCCTGCTGGAATCCGTAACCAGAATCAGGTGTGTCACCTTCTCCATCACACGGCGGTTAATCTGCTCAATGCCTGCTTCTCCATCAATCACCACGTAATCAAAATTTTTCGAGAGCATCTGGATCACTGCCTTCAAGTAGGAGTTAATCTTACAGTAACAGCCTGCCGCTTCCGGTCTTCCAATCGCAATAAATGCAAATCCCTCTGACTCCACGATGGCATCCGTAATCCGGTACTGGGCTTCTCCAAGCAGTTCAATCGCTGACCTGGTATTCCCCTCTTCCACGGTCTTGACAACCTCTTTTCGAATATCATCGATAGTCAATTCTACTTCAATTCCAAGTGCCGTAGAGAGTCCTACCGCAGGATCTGCATCTATCGCAAGAATCCTTTTATCCGGGTATGCCGCAGTCAAAAGCTTTACACTGACCGCCGCAAGAGAAGTCTTTCCCACTCCGCCTTTTCCGGCAAATGCCAAAATCTTTGGCTGTATCCTTGTCTCATCTTTCGTCAATTCCATCTTTTCTCCCTGCTGGCAAAAGTGCTTTTTCCTCTTATATTTTCTTATAATCCTGCAAAAAACAACTCATAAAAGTCTTCCTGATATTCCAATGCAGGCGAATTCTCACCGCCGCCATTTGTACTTCTTTTCATGGTCGCATGAAAATCCTCTCCGGCATTGATCAGCTCCATCTCATAGATGGGATATCCCATACTCTGACATACACGGCAAAATGCCTCCACGGGATTTTTCTCGTTCCTGGAGTCCAGAAACGCCCTGCGAATCTCGGGATCCTTCTGTGCTTTTTTCTTCAATTCATCCAATAACTCTATTATGTTCATAGGCCACCTACCATTCTTTTCGAATACTATCTTTTTCTATTGTATACGTTCTGGCAAATGTGTCAATATCTTCCTCACTGCGAATCAACATCAATTCATCGAATTTTCCTGTTTCTTCATCCTTGAAGCCTGCCACACGTTCCCCTGTGCAGATACTTGCATGGATAACTGGGTACTTCCCTGTTGTATCATAGAGTGTTTCCCTGTTTTTCTTCTTATGAAATAACATTTCCATCGCCTCCCTTTGATGTACTAGAGTTCCTTTAGTAATCCCGTGCAGCCTTCTAAGACGTCACGATAGGTCGCATCAAAATTCCCGGTATACCAAGGATCCGCAATATCCGCTCCCGCACGCTTTGTAAAATCCAGCAGCCTGTATATTTTCCCTTCCGGATCACCGCCAAAGATGCGTTTCATGTTCCGGATATTAGCCGTATCCATACCAATCAGATAATCATAATCTTCATAGTCCGCTTTCACAATCTGCCGCGCCCTGTGATTCCCGCAGGGAATCCCTTCCTCCATTAACTTTGCTCTGGTCCCTGGATGCATCGTGCTGCCGATTTCTTCGCGACTGGTTGCAGCGGAATCAATTAAGAAGTCATATTCACGGTGTGACTTGTGCACCAGGGCTTTCATTACCTGTTCAGACATTGTGCTGCGGCAGATGTTGCCGTGGCAGATGAATAAAACTTTTATCATCTCTTACATTTCCTTTCATAAGTCTTCAAAACCTTATATTTAATGGGTTTCTAAGACTCTACTAATATTTTACATTTACATAAATGTTCATAAATCTTCGTAGTTTAACACGAAAAGTGTGTAGTAAATTGTGTAGTAACCGAATAGTTTCAAAGTACTGTATTATAAGGCTCTATCCGTATTCACACTTTCCCCATTATGTGTAGTAAACTTAAGAATCTTCATGAGCGAAGCTTCTGCTTGGTCGAATCCTACATGTGTGTAAGTATTCATTGTTGTCCTAGCTTCTGAATGTCCCATAAAATATTGAAGGCTCTTCACATCTAGCCCCATGTAATGCATATCTGTACAAAACGTATGTCTCATGACATGTGGTGTAATGTGAGGAAGAGGTGTATCTGGGTATAGCTTATTGTACTTCTTCATTGCCCAACGCATCTCATTTTCGATGTGCAATGCAACTTTGGGGCGTTCATTCTTGTCCAACATAATAAATCCAGTATAACCATCTACTATCATCTCTGTTTTTGCCTTCGGTCTGTTGGCAATCATGTTCTTAAGGCTCTGGTATACTTCATTATCCATAGCAATCCATCTACGTCCGCTTTCGGTCTTTGTTAATTCAACATAATATTTACCACCACGTTCTCGTATAAGCTGATGGTTAACATTAATTCTACGATTCTTAAAATTCAAATCCTTAAAAGTAAGTCCACAAAATTCACTTACCCTCATACCAGTATGTAATAACACAACAAATTCATCATAGTATTTGTTATAAGTAGAATCAGTTCTAACAAATTCCATCCACACTTTCTTTTGTTCTTCTGTAAGTGCTATTCGTTTTTTAGAATCATTAACAATTACATCTGTAAGCTTGAAATCAAAAGGATTTTTTCGTACAATGTCTTCATTGAAAGCCATTTGAAATGCAGGTCTCAGTACACCTCTAACCGATGTCAATGTACTATATCCTCTTCCGTCAGTGGCTAATTTACTAATCCACAATTGAGCATCAGAGACCTTAATACCTCTGATGCATTTTTGTGAAAATGACTCTTTCTTAAGTAAATTCAAAACGAAGTCATATCCTACTTTTGTGTTATATCTAACATTCTGTTTAAGAGCTATATATCGTTCAACAAGATGTAATACATCAATATTTCCTTTTGTATAATCAACACCTCCCTCAAGCTCCTTTTGAATCGCCTTTTCTTTTTCTCGAAGTTCATTCAAATTTGATGAATATACATATTGTGTTTTCCCCCAGATATCTTTATAACGATACTGATAAATTAAATCTTTGCGCTGACTTTCCCCTGTTTTGAGTACTCGTCCTTTTATATCTTTTCTATTTCCTGACATTTGTCTCTCCTTTCAAAAAAAGAAGAGATTGATATGACAATATTTAGTATATCACATGCGACCTCTTCCTTCTATATTCAAAATCGAAATTATATTATATACAGATTACCTAAGTATGCATCTAATTTCTTTCGTTTAAATAACCTTTTATTGCCATTCATTAAAATAAAATCGCAGTTTTTTTCACTAGATAATTCTCTTAATTTATGAATTCCAATGTTTGTGTAAATAGCTGCTTCTTCTAATGTCAAAATACTTTTTTCCCAAATTGGAATTTCTTTTTTCATGTGTATTTTCCTCCAAAATTTCAAGCAATAATATCCTTCTCTTCATCAATTACGAACACCTTAAATAATGCATCTTCATTATTTTGAAATACTCATTCTGCATCAATTGGTATTTTCACCGAAGCATCTGAATTATTGTAGATAATTCACGACAGTACATCATCTGCTCTTCCTAATACAAGATAATTTAAGATTAGTTTTTTCCCATATAGATATTTTTTCTTAATCACGGTTGCCCCCTTTCATCAATCAAATGGTAATTTATTACTCGTATATGTCATAAATCTATTATCTTCTAAAATTTTTCTGTGTGAGTCTTTCTGAACCATAACGTTTTGAGTCTAGCAACCTCGAGAAGAAATACGTTTTATCTACGATCAACTCAAGCAATAAATAATTGTTATTTCTTGCATACCTCACCAGTTCTTCAAATTCTACAAAATCATTTTCTTCAATTACATCAATAATGCTGTTCAAAAATTCTCCCGTATTATGTTCAACAAGAAATTTTTCAAGTTCAAAGCCACACCCCCATTCAATATCTTCTATTTGATAAGAGGTCTTACCCGAATTTTCAGCATGTGTAAAATACTCGTACATTCCCTTTGGAGACAGCACAACCTCAACATGTTTTGGCGCGTTGAGCTTTTCACTAATCAAACTTGAAACTTGTGAGTAGCTTTTCAAGGAGTCAAAATATAGTGCACCGTGCTTGTGTGCCTTTTTAATTTCACCTGTCATGTTGTTTACGTCATTATCATGCCAAGGACTCAATATAAAGGGAACATGTATATCTTCTAATATTTCCAAATAGTTTTCTGGAGAACTTTCCTTATAGAAAATGAACGCCCATTTATTACTTCTCTGCTCTTTTTTCTTTTCCATTGTTCACTTCCTTTGATTATTGATTATTGATTCCACGGGGGTCGTAGTAACCCCGTGGAATATTTTTCTAACATTCATAAAAATAATGGAGCATTTTTGCCTCTGCCTTTGGCAGGCAAAAGCTCCACTGTTCGTCACCTCATTTTTGTTCCATCAATTCTCATCCAATGTTTATACCTCTCAAAGCTCGAGAAAGAATAATTGGGAAATCGACTTGTTATTTCATCATGAAGTATGCCTTTCATATCTAAGATTAATTTTTGAGCTTGCATATCATTAGGCAATTTTACAAAATACGTGATATTTCGGTTTCTAATATCAATGATGGATTTCCGTATTGATTTATTATGCTGTTGGAATTTTAAAATCCCCTCGCCTTCATGATCTGCTTGTCTTACTAGGAACTTTCTCAAACGAAAACTAACCCAGATTGAGTAGAACCAATTTTTTAACGAGTCTTCGGTAATCCTGTTTACCAGTTCAGGAACTACCAGTATCAGCAGTACCACTACAGATAATACAATCACTCCATCCAACGTATGAGAAATCTTCACTAGCACTCTAGTCATTATTTTTGAGTAATTTGCTAAGACCGTGGTTGTTTCATGTTGCAAATAGAGTTCTATCAGTTTTAACGGAGCTCGTATTAATATAAGTATCATTAAACTAAATAGTATAAAATTATTAATATCGAATGTGCAAATAAAATATGATTTTCTTTTTTTCATCTATATTGTTCCTTTCAATACATTAAATGATGGTGTTAGTAATGGTATAATCTGGAACGGGTGCTCAGAATCTACAACTTGTATAAGACCCGTCCCAATGCCTTGTGGAATAACTATTCCCTGTAAGTCAAGATCAGGGAACAAGAACTGTGTTGTTTTGCTATTGATGTTTCCGACTTGAATTAAAACGTTTAGTTGTTCTCTACAAGAGATTGGAATTGCATTATTGTCAAAGCGTTGTGATACAAGTAAGAGATGTACTTTTGTTGCTCTTCCTAATAATGAAATTTGTGAAAGAAGACTAAAAAATGCTTCCTTAATTGGTTTAGCAACACCATCACTTAGAGCCATAAGCTCATCTATAACAACCGTATAGTGCTCAAGGTCAGCCTGAGGATTGTTATAAAGCACTTGCTGTCTTTTTTGAATTAGTTCAAGACAATGACTTAGCTCATTATTCACGGCTGATACAAAATCGCTTTTACTTCGATTTTCGCTTGGGGCAATAACCTTAACGTTGTTGTCACGTCCCCATCTGCTCGGCATATCAAATTTAGGATCCACTACTACAAGCTTTGAACTCTTGTTGATAACAAATAGCAAATAAGTAAGAAAATAGGATTTTCCCGACCCAGAATTTCCAGCGATAGCTATACTTGTAACCATGTTGAGATTTATTGTAAAACTTTCCATAACCGGAACATTGTTTATAGACAATTCAGAAACAAACTGCTCTATATCCAGAATAATTATCCGTTTTGAAATACCTTTATTCCACGGAAAGAATAGGGCACGTTTTACGTGAATATCTTCTGTGTCAAGTGGGATAAAATATGCTCCTGCCTGCTTTAACAATGTATAATCTGGGTACAAAACAGCGTTGCTAATAAGATAGATTTTTTGGTACAGCTCGTCATCAACTACATAGCTTGCAGGGAGACGAGGGATAAATAAAAATCCCTCATCCGCCACTCGAACATCAAATGAATTTGTGTACGAGGTTTCTCCATTAATCTGCAATGCCATGTTTAGAGCTTGTAGCAAGTAGCCTTCAAGTTCTGATTTCTTCATTATTTAACCACTCTAACCCCTTCTGAACGAAAGTAAACATTTGAACGAATCTCAATTGCTTCGAGTTTGTCTAGCTTAACTTCCGAAAGAAATGGAGGAAGTGTCGGCTTCTTCTCAAATTTTACAGCAAATGGATTTACACCTTCTTGAGAGAAGTAGAGCTTATATCCTATGATTTCATCGGTGCGTTTTCCCTCAATCCAGTTGTATTGATTCTCGATTTCAGAAGAAACGTTTATGACTGGTTTTTCGTCTGATAGATATTGTTTAACCTTTGCTTCATTGTACTGATTTACAGCGTTCTTTGTTCTCATTTTTTCTCCTTTTTACAATGTGACTAGTATTATTGTATTATTTATATTTTGTCTTTGGCTCGCGATTCCTTTGACACTTATAGTATAATTCAATTATATATGGTAGAATATAGGGAAGTAATCGTGTAATTTTAATATGATTTTCTACCATACTAAGGAGTTCTATTATGTATAAAGAATCAAAGGAATATATCTTTTCAGAGATAGGGAAACGAATAAAAAGACAAAAGAAAGAATTAGGCTTCACTTATTATCAATTAGCTGGGTATAATAATAAAGCGGATTACGAAACACATCAGAAAGATGAAAAGCACGATAGCAAGGAAGATAAGATAAGCCGATATGATAAATTCGACTATTCGATCATAGTTAATATAGCGGGCGGAAAAGCCCATCCAAAAAAGAATCCAAACCTTATGTCTGATAACCAGATTTTATACTTAAGTGAAAAATTGAAATTAGACAAATCTAAACTTCTTTGGGGAGATTTTGAAAAAAACGATTTTCCAAAAAAGTTGTTTATTAAACTGCTTCTTGATATATTATATTGCGAAGATAAATTATTGCAAACTAAGCTAAACGATATATTGATTGACTATGTCCCATACGCCAAATACCATTCCTTTTGGCAATTTTTTGCGGTTGCTGAAATTAAAATTCCAAGATTACCCAATAGGAAGTACTCAATACCATCTTATTTTTACCACATAAGAGAAAACGAGATTTTCGAACGATATGAACCCATTCAAATGAATGCAATAGAGTTCATCTTTTACAAATATGATAACCAAATTATGAAGATAATTAGAGATTTCCTTAAAGTAAATTTCTGTGTAGATGATAAGTATTCTTTGAAAAAAATTGATAAGAAACTTGCTAAATTAGTTTCTCAACTGATGGATTTTTTTGCGAAAAATATGCCTAACGAAGATTCTCTTGGACTAAGAGTTCGGAATATAATAGTTTCTGATTACAAGAAGTTTGGTTCTTTGATTGCTCAGAAATTGTTAGGTGAGCAATTTGAATTAAACGAACTTAATCAGAAACTATTAGTTAAGTCCTCGCTAGCATATATTACCGATTTAGAAAGAGTACAAGTGATTGAGTTAGAAGCTATTAAAGGATATAAGTTTAACTTCAAATAAAATAAAGGGGACAAAACATTATTGCTTCAGATGCTTTTCCTCTTTTTAACAAAGACCGAACGAATCACCAATTGAGAACCATTCGGTCTTGTCCTTGTGTAGCTATTAACATATCTTATATCGTTTTTAAACTTTACACAAAATTTGAAACATTCTCTATTTTAATGCAATCGTTGCACCTGCACTAAAAAATCCCGCACCTGCTTCTGTCTTAAATACATCATAATATCCAAAGGATGTAACACCAACCTTTTCACACGTTGACGGAATCATTCGGCTGTACTCGGATAATGGTCTGCTTGTATCACTCATATCTAGAACATACACAGTTGCCCCTCCGCTTGATGTGGAAAAACTATACAAGATACTGCTGACCCCATTCAAAGAATTATCCTCCTCACTAACCGTCCAATCACTTCCCCAATCGGACGGAACATCAACACTAAAATACTCATTTTCATAATGAGTTTTGGCTTTTTCTTCCGCCTGCCTTCGAGCCTCTTCTTCGGCTTTCTTTTTTGCCTCTGCTTCTGCCTCTGCTTTTTTCTGTTCTTCCACAGCAGTTATTCTGTTGGAATACCCTTCTGTCAAATCCGAAATCTTTTTGGTGCATTCCTCATATACTGAATCATCTGAAAATGTATAATTCTTTTCCGATTCGACTGTTTTCAACGGAGTATTTAACGCCTCCTGACTTTTGCTAAGTGTCTGAAATTGACACCTTTACTTCCTTTATCCCTATAAAAGAATCTGTCTTGATAAACCCTGAAATTGTCAAATCTATTGAGGAACATATTGTCGGATAATAAAAAAGAAAATGGAGTTGATTTCGTTTGGTCAGCTCCACCTTCTTTCTATTTCTCCCTCTTCTCTCTTTTGTTTTTTATTACGCAAGATTCATTTCCTTCCATATTCTCCAACGCATATTCACACGCTTGAATTACAAATCCAGAAAAAGTCACATCATAACCTTTTATTGTTCCTTCTATTTGTTCAATCAATGGCACTGGAAATCGAATAGTCTTATTTTCCGTTTCTTTTTTATCTGATTTTATTTGAAATGTCATTTCAGCACCTGCCTTTTTATTTCATTGTATTGCAATAAATAAACTTAGTATGCATTGCTTTTTGTATTGCAATACGCATTGCTTTTCTGTGTTTGAAATGTTATCCTATAAATAAAAACTTGTTCACAAAGGAGACCACGATGGATAAACAAATGTTTTTAAACGGAATCCATGACTTAACTACAGATTCCACACATGAAGAAATTGGCGAATTTCTCTGTTTTGATATGAAAAGTCTAGCAGTAATAGACCACGAGAAAATGTATTCTGACAAAATCTTTTTTTCTAATGAATATGTTTCATTGACATATCAAGATATTTTTGAAAGAGCAAATATTTCATTAGATTATCAAGAATACACAAACGGATTTGATACAGAATGTATCAAAAACTGGCTTTGCTATCGAATCGCTACCACATGGGGAAAATATGATAACGGAAAACAATATGAAATGGGATTATATACTGATATTTCTTTTGATTGTGATTCAACCGAAGTCGTAAAAGAAGTATTAAAACAAGTATTAGTTAGCAAAGTAGATGCCATTATGTACCACAATGACTATGGTTGTAACGGTGACAACCGTTTTACTATCAGCCCTAATATTCATTTAACAACAGATACTATGAACTCATTTGCCACTACTTTCAATGTTCTAGTAGAACTAATCTTCAAAAAGTATGGCTTTATTCCTGCCGATGAATCCTATCGGAACTTTGGACTATCACAAAATATAATCGAGCGTTACCAAATTGAGAATATCATTGAATATTTGCCATACCCCGTAAAAGCTGTATATCAAAATATGTATATTTTAGAAAATATTGATACATGGACTAATTCATTCTCTGATGAAGAAAAAGAATTACTGGAAAATGTCAATGAATTAGCATTGTTGTATCATACAATTGGAAATTTTACGCTTGTACCCAAGGGATATAATTCTGGAAGGGTAAAATTAACAAATGATTATTGGGACTTATCCTTGCTTGATTTAAAAGGACAAGCAATGGCTGGAAATTACACTGATAAGAATTATCAATGGTATCTTGAACATTATTCCTTATTCTTATTAGATGCCTATTTCGAGAAAGATACGAATAATACTCTAATACAAGACAACAATCCTATTCCGCTTTTTGATAATCATTTAAACAGCTATTATCAAGTGCTTTCTGGCAGTAATCGGTCAGTTGAAATACCACAAAATATTGATGAGCTAAACGTTTGCATCAATAGTATGTGTCGTGGCATTATGATTCGAGGTACGCATATATTATCATCCCTCAACAATCAATTATCCGATTCTCTCTTTGATGATATGTATGGCTTTAATCAAAATTCAAAATGTTGGGAAGCCCCTGCCAATTGGCATGATTGGAATGAAGTAATTAATCTATCTGACGAGGATGATTCCACAGGACATAATGAAGAATCACAGCCAAACGTTACCGTTGAAAATTTCAAGAAAAAATTCCTATTTTCAGGAAACACACTTGAGAAATATTCCAATTTTTTAGCAGTTTTCCCCATTTTTATAGCAATACTGAATTCTGTAATTACTTATAGTATGTTTTTAAAAATGGGTGGCTACAATGAATACAATACACTATCTGAACCAGATTATCTTATGTCTGGAAACATGTGGGGAATGCTTTTTATTTTATCATTCTGCTTGTCAGCACTATTAATGGGCATAAATTACATTAAAAATCATTCTGGCATAAGAAAAATAGTAATGATTGTTTTAACAGTCTTTCAGATAATATTATTTATCCTCCCCATAATTTTCCAAGCATCAATGGACTTGATAGGACAATCATCTTGGTTTAACCGAAATCCAGTCCATAACTCACAGTTGCTTCAAAATTATGTTAAAATTTATTTTGTCGTTTGCTTTTTAAGTATTATACTACCTTTTATTGTTTTTCTATTTGAGCAAGCCTACCGCAAATTTGTAAAAAGATATTTTATTTCTTTTTGCATCAGCGTATTGCTAATCCCGTTAACATTCGGATTTTTAGGAAACAAAATAAGTGCATTTGTATTATTAGTAGTAATTGTAGTCGTTGGTGGAAAATTCTTATACCATGGAATCAAATATAGATGTCCAGAATGTAAAAAATTAAATGCTTTAAAATGCATAGGCCAAACTCTAATTGACGAGAGCACCATCAATATCAAAGTCACTAATCAAACAAAGGACACTCGTGGTAATGTCACTGGCTCCACAGAACAATGGATACCAGGATTACGGCAAGTGTATGACTGTACATATCAGTGTAAATATTGTGGAACCATTACACATCGAACTAAAACCCAAGATGTGGAAAACGCATAGCTAGAATGAAAGGAAACCAATTATGAAAAGAAAACCTCGAACATTATTAACAGCCCTACTAATCTGTATTGCTCTATTATCTTCTAGTTGTGGACAAAAACAAGTAGCAAACAATACTGGAAGTGATAACACCAATTCAGAATCACACTCAACTACAAAAGAAGACACAGAACCTTCTACTGACACTCCTACTGAAACACCAGTAACAGAGGAAAGCAGTTCCAATGATATTATTCTAAGTAATACATATTGTACTAAATTTGGGGAAGTAAATGCAATTACCTATCCTCAGTTCATCTTCGACTACCCTAATAATTGGACTGTCACCCAAGAGGAAGTTACTCAGACAGGCGAAAATGTAACACTTGCCAATGAGAGAGGTGCGGAAATCAAATTTACACATATTGGCGGTGTTGCAGAGGGCACTCTTGACAGTGGTGGTTCAACTACAGATATGTCCAGAGTAGAAGTTTCTTCCATTGCTGACGCATCTTTCACACCTAATTATGTACAGGCAACAGATTACTCATCTTTAGGGAAGTTCGTAGTAGCAAAGTTAAAGACCACAGGCTACCTAGATATGATAAGTGGTTCTGATTTCACCGATGTTGATGGTGCAACTTCTTATGCTGTATTACCAGAATCAAGACTGGGAACGGATGATGATGTAAGACAAGCCTTTGAAACTGAATTTTCCTTTTGGTATAGCGACTATATTTCTTTGATTGCTAATGCTCCAGATGGACAATTTACAGAGCAGGAAGAACTAGAAGTGCAACAGATTCTTGCGAGTTTTAGAACAGAATAGCTAAAATATAATCAAGGGATATTCCAACACAGTAGATGGAGTATCCCTTTTTTATTAGTTATTTTAATTTTTTTGAACGTGTCCTCTTTATTTGGTCGTAAATTGGTCGTAAATTTTATCTTTCATTCACTGAAACCCTTGGTTTTACTGGACTTATTTATCCAAGCTCTTCATCGTCGGGAACAATAATATATCATAAAAACACGATATTGTCATATCAATCTCTTCAAAAAACGTGTAGTATGCGTGTAGTAGAGTAAAATTAAAATTTCAAATCCGCTTAAATACTAGCTTTGAAGTCTCCTTTAATCATGTTGCCGTGGCAACAGAAAAGTATCTTAATCATCTATTAAAACTCCTTGTTTTTACTGGATTTCCTTGACTTATCGGCATTCTGTGAAAATTTGTGCTATCACTTTCTCTGGCATATCCTGACATAAATCCGCATATCTTAGCCATCAAAAGTAGTAAAAAAAGTAGTAAATTGATGAGTTTTTTTGATTTTACTACTCGCCATTTATAACCCGTTTTAGTTCTTCTTCTGCGTCCTCAAAGCCTATGTGCGTATAAGTATTCAATGTAACACTTATGTCTGAATGTCCCATGATGTACTGCAATGTCTTTGGGTTCATTCCGCTTTTCGCCATGTTGGGACAAAATGTATGTCTGCACACATGAGGGGTAACTTTAGGCATTTGCACTTTATAGATACTGTTGTACTTCTGGCAGATATGCTGGAAATATTTTTCCCAATGCAATGCAACCATTGGCATTCCATTCTTGTCCAGATACAGGAATCCATGATACCGCTTTCCATCTTTCGCTTTTATCATCGGCTCAACTTTGGGTTTATTCCTATTAGATATGATACGTTTAAAACATTCGTACACATCATCAGACATCGGAATATTTCTTGTACCGCTAGTTGTCTTTGTATCTTCAATGATATACTCCATATTTCTTTTTCTCTGCAACTGGTGGTCTACAATTATTTTTCTGTGTTTCAAATCCACCTCATGTGTAGTCAATCCAACAAACTCTGAAATACGAAGTCCTGTTTTGAATAAGATATAAATACCATCATAGTATCTACTAAAATGCTTATCGTTTTTCACAAATTCCAGAAATGCTCTTTCTTGTTTTCTTGTAATCGCTTCTCTTGTCACACTGTCATTTACAACAACAGTTGCAAGTTGAAACTCAAATGGATTCTTGCGTATTAAATCATCATCAAACGCCATCTGAAATGCAGGTCGTATAACCCCTCTGACCGAATGTATTGTACTATATCCTCGCCCATTTTTTTGTAATTTAATGAGCCAGCCTTTAGCGTCAGATAGTTTAACTCTGTCAATTCGCTGTTTCCCGAAATCTTCTTTCTTAATAATATTAAGAACAAAATTATAATTGGCTTCGGTGTTGTGTTTTACACCTGTTTTTTGCAAGAGATATTTTCTTGTCAAATCCAACACCGTCATATCGCCACCACGGGGTACAATCTCATCGTCAATATCTTTCTGGATTATCTTTTCCTTTTCTCTAAGAGAAATATCGCTTCTCTTTCCTGCTGGTAATTTATCAGTCTTTTCTAACTTCCAGCTATAAACAAATTGCTGTTGTCCATTTGAATCAATATATTTATACGCATATCGTCCATCTTTGCGTTGGCTATCTCCGTTGCGAAGAATGCGATTCTTGTTATCTCGTCTTTTCACGCTCATTCTCCATGCTCCTTTCATGTAAAAGAGCCTCGCACGATATGTTAATATTATACCATATACAAGGCTCATTTTCTATTGAGTTATACGGTTTTTGCTACTTTTAAAATGTCGAACATGCGTGATTTTCAAAGAATAATTACAAATCATATTGATGTAGTTTCCTCTAAAAACGCTTCAAATTGCTTTCTTTTTATCTGTAAACGATTCCCATTCATAATTACCCAATTTGAATTTTTATTTTCTTCTGCAATTCTTCGCAACTTTTTTCGCCTATACGAAAATATTGGGACGCTTCTTCCACTGTTAAAGAATAACGCTCCCAAATAGGCACACCTGTATTACTATTCATATCATAAGTACCTCCATTTTTATATTAAACAATCGAATGGCTTTGGCAGCTCCACTGGACTTTCACCATTCCCATTCTTGTGGGTGAACCGTGTCATACGGGTGTATCATTATTCAAATATACAGGTCGTGGCAGTGACCTTTCCAACAGTCACTTGTGATACACTGGCATTGTCGCTCGTTTTTCTCCCTCCTTTACAGGTCATGGCGTTCCAGTCCACAGGCTCGCTGTATATCTAACGTATCCGATTGTTTTATTCAGTTGTCAAAGAACTCACGACTGTACTTGCCAGTCTATGAAAACCCACTATTAAAATAATGAATTTTCATAGAATGGCAAACGGAGCAAATGGAAAGGGGGGAACATGCTCCGTCTGCGTTTCTAAGGCTAAATCACGATAATTTCAAAATGAGTTATCATATCCATAACTGCCGCCTGTATTCTGCCTTTTAATTCAGAATCCACAACCATATAAATATTTCCGTATTCGTCATACAATGGTCGTAGACTTAATTTGGATATGTACCCGTCATAGTGATTCAATATTTCCTGTATCGCCGCTTCATCTCCATTAGAAGCAGCAACGATTACTGGAAATGGTATCTGTTGTTTTTCTGTCAAGGCTTATTCCTCCATCAATTTTCGTATTTCTTCCAGCGTACTTGTCCTGTGACGATAGACTGTAGTGCGTACCACATTCATTAACTCGCCAATTTCAGCGTCCGACATATCCATAAAATATGACAACAAAATAATATTTCGCTTTCTCTCTGGTATACTTTTGAGAGCTTTGCTTAACTGGTCGTCACTTACCTGTACTTCCATGCCAAGAACATTGAAAGCTGTATAATCGCTGGAATATGTGTCATGGACACCGAACTTATTCAACTCCATATCTGAAATATCAGAAAATGTAGCTTCATGTTTCAAGCGTCTGGCAATTCCACGCTGATACTTTTTTGCAGCTCTTTTGATAACTTTTTTCGTTAGACAATCAAACTGTGCTTGAATCGCCTGCTCGAAAGAAGATGACTTCATAATGATTCACCTCCTTTCCGTTCGGGAATAGGTGAGGGTTTTCCCTCTATCCCCCTTTCCGCACAGTAACTACCCAGCGGATAGCTGTTTGTTGCGTTTTCAGAAAAGAATTTGAAAAAAGCTTTTGTGCAGCAAAAAAGCACATAGACATTAGATAAATAATGTTCATGTGCTTTTATTCCTGCTGTATGATGTAAAAAACCATATTCAAGTGCGAATTGAGCTGCTACAATTTCATGGATTTTTTTAACAATATATTATTTCGTTCAATGTGATAAGTAGCAGACACGCCTTGCAATATAGCGACCTCCAAAGCCGCCATAGCCTGTGATAAAAAAACGGCGGCTTTATCTAACCGTCGTCTAATTAGAAATATTTTTGGATATGCAAAAAGGTTACTGCCGACAACGGTTTTTTTATTTACCGTACAACAGTAATTATTGTTTTTCCGATACGCATAATAGGAACTAACAAACCATACTATACGTTTTTCTGTACCTGTTAGAAAATCGACAGGAACAGTAAAATGTAGTGAGGTGATTACATATGCGTAAAAAAGAAGATAAATACGATTTTAGAGCCTTTGGTCTTGCGATCAAAGAAGCTCGCATGAAACAGGGGCTAACCCGTGAACAAGTGGGAGCAATGATTGAGATTGACCCACGCTATTAAACAAATATCGAAAATAAAGGACAGCACCCAAGTTTACAGGTGTTTTATGACCTTGTTCATTTACTAAATGTATCAGCAGACGCTTTTTTCCTGCCTGCTTCTGATCTGGTTAAAAGCACCAGAAGAATACAGTTGGAAAAACAGCTTGATAATCTGTCCGATAAGGACTTAGTTATCATGGAAAGTGTTGTTGATGGAATTATTAAATCAAGGGAAGTAGAGGAAGATTAATCTTCCTTTTTACTTCCTTTTAAATTGAAATTTTTAACTTTTGAAAACTTTCATCACTAATAATATGTTCCATTTGACAAGCGTCCGATTCAGCTTGCTTTGGTTCTACCCCTATATCAATAAGATATTGGGTAAAAAAACAGTGTCGTTCATAGATTTTTTCTGCTACAGCTTGTCCACTTTCTGTCAAATGTAATAGACCATTATTAT
>JAQUUB010000190.1 GCA_028694115.1 Lachnospiraceae bacterium
TTCCTAATACGTCAGTGGTAGATTTGGGTGATACCCAAAAAACAAACGATAAGGGCGTCCTTACCTTGAATGGATATACCTGCTATGCACATTCTGGTAATGATGTATATGGTCTATATATTAAGGGTGCTACTAGTAGTGTCACACTGAGAGCAGTTAATAATCTTGATACACAGATGGGAACAGATGGTAATGAATCCGTAAAAGATACCGAAGCAGAAAAGAAGCAGACGGGCATCGATGCATATTATACTGGAACTATTCTTACAACAATGGATATTAGTAAGGATAAGATGACAGTTGTTAAGATGTTCGGATCAGATGAAGGTGAAACCTATACTACAGCTGAATTTTATGTAGTTAGAACAACAGAATTTAATGCGGAAGAAAAGAAAGCAGAGGGCGTTCAGGAAGATGCAATTGCATCTTACGAGCCAGTTCATGCAGATGCAGACGATTTAGACACAGGTTCTACAACAGGAACAATTTCTGTAACTGCTATTGTTTTTTATGATGTAGTGGATGAAAATGGAAATGTTACTGGAAGAAAGTATTATTCTACACCAGTATCAATTCGAGTAGAAGAATATACATCAAAGAATTATATTGAACAGGTATATGGCAGTTATGATGCCATTGCAGAACGATTAGTAGCACTTGATAAGCAGATTGCAGATTTACAAGCACAACTTGATTCTGCTGATGTGGGTTCTGTAGAAGAGCTTACAAAAGAATTAAACGATTTTAAGATTGCCTACGCTAAAATTGTTGCAACATTGGAAGAGTTTTTATCAAAAAATGAATCAGATGCATCAGGATATTTTGGAACTTCCACAGATGAAAATACTGGTGAAATATCAGATGTAGTATTCATTGAAGGAAATCCTACAGGCTATGAAGACAGTGGTAAAAAAGATGCAGATGGAAATACTATCTACAATGTATCTTATGATGCTGATGGTGACGGACAGAAAGAAGATATTCACATTGTTGTAAAAGATGATGGTGTCCATGTTGTTGATGCTGATGGAAATCCGGTAAAGGATAATAATGACAAAGAAATAATTTTCAAGGATACATTAGGAGCATTGGAGCGTCAGGCGGCAGCTCAACTGGCAAGCATTAAAGCAGATTTGAAGGTATATGAAGACGGTTTGAAAGCTATTAAGGATGCACTTTCAGATGCAGGATATGATATTGTAGAAGGTGATAATGAGTATTCTCAGATAGTTGATGCAGTTAATGATATGGCTAGTAAAGTAGATTCCTTAACAGGTGATTTAAGTGCAGCTAATAATCAGATTGACAGTTATGCGTCTGCATTAGATGCAATTTATAATAAGTTAACTGGTTCTACATTGAAAGCAGATGAAATAACTGGATTGGCAAATGCATTAAATGCTATTGTTGGAAAGATTCAGTCATTACAGAATGATTTGTCTGTTGCCCAGGCAACTGTAACAGATTTAAGAACACAATTAAGTAGTGAACAAAGTAAGGTTTCACAGCTCCAAACAGAATTAGATTCTACAAAGGGAGAATTAGAAAAGGCAGAATCTAGTCTTGAAGCAGCAAAACAGGAAAAAGATGATTTGCAGGCTCAATATGAAGAGGCTATAAAAAATGGAGATGAAGCAGCAGCGGCAGCATTAAAAGAACAGATTGATGCTAAAAATGCAGCTATACAGGAACTTGAAACTACAAAGAAAAATCTTGAACAGAAAGAGCAGGATTTGAAGGATGCACAGGACACAGTAAAAGCATTACAAGATCAGATAGATGCAAAGGATGCAGAAATAACAGATTTAAAGAAACGTCTGGATGCATTAACTTCTTCAGCAGAAGGCTTTAAAATGACTGTAGATACAGCAAATACATTATTTGGATTAGAACTTGCAGAGGGTACATCTGATGAAGATGTGTTGGCAGCAATCCAGGATTATGTTTCAACAAAGGTTAGTACCGATGAAACAATCAAAAAGATCCAGGCACTTGTAAATTCGACAAATACTGGAGATAAACTTGTAGCAGATGTTGAATCATCAATTGGTAGCGGAACAGGTGATGGAGATTATAAGAGTGGATATGATACAGGCTATGCGGAAGGAGTAGCATCAGTAGATGTTTCAACAAATGGAGAAACATATAAAAATGCATATGCTGCTGGTGTGGCATCAGTAGATGTTTCAGTAAATGGGGTTACTTATAAGAGTGGCTACAGTGCAGGATATAAAGCAGGTGCGGAATCAGCAGGAACCAACACAGGAAGTGGAGATTATACAACTGGTTATAATGCAGGATATTCAGCAGGTGTGGCTAGCGTAGACACTTCAAAGAATTATTCATCAGGCTACAACACCGGATATGCTGCGGGATATAAAGCAGGAGAATCAAAAAATAATGGTACTGAAAATAGTTCAGCACTTACAGGCCAGATTACTTCATTAACAAATGAAGTAAATAAATTGACTTCTTCAAATACATCTCTTACAAATCAGGTGACAACATTGACTAGTGAAAATTCCACACTAAAAAATCAGGTTTCAAATTTGACCAGCCAGGTGGACACATTGAAGAACAGTAAAACAACAAGTAGTACCACAAGTACTACAACTGGAAGTGCTACAGCAAGCACGAATAAGACAACTGGAACAGCATCCACAACTACACCGACAGCAGCATCTACAGGTGGAGCAAGCAGTACAAATAAAACAGATACTACATCGGAAGATGATAAGCCACAGGCAGTTGATGAAAGTATTGATTATGAAGGAAGTACTCAAAACAATGCAATAAATACACAGCCAAGTGGTTTGGGTTATTATGTAGAAAGAAAGTTACCTTCTGATACATCAACAATAGCTAATGGTCAGTTTGCAGTAGTAAAGATAAATCAATTATCAGGAGATAAGGCAGTTACCATTAAAACAAACGCAAAATCTTATGTTGCGGCATCATCAACAGAACAAGGCAATGCATTTAAAGTTATTTCATATTATATGAATCACTTAAACGAATTAGGAACACTGGGAGATTCTGAAATAAAGTCTGCAGCAACGGATAATAGTAAAATAGTTACAGCAGATGAAGTGATGTCTTTTGATTTTGAAGCAAGTGAAGAACAACAAAAAGCCATTGAAAATGGAGAGACAGTTGATTTAAAGATTACGGCAGACAAAATCGAAAATGGCGCATTATATCTGATCGTACACGAAAGCAAAGTAAGAACAGGTACTTATGATGTGCTTTTAGCAAGAGCAAATCAGAATGAACTTTTAATTAATGTACCTGATTTATCACCAGTTACAATTGCTAAACTTACTGTAGATAGTGCAGAAGAAATTACTACAACTGAGTTGGTAAATGATGATACGGAGCCAGAAGTACTTCAGGAAAGCACAGAAAGTAACACCGGATTCAGAATTGTGATGTATATTTTGCTCATTGTAGCGATAGGCGGATTGGTAGTGCTGTTCGTAATAATGAAGAAAAAAGATGCATTACCAGATTTCCTTAAACGAAAATAGTATTATAAATAATAGGGGGAAGTGGAAAACCACTTCTCCTTTTATGGAATTTACTGCTATTTTTTATGGTATATGAATGCTTTTTCACAACAAAAACTAAGGGATAATCCTTTATCATGAACCTATAATAATTTACCAGGAGGTTATCAAATGAATAAGAAAAAAAGTAATTTATTGGAATCAAAGGGATTTAAAAATGCAATCAAAATAATGAATATTTGTTTAATAGTAGGACTAGTGTCTTATCTTATATTTGCGATTGCGTCACGTGCTGGATCGGGAAATGGAATGAATAATGCAAAAGAATTGTCTGTGTCTGGAAAAGAATATACAGAAACAGAGGTAGCGAGTGCAGATGCTGAAGCAACAGATCAGATGACTAATGTATATTATGCTCTGATACAAGGCTCTTATGCGGAAGTATCAGAGGGTAAGAAATTATCATTTGGACCAGACGGAAGTTTTGAAGGATTTTTCGATAATGAAAACCCTAATGTAACAGGGTATACATATGAAGTCCTTAATCCAGTAGAAGATTGTGATATAAGTTATGAAGCAAGTATTAATATTTACAATGCAGATAAGAGTGTTTATGTGCAGTATAAGTTACTATTTGATCAAGATTCTAATATGCAGTTATATTATCCTGAATCAAAACAGTATATGCAGTTGTTATTTTAAATGTTGAATTTCTGCTGTACTAATATAGAATTAAGGACGTACTCTAAAAAAGGCCAGAAGTTTCTGGCTTTTTTACGTAGTGTATTGATAAGAAACGGATGAAATATCATTAAACATATGGAAACGATAATTGACAAAAGAAAGATATAATGCTACAATTTTTGCGAGGTGAAAAAATGACAGGAAACGAGTTTTTGAAATCTAAACGTGAAGATTGTGGCTACTCTATTAGACAATTTGCATCTGATATAGGCGTAAGCCCTAGAACAATAACGTATTATGAGTCTGGAGAGAAATCAATAGGTGCAATGTCCTTAAATAAATGTATTTATATGTTTCATACATTAGGAATGTCTATATATGATTTTTTCAATACCTTTTATCCTTATAAAGAGGTTATTGATGAAGAAAAGGAACGATGGCAAAAAGACAATCCCAGCGTATATAATTTTGGATTATTAAAAAAAAGATTGTATTTACGATTGGCACAGATAAGAAAAAGAGAACGATTAGGAGAAGCCGATTTAGAGGAATTAACGGAAATGTATGAGTCTTTTTTCAAGAATGATGCTATATCATATCTGGAAAGTAATGATATTTCGGTTGTGGATTACGAAAAATATGTAAAACCAATTTATTACAAAATTAAGGTGAAAATGAATGGACTTCCAGTGGATGAAATAGGGCATTCAATTGTCGATGCACTGTGTAGAACAGACTATACACTTTCAGATGTGGCTATGATGTGTGATATATCAAAGCAACACTTAAATCAGTGTATAAATGGAAATTTTGATTTTGGGGCGATGCATGTATATACAGCACTTAAGCTTAGTTACTTATTGGAACTGGACTTTGAAAAAATATTTGTGAAAAAATCAATTAAAAATGCAAGAAGTTGACTATAACAAAACAAAAAGCACTTTGTTTTTCGGTAAGATATAATTATTGAAAACGAGGTGTTTTTTTATGATTGAAAATAAAAAAAGTTTTATAGATAAATTTCATATATCAGAAGCAAGATATGTCATGCTCTTTTCGTTTGAAAATATTTACGGAATATTCAGACCAAAAGAGTTTATTAGAGATACAAATGACAGTAGTTATTATAATCTGGAGAGTTTTACAATTTATGATAATGATTCTCCTGATGATGTATTAAAGGATATTGTATATATGGAGCACGCTCGCAGACTTAAATTGCGTTTTAATGATGTGATCTGTATTAAATTAAATGGATTTGTAATAAGCTATCGTTTTTGCGGTTCTATGAATAATCATAAGCTGGATACCAGTCGATTTTCTATAATATCAGATTTTTTGAAAAAGGAAAGAGAGTCGTACATTTCGGCTTTGCATAAAGAAAACATGGTATTAAGTATATTGGAAGGTCTGTTATATAGCATAGCATCTTTTGATTTGAAAAAGTATAAAGTATAT
>JAQUUB010000191.1 GCA_028694115.1 Lachnospiraceae bacterium
AATTGCGGTGTCAATACTTTCAAGTTATGACACATTGTCATTTTGCATAAACATTTTTTAAGTGAGAAATCTTATTTATGATATCTGCTTTCCCTACTCTCATCTGTACCGCATCTACAGTAACCATATATATCCATATCATACCACTTCCTCTACTGCCATCTCCCATTGTTTTTCACATAGAATACCTTCTATTTCATCCCAGTATTTCCATCTTATTTCAATCCTCTCAGAATTATATACGATGAGTTTATCAACAAAAGCTTCAATTAGCTCTCTACTAATCTCTTCCTGTCCTTTTACTTTTTCATGTAGTTCCTGCATATCATTCTGAATAGGGTTGCGCTTGGTGATTAACTGCTTTATCTCATCCTTTCTCTGTTCCATGTTTGTTTTGCATTCTACTTCTTCTTTTCGAATATTCTCCTTCCTCTGCTGAAAGCCCTCCTTATCTACCTTGTCTTCTGAATACAATTCATACAGCTCCATCTTTTTTGCAGCCAGATTCTGCAGTTTCATATGTTCTTCTTCCTGTTTTTTTTCCAATGCTGCTTTTTTCCATATTACAGCCCGGTCTTTCTTTTCCAATATTTCTATTGATTTTGAAAATATAAGAAGATGCATTGTAAGTGCATTTCTTACAATCTCCTCAAGAACTTCACAAGAAACTGCCTCCCCAGTGCATTCACTGTCTGATTCTGACTTCTTATATCTACACATGAACACATTTCCCGTTTTTACCCTCTCAAAATGTGACAGAACCCTGCCACAATATCCACAAACCACTTTCCCTTTAAACGGATACTGATGTATTTTTCTTTTACTCGTTATCCTTCCGGTTCTTTTCAGTACCTTTTTTGCCAATTCAAATTCCTCCGGTGTTACAATCGCCACATGCGCATGATCAATTCTAAGAATATTTTCCTGCCTATTGATTATTATGTTCTTTGAACAGGGCGCTGTCTGAACATATTTTTTAGCTACATAGGTACCCTTATACTTTTCATTCTGGAGTATTTTATTAATCTTCTCTGTCGTCCATATCTGCCCTTCCATCTTCCATGACTTTGCATCAGCAACCACAATCTTCTGTTGAATCATATATTGGGAAGGTGTCGGTATTCCTTTCTGATTCAGAATTTTTGCTATGTTACCAGTGCCATTTCCTTGCAGTGCCAAATCAAAGATCATACGGACATATTTTCCGGCTATCGGGTCAACGATGAGCTTATGACAATCATTGGGATCACTTAAAAATCCAAATGGTCTGTAACCTCCCATATACATCGCTCTTTTTTGCTTTGTCCGATTGGTCGCTGCTATTTTTGCAGACATATCCCTGCTGTAAGAGGTATTCACGATATTTTTAATTACAACTTCCAGTTCCTGCACCTGCCCCGGTGCTCGAAGTGCACTATCATAGAAGTCATTTACTGCTATAAATCGTATTCCAAGAAACGGGAAGATTCTTTCAATATAGTCTCCCGACTCTATGTAATCTCTTGCAAATCTGGAAAAGTCCTTTACAATTACCGTTTTAATATCTCCAGACTGTATCCGCTTCATCATTCTTTCAAATGCCGGTCTGTCCATATTTGTCCCGGTATAACCATCGTCAATAAACTCTTCTACGATATTCTCCCCTAAATCAGGCTGCTTTTTAATATAGTCCATGACGGTAATTCTCTGATTTATAATACTATTGCTTTCCTGCTTGTCATTTCCAACTTCTTCATCCGCAAGTGATAATCTAAAATATGCTCCAATCATATAACAGCCTCCAATTCTTTTATACAGATAACCTGATCCTTAAATATAAAGGTAAGAAACAGATTATTATCTTTATCGATTTCAATCCTTTTCACCAAGCTTCTTAGCAACTCTTCGCTGAAATTCATGAGTTTTGCCTCAACATCTTTATATGGAAGGAGCTTTGTTTCTTCTCCCAGCGTAGTATATTCTTCCAGCATCTTTCTTGCCTCTTGCAGTTTCTTTGAAATTTCTTTCTCTTGCTCTGCTAACTTATCACGGAAACCTGAATATTCCTTTTCATCAAGAATTCCTTCCACATAATCTTCGTATAGTCTCCTTTTTTTGCTTTTCATCTGCTCACTGCTACTCATACATCGTTGCAGCTCTTCCCGATAGACCTTTTCCTGTTTCTGATAATTGGAAGATGAATAGAACTGTTCTTTCAATTTCATAGCCAACTGTCCTGCCTCAATCTGCAACCGTATCTGATCCATTACTAGTATCTGTAGCAGAATATCCGCAATCTCCACTCTTTGTTCCTTTTCACATTTCCTGCACAGAATATTCTGAAAGCGTACCCCTTTGACACCATACACACTTTTTGCATAAAGAGGACTTCCACATTGATGACAGAATGCCAATCCACTAAATATATTTTCAGGTCTTTTCTCTACCATCGCTTTTTTTCTTTCTCTTCTATCTGCTTCCTTTTGCATGATTTCATATATCTTATCAAAGGCATCCATACTGACAATTGATGGATTACTGTTTTCCACCATCATCCATTTTTCTCTTGGATTATCTTTTGGTGTCTTTCGATATCCGTCAACATAATCAAATCGGTTATAGGCGATACATCCTGTATAAATTGGATTTTTCAGAATTCTGCATACATCGCTTCCCTTCCACGTTTCTCTACGATTACCTTTCCTTACCTTTACAAGTCCAAGCTGTTCCCTTCTTACCTGTGGAATAGGAGCTTCCATTGTTATGAGCATCTTTGCTATTTCCTCATAAGAAGCTCCCCCACACTTTTTGTCAAATATGATTTTTACAAAACCAGAAACCTCTTCATCAATCAGTAACTTCCCTTGATTATCTTCATCTTTTCGATATCCATATGCAACAACGGACAGATTGTCTCCATTTTTTCTTTTTTGTTCAAAGCTATTTCGTACCTTTTTGGATAAATCCTTGGAGTAAAGTTCATTCAATACACCTTTTATCGGAACCGTCATTCCATTCTTGGCAGTACTATGTTCACTGTCATATTGATCATTAATTGCGATAAATCTGACACCAATAAAGGGAAACATCCTTTCCAGATAATAACCTGCCTCCACAAAATTCCTTCCAAATCGGGACAGATCCTTAACAACGATGCAGTCAATCCTCTTATTCTGAATATCCTGCATTAATCTTTTAAATTCTGGTCTGTCAAAATTTCTCCCGGTATATCCATTGTCCAGATAGATTTCTTCCAGTTGAAATTCCGGCTTATTATTAAGGTATTGCACCACATATTCACTCTGTACCTCCAAAGATTCAGCATCACTTCGTCCTGCATTATATTTCGAGATACGACCATATACTGCAACCCGCCATTTCTTCTGAATACATTCCGCTTGAGCTTTCTTATTTTTCCTACTCGTTCTTGCCATTATTAGCGCACACCTTCCTTATTACTTTTCCAAATTCCTTCTGCCATCCATCTTCCTCCGTGTTGATTGCTTCCTTTACGGCTATGAATCTCATCCCAGCAGGAATCATAATGTGCTTAATATAGTAAAGTGCCTCCTTACTGGAATCAAAAAAAGTTACAACTGTTGCTACAACAATACATTGGAACCTCCTGTTTTGTAATTCCACTAACATCTTGTCAAATTCTCTCCGCGTCATTCTGTCCTGATTTCTGTCTGTAAAGGTTCCTGTTTTACACAATTCACTGTTCTTCTTCATATATGCCCGACAAGTAGATGACTGCTCAGACAGTTCCATTTTTTCAACCTGCTTATCTTGCCATATGCTGGCACCAATATAAATAGCTGTTTTCATCCTGTCTTTTTCTCCTTTTCCTTTTCTTCTGCTTCTTTCAGAAACTGTACCATCTCATCCATGGCATCTTGAAATTGGAAGTGAATTTCGATTTTTCCACCCTCATAGACATAAATTCTATCAATCAGCTCTATCACTACAGGTCTGGTCAGCTCTTTAATGTTTTTGTATCTCTTGAAACTGGTAATCCATTTGCTATCCACATTGTCTGCCAATGCTTCTTTTCTTTGCGAAGATATTTCTTTCATGGACAATAGTCTGACATCTATCTTCTTCGCATACATATCCGTGTATTCCAAATACTCATCCCTATTCAGAATGCCTTCCGTATAATCTTCGTACAGTTTCTGTTTAATTCGTTTATAACGCTCCAGTTCTTCCTGCAACTGAACTATTTGCGTGTCCAATTGAACAACTCGCTTCCTTTGCAATGGCAATGATTTGATTTCATCCAGAATCTTGTCTGTTTTCGCTGCCAGTTCAACCTGATGCTGCACCGCATTTAATACAACTTCATATAACTTCTGATGACTGATATTATGCGTTGTACAACTATGCTCCTGCTTATATCCATTGCAAATATAATAAGCATACTTCTTTCCCTTGTAAGACGAAGACCGGCGAACCAGTTTATTATGGCAGTCCCCGCAATCGATATAGCCGGAAAATATCATCACGGAGTCTTTTCCAGGCGCAATCCTTGTATCTTTTTCAACAATGCTCTGCACCAGATCAAATTGTGTCTTATCAATAATAGGTTCGTGAGTTTCTTCTACACGTACCCATTTATCCTCCGGCATTACCGTGATATTCTTAGAACGATAATCTAATTTTTTACTTTTTCCCTGTGCCAGATTTCCAATGTAAACTTCATCATGAATGATTCGAAAGACTGCCTTTGCAGACCAGCGTGCCTGTTCATTCTGTTTGAAGTTTTCAGAGATATTGGAACCATTGGATAACTTATATTCCAGCGGGGACAATACTCCCATAGCGTTAAGTCTGTCTGCGATTCCCTGATTGCTCATTCCCTCTAACTTCCATACGAAAATCCTTCTTACAATTTCAGCTGCCTGCTCATCAATAATCAGTTCTGAATTCTTCTTGGGATTTTTCTTGTATCCATATACGGTATAATTCCCAACGTAATCGCCTCTTTTTCTCTTTGCCTCCAGCTGACTCTTAATCTTAATGGACATATCACGACAATAAGCATCATTCATCAGATTTTTGATTGGAACGATAATGGCATCATTCGTAGTCCATTCACTGGCTCCATCATAATTGTCATTGATAGCAATCAACCGGACACCTAGTAAAGGAAAACTTCTTTCTAAATATCTTCCCACCTCAATGTAATTTCTTCCGAAACGGGAGAGGTCTTTTACAATCACACAGTTTACTGCTCCACTTTCAAGATCCTCATAAAGCTGCTGAAACGCAGGACGTTCAAAGTTAGAACCTGTATAACCATCATCCACATATTCTTCTACTACACAAAATTCTTCTTTTCCACGGATAAAATCAGATATGAGTGTACGCTGGTTGGCTATACTATCACTTTCAGCCTTGTCTCCATCTTCTTTGGAAAGACGTAGATAAATAGCCGTCCGGTACACTTTTGATTGAATATTTCGATTTAAAGACATAAAAAGCCCTTCACCTCCTGACATAATGTTAAAGATAGTCAGAGAGACGAAAGGCTCACTCTAAGTTCATATATAGACATGCCTACGTGCACCGGAAGCTTTTCTTGCTTCGTTGCTGTATTTGCATTTCATTTTCTTACCCATGACTATCTTATCACAACTCTTCAAACACGTCCAACACTTTA
>JAQUUB010000192.1 GCA_028694115.1 Lachnospiraceae bacterium
TCAACGTGTGTCGTCTTCGTAATAAGGGAACATATTATCCGAGTCGTCTTGCCAATTGGAACACATTTTTGTGTGTTCTGGTCCCTCACTAGCAAGACTCTCATTTTTGTTATTGCTACCATTCAATAAGTCGTTTTGAGTGCTCATTTTAAACAGCCCTTTCTACTTATTGAAGTAAACTTGTTACTAACCTACCTGCTTGCGTAAATTCTTGTATCTCTTTTTTGCATCTGATACCGAATAATCAGCAAGTCCTTTTAATACAAAAGTAATCTTATATGGATCTGATATTCCATCTTCATTTATTTCACCAATAAGTACTTTCTTTACAACACTCTCAAATACAGAACGATCGAATTTATCCAATACCTTAACTTCTGAAATTCGTGATCTTAAATCTTTCATTCTCTTGCCGACATCTTTCTTTGCATCGGCATTTGATGTTAGAATTTTTTGTTCCTGCCTAATATGATTGATTTTTTGTGTATATTCATCATATCTCTCATCATAAGCTTCTTTTAAAATTTTATCATCAAGTAACATGTCGGTCAATTTCTTTCGCTTTGCTTCCATTGCTGCCAAGCTCTTATCAACACGTTTTAACCTTTCTCCATTATCATTATTTGATAATTCAGTTTCAATCGATTCTAAAACAGAGTCTAGGACATCATCAAAATTATCTGCCAGTAATTGAAAGGTTTCAACAAATGCATTTTCCAGAATAGATTCATCAATTGTTTTACTATGAGGGCATTTATCCTTTCCTTTATTGGAAGCAGTTCTGCATACCCAAACAGGCTTCTTATTTTGTGTATCCTGGTGATGTGATCTCCTTGTTAATTTTGTCCCACAGTACGCACACTCACACAAGCTACTAAAAGCAAACTTACGAGACTGTTTCTCTCTTGTGCCATCTATAACACTTGTATTCTTTCCATATCTGCTCATACGAATCTCTTGAGCTTTATCCCACTCTTCTTCAGAAACTATAGCTTCATGATGATCTTTAATATAAAACTGATCTTCTTCACCCATATTCTCTAGTCTACGTTTAGAAATTGGATCTACAGTAAACGTCTTGCCTAAACGCAAATCACCTTTGTATTTTTCATTTTTCACAATTCCTCTAACACCGCTATCGGTCCATTTAACTTCGCCCTTCTTATTTTTCTTACCTAGACGCACTAAGTCTTTTGCAATGGTGTATGCACCATATCCTTGATTGTAACGTTCAAAGACCCAACGAACAATTTCCGCCTCTTCGTCATTAATACTAATGGACTTATCTTCCTGATGATAATTATACCCCAAGCAACCATTAAATCCCATAAGCTCACCGCGTTTCATCTTCATCTTAATGCCCATTTTTACATTGGCTGATAAAGATTCAACTTCATTCTGTGCAAGTGTGCTTAATAGTGCCAACGCCATTTCACTTTCCATAGAAAGAGTATTTATATTCTCTTTCTCAAAAATAATTGCTACACCTTTGTCTTTTAACATACGCACATACTGTAATGTATCAACAAGATTACGTGAAAACCTAGAAATGGATTTTGTTAAAATAACATCCACTAGACCATTCATACAGTCATCAATCATGTTCAAAAAGCCTTCTCTTTTCGCTGTTTTCGTACCAGTTATTGCTTCATCTGAATAGATACCAACAAATGCCCAATCCTTGTTCTTGGATATTTTATCTGTATAATATTCCATCTGAGATTGAAAACTCTGCAATTGTTCTTCACCATCGGTACTAACTCGCACATAGGCTGCCACCCTCTGCCTTTCCAGTGTCAATCCTTTTCCAATAGTATCTCTACGTCTGTTTACCGTACCTTCACTTGCTTTTATTACTTCAACTTCTGCCATATTGACCTCCTCCTCTCTTGAAGTATAGTAAAATCAGAAACCTATCATGTTTGTTTCTGACTTTACTATAATCCAAAAGTTAAATATGAACGAACATGTGAAAATGCCGATGAAAATTTTTCACCGGCATTCTAATATGTTATGTATTCATAAAACTAACCACGTTATATTCTCTCATAATTCTCTTTTTCACTGCTGTGTACTCGTCTTCACTGAGTAATGCCATACAATAAAGCTTTCCAAGAACAGCTAATTTCTTTGCTAATTCCAATTCTTTTGCCATTTACTCACTCCTCATCCAGCAGTTCAAGCTGATAGATAAGTGCTATATTAAGTTTTTCTATCAATCTTTTGTCAGTAATAGCTGCAATTTTCTTAATAACCTGCGTACGATCCGCACTGCACAATTGTTCGCACATTGCCATTCCTGATTCTCTCAAATTTTCACAGTCATTCTTATCTATAAAAATGTGCTCTGGTCTGTCAATTTGTCTAAATGATTGTGTCATCGGAATCACAAGAATCACAGGACAGTCTGGAATGAAACGGCCACATACAATAGCAGGACGAGAACCAACCATTTTACAATGTTCTGTATCATCTCCCATATTAATTAGTACGATATCACCTTTTTTAACAGGTTCCATTGCTAAAGCTCTTTCAATTGTATTTGGCACTTTATTGTAATTGTTTCCGTTCCCATCACCGTTACGGAAGACATTGCTATTTCTTGCTGGTTTAGTTATTTCAGGATAGTCTTCAACAAATTCTCTAATCTTCATTTTTCCTCCAATCTGGTCAGCTAGTTTTCACTAGCTGACCAACTAATGCATATTTCTTTATAGTAGTGTAATTGTACAACGATTTTCGAAGGTATCCTCATCGCTATCGTCTAAAGCTGATACATCAATACCCTCAGCTTTTCCTTCCAATGCAAATCTTACAAAACCGCCATAGCAGCCAATCATAGTAACAAAATCTTCTATGATTTCTGTTTCATCTGAAATCATTGCTTCTGATAATGCAATGATACCTTCAACTTCACAATCATCTATCATATCCAAGCAAGTGGTATAACCTTTCTTACCAATTCCTGTGCCTCCAGTATATTCTGATATAATAGCGACAATTTCATAACCCTGTAGCTTTGACCACTTTATCAAATCATTCTGTAGCTTGCTGTCTAAATCGCTATCTTCGCTTTCACACAAATAAATAATTACACGAATCTTATCCATTTCGTTATCTCCTTCTTCTATTTCATTGACATACTCAACTGCCTCTTTTTCTGTCGGACAGCTAATCACTTTGTTCCCATAAGCGTCAAAAATGACTGTTTCACTACCCATAATCACAATTGAATAGTTAGCAGCCATATTAATACCATTTACTCGCTAATTCCTGAATAACACAGCAATAATTTTCTTTATCCTGGTATAACACCAAATCATCATTCTTTCTGACAAAGATACATGCTCCAAGATTCATCAATTGCAATGCAAATTTTCTTGCTTCATCTGTGTTATTGAAGAAGCTTTCAAGTTTGTCTACAATAATAATATTGCTTTTTCCTGATTTTACTGCCTCCAAAATATTTTTGAGATAATCGCCTTCTGCATTACCCCTAAACTCAACAACAAGATCTCCTTCTACTTCATGAATTCCTGTTCCAACTGTCATATCTACCAGTTGTGTCAAAATCAACTTTCCAGTTGCTTCTGTTCCTTTGCTTCTAATATATATTGATGCTCTATTCATCGTTTTTTACCTCCATAGTTTATGTAGAGAAATTTGCCGGCGTTGCTTTCTCAAATAAGATCCTTGCTACCAAGACTCTTATTTCAAAAAGCAAAATGACATGTACCGAAGTAGCTTTCACCACTTCCCTCCTCGCCCACATGTCTGGGAACACAGTAAGTATCTTTGATTAGAAAACATTGCACACGCTGATTACTCAGCTTGCCGGTTATAAGCCTTTGCCCGTAGGAACTGTTTGCCAGCAGCACCCGTACATATCAGTCTTGACCTTGGTTTTATAATGGAAATCACTCCATTTGTCTTGTGAATGGCTCGCTCGTTCCTTACTACATTACGTATGCCTTTCGGCAGGAACATTCTGGCTTAACTCCTTATTGGATAGCTTTTGCATTCGACCACAATTTTGTAAATTCAAATTGTGTCCTTAGTCTCTTCCGTGGATAATATCCACACCTCCCTCAGCTCCCTTCGTTTTCTTCCCGTTTGCTTAATGAGGCTCCTGTGTTGAATATTCAGTTTTCAAAGTACAGCGGTTTGTGTTTCTTAACCTGTACTTATGATAGAATATTCAACTACCAAATCCCACAAAACGCATTTGGTTATTACGCACGTTTCACCCAATGTATTTGGAATTTATAAAATTAAGCTGTTTCAGGGAAAAATATATTCATGAATTCGATCATTTTTTTCTTATCTATTTGCGATAATTTATTATAACGATTAAGGAAATCATCATCTGAAGGAGCTTGTCCAACACCTTTTACGAGATAATCCAGTGACACTTTAAAAAAATCAGCTACTTTTTCAATATTTTCAAGTTTTACATTGTTGTTACCCGTTTCCATATTAGATATGGTATTGTCTGATACCCCGATTGCTTCTGCTAATTCCGACTGGGACATGCTTTTTAGCTTTCTGCATTCACGTATTCTTTCACCTATTTGAAAATTCTTATCATCTGCCACTGGATCACCTCCTTCCTTTTTGGTATGCTTTATTTCCTTAAATTTCAAAATGATTTTAAATATAATATGACAGATTATTTGTAACTCAAATTTTCATATATAAAGAAAAACAAAAAAATGCCAGAATAAGAGTTAGTTACTTAACTAACTTCTTACTCTGGCAATTTGCTATCTAACAGCTATAGGATGCGGTTTTAAAACTTGCCCTATAACAGATCTGCTTCTTCAGACCTCTATGCTGATGCGTGGCTCAGTAGTCACTATATATAGTTTGCAGCTGCTTTCTTGTATGCTACAATTCTTCTGCTTCTGTGTTTCTCCGTTACATATTGCAAATTAATTACAGATACTGCCCTGCAACAAGGGCATTTAATCTTTATAATACCTTCTGCCGATGCCCCACAATCAAATAACCTTTTATTTGAACAGTACGGACAATGTACGTGTATTTCCTCCTCTGCTAACTCCACTTTTAACACCTCCACTTAAATATTCGGGGGCTGTTTAACAATTATATGTAACCTTTCCATCGGTTCCTTAGTAGCGATAAAAATATTATAATTCGAACACTTGTTCGTGTCAATTACTATTTATCATTTATGAATTACAAGTCCATTTAATTGGACTTTCTCTTATTTTCACCATACATTTTTTCGATATAATCATCAATTCTGATCTTCGTTGTATGGTTACAACCTGGAAATTTAATTTCTATAAACAAACGATTCTTATCATCTAATACTAAATCAAATACTCTGTGTGGCTTTCTACTACTACATCTAACTGGCATTCTTGTCATTGTTACCCCCTTACTGCAATTACAGGTTGTAATCTACATCAAATGTAGAAATAATATCTGCAACATGCTTACTATTTTTAGTTTTGCTATTCATTATAATTGTCCCCTCTTTCTAAATCAAAATCACACCACAGTGTAAGTCTTTAGGCTTACACTGTGAAGCAAAAAATTAGTGCCTTTCCTCATTGTTATATTGAGGTCCAGCACTAGTTCACTAGTACTTAAACAAACTCTTCATT
>JAQUUB010000193.1 GCA_028694115.1 Lachnospiraceae bacterium
AATTTTAACAAAAGATTGGTTCTTTTTCTATATCATCTAACAGGTGAAATGCAATATTCAGTTAAAAACTTGTAACTATGCGGCTTTAGCCGCTATGGAATGAATTATCCTGAATAATTCAGGCTAATGCTATCATATAACATTTAAATTTAGAAGAAAAGGAAAATGTAGTCATAATTTTTTCTTTCTTCTGTTGTATCGTTAATCTGAATTGATTATAATGAAAAAAAGAAAAGATAAGGAGATCACCAATGTCGAATAAGAAAAGAACTGTGATTGGTCTGGCGGCAACAATAGTAATCACAATACATATTATCAATAAAATCCAGTATTCCATTGCTGTCGGGAAAGATCTTCTGACTTCCACAGAAAATCAATATTTTGAATGGAGATTTGGAAAAATCAGATATACCAGAAAAGGTTCCGGAAATCCGGTTTTATTATTACACGGTCTTCATGTTGGAAGCAGTGAGGCAGAATTTCATAAGATAAAAGACGAATTATCAAAGCATCACGAAGTCTTCACCTTTGACTTATTAGGCTATGGACTTTCTGATAAACCAAATATTACGTATACCGGATATCTGTATGTGCAGTTAATCATTGATTTTGTTAAAAATATTATTGGAAAGAGAACAGATATTATTGTTAGTGGAGATTCTTCTTCTCTTGCATTGATTGCATCATTAAATGATACTGAGATTTTTAACAGGATTGTACTCATTAATCCACAAAATAATAATGAAGCAAACCGTATTCCAAATAAGAGAGCTAAAGCAAGAAAGCTTTTCTTTGATACTCCGATTCTAGGAACCTTTGGCTATCTGCTGCTTACTTCCAAGGCTTCCCTTAAAAGAAGGTTTGAAAAATACTATTTTTCAAATCCATATAATATAGAAGAAAAAGATATTGAAAAGTACCTGGAAGCATCCCATGTTCCAGATCATTCTTCAAAATATGCTTTTGCCTGCCAAACTGGAAATTATCTGAATACTAATTTTATTCATGCTTTAAAGGAAACGAATAACAGTATTCTCGTTCTTTCAGGAAAAGGTAAAAAAGACGCAGAGGAGATTGCCAATAATTATAGCCAGTTGAATCCGGCAATTGAGATCTCTTATGTGAAGAATACAAAACAACTACCCCATCTGGAAAAACCGGAAGAAGTAGTTGCTCAGGTTTCAATATTTTTAGAATCATAATTAACCGAATTTTAAACTATCGATTTGAAATTATTAACAGATACCGGAAGGTTAAGAAATAGGTTCCTTTGCTGGAAGACCTGCTTTTCTTGGAAATCTTTCCGGTGTCTTTTTTTGTTTGGAAATAACCAAAAGATTACGAAAAATATCAGAATCAGGAAGATTGAAAGAAATCTCATCTACGATAGTTCCTCCTAAAATTCTAAGAGCTTTGGAAGCTTTTGCTTTTTCTTCCTCTAATTTTTCAGATTTATAACAGATGAACAAACTCTTTTCTTTTACAAATGGAATGCAATATTCTGTCAAAGTAGACAAATTTGCAACAGCCCTGGAAACACAAAGATCAAAATGTTCTCTATAATCTTTTTGTCTGGCAAAGTCCTCAGCTCTTCCATGTACCGCTTGGATTCCTTCCAGACCAAGTGCAGAAATTACTTCATTTAAAAATTTCACTCTTTTATTTAAAGAATCCAATAAAGTAATCTGTAGATTCGGAAATGCAATTTTCAAAGGAATACCCGGAAAACCTGCTCCGGTTCCCACATCAATTACAGATATCTTTTTTGAAAGATCAAATTTAGTAATATTATTTTTGGAATCATTTTTCTGAAACACTTTACACAAAGATAAACTGTCCACAAAATGCTTTTGCATAACTTCATCATATTCTGTAATAGCAGTGAGATTCATAAAACCATTCCACTCAATCAGTAATTCATAATACTTTAAAAACTGATCAATCTGTTCTTTCGTAAGTGTTATACCAAGCTTTTCCAGATCAGCTTCAAACTTTGTTGTATCGTAAGTATTCATCTTTTTTCCATTCTTATTTTAATTTTCAGTTTCCATTTGCTTCTTGTGATGAAAATGCTCCAGGTATATACATAAAACAGAAATATCAGAAGGAGAAACTCCGGATATTCTGGATGCCTGACCGATATTGATTGGGTGAAATTCTTTCAATTTCTGTCTTGCCTCTAAACGCAAACTACCAACATCATCATAATCCAATGTTTCCGGTATCTTCTTGCTTTCAAGTTTCTTAAATTGTTCTACCTGTCTTTGCTGTCTTTCAATATATCCTTCATATTTCAAATTAATATTTACCTGTTCAATAACCTCTTCCGGTAATTCTTTTCTTTTAGAATCAAGTTCTTTTAAATTATCATAAGTTAATTCCGGCCTACATATTAATTCTGCCAAAGTTGTTCCTGTCCGAAGTGCTGGAGAATCAAGAGATGCAAGATAATCCTGTACTTTCTTTGAAGCACCAATTGTGGTATTTTGTAATCTGGCTGTTTCCTCTGCAATCATCTTTTCTTTTTCCAATAAATGATCATATTGTTCTTTGGAAATCAATCCTATTTCATATCCTTTTTTTCGTAAACGAATATCTGCATTATCCTGGCGAAGCAATAAACGGTACTCAGCCCTGGAAGTCATCATTCGATAAGGCTCCCTGTTGTCTTTTGTAACCAGATCATCAATTAAAACTCCAATATAAGCTTCTGATCTGTCTAAGATCAAAGGTTCCCTTTTCAAAATATACATAGCTGCATTGATACCGGCGATCAATCCCTGACAAGCGGCTTCTTCATATCCACTGCTTCCATTAAATTGTCCTCCGGCAAACAAACCATTTACAGCTTTGAACTGAAGTGACGGATATAGCTGTTTTGGATTTATACAATCATATTCAATAGCATAAGCATTTCTTACAATTTTACAATGTTCCATTCCGGGAACTGTACGATACATAGCTAGCTGAACATCCTCCGGGAGAGAAGATGACATTCCACCAACATACATTTCTGACGTATGTCTACCTTCCGGCTCAATGAAAACCTGATGTCTTTCTTTGTCAGCAAACTTTACAACCTTATCTTCAATAGAAGGACAATATCTTGGACCGGTTCCTTCGATGATTCCGGCATAAATAGGAGATCTGTCCAGATTTGCTTTTATAATCTTATGAGTTTCCGGATTCGTATAAGTCAGCCAACAGGAATCCTGTTCAATTTGTACATCCTCAGGATTTGTTGAAAAAGAAAATGGAACAACTCTCTTATCACCAAACTGCTCTTCCATTTTTGAAAAATCCAAAGATCTTTTATCCATACGGGCAGGAGTACCTGTTTTAAAACGACGAAGTTCGATTCCCATATTCAGCAAAGATTTGGAAAGATGATTTGCCGGCTGTAATCCGTTAGGACCTGTATAAGTAATTGCTTCACCACATAAACATCTTGCTTTTAAATATGTACCGGTACATAAAATTACTGCAGCTGCCTCATAAATTGCACCTGTGAAAATTTTCACACCTGTGATTTTCTTAGAACCGTTATTTTCTTCCCATAAAAGCTCACAAACTTCTGCCTGCTTAATAGTAAGATGATCCTGACTTTCCAAAACCTTTCTCATAGATCTGGAATACTCTGACTTGTCAGCCTGGGCACGAAGAGAATGTACTGCCGGACCCTTTGAAACATTTAACATCTTGGACTGGATAAAAGTTTTATCAATATTCTTACCCATTTCTCCACCAAGAGCATCTATTTCTCTTACCAAATGTCCTTTTGAAGAGCCACCAACATTAGGATTACAAGGCATTAATGCAATACTGTCTACACTCACTGTAAAAATAACAGTTTCCAGACCAAGTCTTGCACAGGCAAGTGCTGCCTCACATCCCGCATGTCCTGCTCCCACTACACAAACATCTACTTTTTCCCTTATCTCAGGCATAACTGCAATTCCTCTTTTCTGCTTTTTCATAAAAATTTATCACTACAACATAATTAAACTTCACAAAAAACTTTTTTCACCATAAAATTATAATTCATAAGAATTATAATTTTGAATAGTAAGCACCCACATTACTCACTATTTGCCCATACAAAATTTTGAAAAAATCTCCTTCACAAGATCCTCTCCAACCTCTTCTCCCAATATAGATCCCAGGGAAGCATAAGCACTCATTAAATCTATAGAATAAAAATCCTCAGGCATCTGATCTTCCAAACTTCTTTTTACCATCTGCAGACTATTATATGCAGACCTGATTGCTTCCATATGTCTTTCATTTGTTATATAAACCTGATCATTAAATTGAAGTTCTCCATGAAAAAACATATCTTTAATGGTATCTTCAAATTCCTCAATACCTGAATGATCTTTAGCCGAAATTCGGATCATTTTATAATGATCTACTGTAAACTGTTTTAACATGGAAGTAAGTTCTTCTTCCGTCACAATATTTTCCAAATCAGATTTATTTAATAAAACAATACAATTCTTATCACGAATCATCTTCATGATATTTTCATCATTTTCATCTAATGGAGTAGAAGAATCCACTACATAAATTATCAAATCTGCATTCGCTGCATAATTTTTTGCTTTGTCCACTCCAATTTTTTCTACAACATCATCAGTATCTCTGATACCTGCTGTATCAATTACATTCAAAGAAATACCATGAAGTCGAATCGTCTCTTCCAAAACATCCCTGGTTGTACCTGCAATATTTGTAACAATTGCTTTTTCTTCCCCAACGAGAATATTTAATAAAGAAGACTTACCGGCATTTGGTTTTCCCACAATAACAGTACTAATACCTTCTTTTAAAATTTTACCGTTTTGAAAAGAATTCATTAATTTCTGTAATCTTTCAGACAGAGATTCTACAATGACAGCAAGATTTTCAGAATATCCTTCAATACTGATATGTTCCGGATCATCTAAAGCTGACTCTATAAATGCAATTTCATAAATTATCTTTTCTCTTAAATCGCGAATGGTATTGGAAACAGCACCATGTAACTGACTGACAGAGGACTTTAATGCAAAATCATTTTTTGCCTGAATCAAATCCATAACAGCTTCAGCTTTTGAAAGATCAATTCTTCCGTTTAAAAACGCTCTTTTTGTAAATTCTCCTGCCTCTGCAAGTCTGGCTCCATGCTTTAGAACAGCTTCTAAAACACGATTCATTAATAAAACACCGCCGTGACAGTTAATTTCTACAGTATCTTCCATGGTATAACTATTCGGTGACTTCATAATAGAAATCATGACTTCATCTAAAAGTTCCGTTTCATCATAAATAAACCCATAATGAATGGTATGGGTTTTATAATCTGTTAACACATGTTTTCCATATTTATTTTGAAAAATGTTACTTACAATGCTGATTGCATCTTCGCCACTAACACGAATAATACCAATTCCGGAATCTGTCATAGCAGTTGCAATTGCAGCAATTGTATCCAAACTTTTATCAATCATCTTTTTTCCAATCATTTTGTTTAATAAGTGATATTTTAAGTGAATTATATCATAATATTACTTCCTATATTCTAACCATATGAAAAATAAATGTAAATTACTTTTCATA
>JAQUUB010000055.1 GCA_028694115.1 Lachnospiraceae bacterium
GTTTTAGCAAATACAAAAAAGTAAAAATACACCATGAAAATCTGACAAAATGACAAACCCGCCAGCCAGTATATTTACTGGTCCGACGGGTTTTTTTATACTTGTTAAACTGCAAAAGTCAGGTTATTATATTCTAGTAATTTAGATCTCTTCTGTCAACCCCTAAATCTAAATATTTAAAGCAAACTAGTGAGAAGAAGACGCTTGCGGCTTCTTCAGGTGTGAGATTTAGTAATTCTTAGGAGTAGTATTTTCACTCCTTAGAGTTACTTCTCACACTTCATCGTCTGTCCCTTCTTAAATAAGAGATGTCCAGACTCATAGGGTTTTTGTTCCACCGTAAGGAATACTTCCTGCACCCCATAGTATCTTCCAACTGTGTTCACTATCGCTTGTAAAATCGCGCTTTCATATCCAGACCCAACATTCATATCGGTTATGAATTCTTTAGAAAGATCAATATAAGCAATCCCATCGTCTCCAAGATACATGGAATAAATCTTCGTATTAATACTCATGATTGGAAGCGTATCCTTTTTTTCCTCTACTGTCTTAATCACTGCATCCTGAATGACCTCTCTCGTGATATCATTCGTATGGAAAGTCAACGTAACTGTTTCCGTATTTACCTTCTCATCGATATCTACATAGTATAAATCAATCATCTGTGAATATGCAGTATTCTCCTTAATCTCTTTTATGGAAGAAGTAACCACCATGCCTTCAGACTCATAGACTCTCTTTACTAAGCCGATTTCTTTTGCGTAGTATTCCTTTATCGTATATTCACTCTCACCATCCACCTGCGTATTCACTTGGATTGTCTGGTAGATTCCCATGGGTGTTGAAACCTCAACATTAACACCAGATATAAAGCGTCTCCTGCCATCAGGCAGAGTCCACTCTGTACCTACCTCTAACGGTTCTTTTAACAGGATTTCCTTTTCCCCTTGCTCTCCTTCCTGATCCATCAGGTTGTCACGATAGTAACATTCTGGTCTTGAAAGGATCACTCTCACTTCCCCATTTTGCTTTTCTATTACACGAACCTCCTCTGTCCCACCATTATTGGTCCGTGTCTGCATACGATTCTTTCCCTCATCAATAAAATCGATAACCATTTGAAACCCAGCATACTCATTTCCCTCGCCTTCAAAGATGGATATCGTATCTTTTTTAAAAGGGAAGTAGTCATCAAGTGTTGCTTTCTCAATTTGCACTGCTTCTTCTTGGTTTGTTTTATCTGACTGATTTGTATTATCTTTCTGGTCTGTGTTTTCTACTGTTTTCTCATCTTTATCTATATCATTTTCTTTGCATGCAGAAAATGTAATCACCGCACAAAAAATTGCTACTGCTACAAATATTTTTTTCATAGTTAATCTCCATTTCTGCTTTTAAATTTAAACCTGTATTTCAAATTACAGCCTATAAATATTTAATTCTATAAACTACCTCTTTACTCCTATTATAGTCTGTATATGGATGCTTTTTTATTCTTCCTATCGTAATATAATCAAACAAGCAGATAGATTGTTCTTAAATCATAGAAAAAAGCGACAACCAAAATTCTGACTGTCGCCTTTCTTAGATAAATCTAAAACCGAAATAACTTTTTTTTATGTTTATTATGCAAATAAACAAACGTTGGCTCAAAATATGCATTAATCTGGGCACCTAATAGCATAATCGACATACAGAAGTAAAGCCATAGCATAACAATGATTACGGTAGTTAAGCTTCCATACATACTAAAGCCATGAAAGTAATCAATATAGATAGAAAAGCCAAAGGAAAAACAAGACCAAACTACTGAAGAGAAAACAGCACCTGGAAGCTGAGAGACAAAACTCGCTTTCCTATTCGGAATCCATTCATATAATGCCATAAACATAAATGTCAATAAGCTTAATGTCAACAGAAACCGAAAATTAACAACAACACTAAAAAACTTAGAAAGATAAGTAAAGTTCTTAACTAATACTTCCTGCAAAGAATTGCTAAAAACCATAACGAGTAAACATAATACAACCGCTATAATCAAAACTACTGTATAGAACGCAGAACGAATCCGGAGCATGATATAATTTCTAGTTTCATCTACTTCATATACAGAGTTTAATCCTCTTGTAATTGCAAGAACACCTTTTCCCGCAGACCACATCGTCGCAATCGCAGTAATCGAAATAATTGCTGGTGACTTACCATATAATTCATCAATAATATTAATAGCCAATCCATCAATGCTGTCAGGCAAAAAATTTACCGCGACAGATAAAATATCTGCTTTACTAACAGGTGTATAGGGAATAATCGTTAATAAAAGCATAACACATGGAATCAAAGATATAAAAATAAAAAATGCTGCACTTGATGCATAGGCACCTACATGATTATTATTAAGTTCCTCTGTAAAGCCCTTCATTACACGATAAGCTTTAATCATTACACTCATAAGAAAGCTCCTCTATTTCTACTTTGCAATAAAAATCATTCAGTATTTCTTCATATTTTAAACCCGTCTTTGCCATTTCATTTGCACCAAATTGTGACATTCCGGCTCCATGACCAAATCCGCCACCCACTAAATTATAGCAGTCATTTTTTACTTTTTCTATATAAAAATATGCACTTGGAAGTAAAGAGGTTCCAATACAAGTGGAATCATTATTTCTTGTAATCTCTTCTCCAACTCCTGCCAGCACATATCTTACATTATATTCACCAATAATACAAGCTGTACTTTTACTCCCCTTTATGATTAATTTTTCTATAATTCCACCCATTCCACGCTGTTTTACGGTTATATTTTTGATTTTTCCTAACCTCTTTGGTTCTTTGCTTTCATAGTTTTCACCATGTGTTTTAACTAAAATGTTATCAGGTTCTAATTGATATCGTTCCCGAATTCTCTCTTCTATACATGATAATGTATCCTTTTTAATACTCATTTTCCATCGAAACCATGGTTCATCACTTTCATAGGCGCTTTCACATTTATTATTAATAAATTTTCTGAAATCATTCTCATTTTCCAAATGATACGTCAAATCTCCCTCGCCGATAAATCTGGAATCTATATACGGAAGATTATTTTCATCACTGCTACCCCAGATTCGTCCGTCTGTAGTTACTCCACAGGATGTCGAAAAATAATATGCCGTAATGGGCTGCCCCTCGTAAAGCATAATTTTCCCCCGTGTATCATCAACTGCTTTTGATGATTTTTCTCTTTCCTCTATATTGTTATATACCTGAAAATTGGTCGAATCATCTACATGTGCCATGTACTCAGGATAACCGGGATTTCGTAACGCATTAAAAGCGTAGGTTCTTGCCGCAACTGCCTGTACCTTCAAAGCCTCTTCTTCAAAGGAAACTGGCATTTCACTTGATACTACACATTTTAAATACTGCTCTAAACTTAATTCATTAATCATTACAAGATTGTCTTCAACCTTTCTGATTTCCAGTTTTCCATGGTAACATGGTACCCCTTCACTTCTGGTTAGCGATAGTATTGAGATGCCCGAATCTTTTTCTGGTTCTATGTATATTTTTTCTTCTTCTTTAAAATATTTTTCTTTACATCCTAAGGTGAGCTTTTTGCCTTCTTTTATCTTTTTTTTCTCTTTTCCATACGTTAAGTACATGATATCGTCTGATTGTAACACTATTTCTTCATGATAAATGCTGGAAAAATGATTGGTCATTAATACAACCCTAATCACACCTTCCTTTTCATAATCTTTCATTGTTTTTTCGTGTTCGTCACTTTCTTCTGACACAGACTCATGTTCTTCAATTTCTTCGTCCACTATATTCTCTTCCTCTTTATTTTCCTGCTCTTTATTTTCCTGTTCTTTTCTTTCAATGTTCTCATTGCTTTTCTTTTCTGAGGTTTCTTGTTCTAATTGACTTTCCTTCTCTTGTTCCTTAATTTCCTCTACAACATTTCTCTCTACAACTACACTTTGATAATCTTTTATTTCATAAATTTTAAATGCAAAATTGAGCAATAGTAATAAGAAGCACAGTTTTTTCCACGGATTGTTCTTTTTGGGAATTCCCGATACCATGCTTCTTATATCTTTTTTCATTTTTTTTTCATTATGGTTTATTTTTCTTCTTAATTTATTTAATTCATTCATTATTGGCCCATTCTATTCTAAAAAGCATGTTGTAACAATCAAAAAAACCTCATATTAATCGACATACATTTTTATATATACGAAAACAGGTGAGGGATTATTCTTGTTCCAAAATAATGAATAAAATAAAAAGGTGCACTCAAAAAGGCAAATAAAAAGAAATCTTTTTATTTGCCTTTTTCATGCCCCAAAATGCCGGTTCCTGTCTTTTGACTCCTAGCGATGCTAGGTGGGTAGCCGCAACTCATTCGCTGTCTTCCACTGCTTCGGCTAAGCCGGGAGGCTTGACATAGAATTTTGTAATTTAGGAATCCCGTTTAAAGTAAATGTAGGTTCAATACAACAGGAGTTATCGAACACTTTAGGTTACTATTATTATACTCAAAAATAAAATTAAAATCAATCATTGACAAGCATATTTGAGATGTATTTTTTACCAAATAAAACGAGCGTATTACTTAAAAAGTAACACGCCCGTTTGCTGGTATCTTTTAATTAAAGAGCTTTTGCTTCTTCAACAATTTTCTTTAATGCTTCAAGAGCTTCCTCTGGAAGTTTATCATAACCATCTTTCTTTGTTGCAAATCCTTCAACAGCATTTACACGATTCTGCATAGCTGACTGTAACTGAGCAACATAATCTTTGTCTCCTAAATCAGGAACAAAGCCTTCCCAATCCATGATTTCGATATCTAAGAAAGGTCCCCATTGTTTGAAAGCATCTTTTGCTTTTCCTTCTACGATCGCTTCAAGAATTCCTAAAGTATCAGCTGGTTTAACCTTTTTGCCCATGAAATCGCCTGTATTAACGATATAGCAATCAACATTTTTCTCTTCAACGAGTTTTTTGAATTTTACATAATCGTTTACTAAAGGATAGGTTCTAAATGGGTTAGCATAAGGAACAATACGAAGTGCGCTTAAGTCAGTACCTGCTGCAACACGTTCTGCAGTTGATGTTTTTGTAGCAAGTGTAGCACCCATAACTGATGCTAAAGCTGCACCTTTCAATTTAACAACTGGTGGAATTGTAGGATCTTTCATAATCCAGAAAATAGCATTAACTGGGGAATTGATCTTGTCCACACGGTTAGGTGACCATAATTTAGATTTAATAGCACGTCCATTACCATTTCTGATATCTTCTGTTACTAACTGAATCTTACCATTTTCATCAAGTGTACATGAGCAGTTCTGAGCGGATAATAAATAATCATTATCAGGACATCCTGTAGGATAATCTGATGTTTTATCAAAGTAAGTAGGCTCTAAAGCTACGGATGAACAGGTATCTGTATTGATGATAAAAGCATCATCATGAAGTACAGTGATAGGATATTTTCCACCATGTTTTGCATGAGTAAGTGTTGATTTTCCTGATCCTGAAAGACCAAATACAGATGCAACATATTTTGAACCATCAGCTAATGAGTATTCTTTCTGTCCACCATGGCAAGAAGCATATCCATTTCTGTTTGCAATCGCCCAAGCCATTGTAAGAGTACCTTTTTTGTGCTCTCCAAAATATTTCATACCAAGAATACAAGCACAGTTTTGTTCTGTATCAAAGTAGCAAAGAGTTAAAGGATCGCTTAAGCAGCTGTAATCAACGTCTGGACGATTTCCTGGTACCCACTGAGGATCTGAGAAAATATAAACATCTGCTTCTTTTCCATCTCCAATTGCAACTGAATTTTTATACATTTTTACATACTCATCTGACATATACTGGAAGTTCAGCATCCAGTTATACATAATGTTTTCTTCACCTTCTGGAATAAGGAGATGAGCTTTTACCATAAATTCTGGATCAAGACCAACAAATACTTCTGCATGATACATCTGTTTCCAACGTGTCTCGTAAACAGCATCCATAGCTACTTTATCAAGTTTTCCTGCATCAACTCCTGGCTCTCCTTTAATACGACGAGCTCCTGCATAACGTCCTGTTACTGCACCATCATTAAATAAAAGAACTTTTGCATCTTTTTCAAGACCAAATTCTTCACCTCTTAAAATTGGCATATCTGTTACGACTGTTCCTGGTGAATTCTTTGCTAATTCATAAGCTTCTTTTAAGGTATTAACTTTAATTACATTATTACCATAAAAAGCAGCTTCGATAATAGAACGAGTTTTGGAAAAACCAGGTTTTCCTGCTCCGATTTCACTGATTGGATAGTACGCTTTTGTTGACATATTTCGTCCTCCTTGTAATTTGTAATTTATTTTTAACTCTAATGAGCTATTACCATGTAATAATTCTTTTCACATTTACCTCGACCACCTTGAGTATTATCTCACAGCATACTTCATATAGTCAATATTTTTTGTCATATAAATTGTTAATTATTTGTAAAATAGTATCCAAAATTTATTAAAAAATTCTGAACTCTAACAATCGGTTAAAGCGAAATTGGTCTTGTAACACCAAACAACCATTCCTTTTCCTCTTTATCTAAATAGGGACTTATTTTTTTATAGACACTTTGATGATATTTATTTAATTTTTCTATTTCATTTTTACTCATAAACATGGGTTCAATTCCCTCGATGTCAATCGGAACATAGGTTAATGTTTCAAATTCCATAAACTGACCATCGGAAGTTTCCTCTGTCTTATTACAAAGCATCACATTTTCAATTCGAATACCATACTCGCCTGCTCGATATACTCCTGGCTCATTTGTTACAAGCATTCCTTCCTCAAAAACTGCATCGGAAAGTGGGTCCATGCTTTTAAAACGGATTGCTTGGGGTCCTTCATGTACATTTAACATATACCCAATTCCATGTCCGGTTCCACATTTGTAGTCTATTCCCATTTCCCAAAGTGGCTGACGCGCCAGGATATCCAGATTCCTTCCTGTGCAGCCATGCAGAAATTTACAAAAGCTTAAGTTTAACATTCCACATGTAACAGCTGTATAATGTCTTTTTACATCATCACTTAACTTCCCTAGTACAATGGTCCTTGTTACATCTGTCGTACCACCCTGGTATTGTCCCCCAGAATCGACTAGCAACATTCCCTCATCATCTAAAAATACTTCTCTTTCTTTACTAGGTTCATAATGCATCATTGCTGCATTCTCCTGATAAGCACTAATTGTAGCAAATGAATCCTGGATATATTCAGGGATTTCTTTTCGTAGGCTTTTCAGATAATTCGCAACGCTAAATTCTGTTAATTTTCTAATATCACGATTCGTTTTTAGGTAAAATAGAAATTTCGTTACCGCAACACTATCTTTCAAAAAAACATTTTTTATATTTTTCTGTTCTGTTTCATTTTTAACCGCTTTCAAGATTTCGGTTGGCCATTGACCATTTTTAATTTTGGCATGTTTTGAAATTAACGAGGTATCGTAAAAATTTAAATGGCGCTCATCTACCAGAATAATTTTCTCATGTTCAAAAATATCTTTTAATATTTGGTCTTTTTTCTCATATGCTTCGATTGTAAATCCTTGATTTTCACTAAACGCAGCCAGCTGTTCTGTTATAATGGTTTCCTGTACAAATAAAATACATTTTTCTCCATCAATATAAGCATAAGAAAGTGCAACAGGATTATATACTACATCTTTCCCTCTGATATTAAAGAGCCACATCACATCATCTAATTTACTAATAAAGGTAGCATCCGCTTTTACATTTTTTAAATAATCTCTCACTTTGAAAAGTTTATCTTTTACACTCATTCCACTGATTTCATCTGGTAGAATTGATACAGGATTGCAGGGCAGTAAGGGACGATTGGTCCATAGTTCCTCCACTAAATCAGCACAATACTCAAATTTCATTTGATTTTGAGTACATAAATCCTCTACTTTACGTGCAAAAGCAGTTGATAAGACTCTTCCATTGGCACCAATCGTTGCATGTTCGTGTAATGCAGTTTGAAGATATTCAAGAATTGTAGGCACATCTTTTTCACCCATTCGACAGAGTATGATTCCCGAATTGGTTAATTCTTGTTCTGCTTGTATGAAATATCTACCGTCTGTCCATAATAAAGCTTCTTCTTTTGTCACAACTAAAGTACCGTTCGATCCTGTAAAACCCGAAAAATATTCTCTGGCCTTATAAAAATCACTTACATACTCTGAGTTATGATAATCACTTGTTGGAATGATATACGCATCAAGTCCATATTCCTGCATTTTGTTTTGAAGTTTATGAATTCTCGTCTTTATGCATTCCATGATTTAATAATCCTTTGCCAATTCACCTTTTAGTAATCCAACAGCTGAAGAAGTACCAATTCTTTGACAGCCTGCTACAATAAAGTTTTCAAGGTCTTCTATAGTCTTTACTCCACCTGCAGCTTTTATTCTCACATCTTTACCAATGTGCTGTTTAAATAAATTAATATCTTCTAGCGTCGCACCACCTGTGCCAAATCCAGTAGAAGTTTTGATAAAATCTGCACCCGCATTTGTTACCGCTTTACACATTGCAATTTTTTCATCTTCTGTTAAAAAGCAGGTTTCAATAATTACCTTCAGTATTTTGTCTCCCACTTCTTTTTTCAGAGTTCTGATTTCTTCCTCAACCTTATCATAATCTCCATTTTTTACATCCGTGATATTAATAACCATGTCCACTTCATTAACTCCATCTTCCAGAGCTTTTTTTACCTCAGCAACCTTGCTTTCCGTTACTGCATAGCCTAATGGAAATCCTACGACTGTACAAATATTTATTTTATTACCATATGTTTCATGAATCCTTTTAATATAAGAAGGTGGAATACAAACAGAGGCTGTTTGATATTCCATTGCCTCATCACATAATAGTTCAATATCCTCCCATTTTGCAAATGGTTTTAATAGTGTATGGTCTACAACCCTGAGCATTTCTTTTGCTGTCATTTTCATTCTCCTTTTCTATCAACATAATTATTATCATTATGACCTTTTGACCCTGGTATCATCATAATACAAAATGAGAAAAAAATCCATATTATGAAAAGTTCATAAACTTCCACGATTTTCTTGTAAATGACTTTTTCTTTATGCTATGATACAAGTTAGTATTATCGCTGAAAATATCTTGAAGGGAGCGTATTATAATGATTAGTAAAACAAACAATATTGATGTTAATTATTCAGAAGTCACTCCAGAAATCCTTAGTCTATCAAAGAAAAGTGAGAGTTGTAGTTCCATAGACTCTGATCTATACACAAAGTTTGAGGTCAAAAGAGGACTTCGCGATGTAAATGGCAAGGGTGTATTAGCTGGGCTTACCGATATTTCTGATGTGAGAGCCACCAAAATGGTGAATGGTCAAATTGTACCGGCGGAAGGCGAATTATTTTATCGCGGATATAATGTGAAAGATTTAGTAGCAGGTTCTACTGGGGATAACCGCTTCGGATTTGAAGAAGTCACCTATCTTTTACTTTTTAATTCTTTACCATCGGAAAAGGAATTAGCTGATTTCAAAAAATTGCTTGCTTATTACCGTACTCTTCCAACAAGTTTTGTAAGGGATATCATTATGAAAGCACCTAGCCAGGATATGATGAATACACTTGCCCGAAGTGTATTAACTCTTTATTCTTATGACGATAGAGCCGATGATGTTTCTATTCCTAATGTTTTGCGTCAGAGCTTACAGCTTATTAGTATTTTTCCCTTACTATCCGTTTATGGATATCAGGCATATAGTCACTATCACGATGGACAAAGTCTATATATTCATCAACCCGATCCCGAGCTTTCCACTGCAGAAAATATTTTACGAATTCTTAGACCGGACAGTAAATATACACCTTTAGAAGCCAAAATTCTTGATGTTGCTCTTATTTTGCATATGGAGCATGGCGGTGGTAATAACTCAACCTTTACAACCCATGTAGTATCCTCATCTGGCACTGATACATACTCTTCTGTTGCCTCTTCTCTCGGTTCTCTTAAGGGACCTAAACATGGCGGTGCCAACATCAAGGTTGTTCAAATGTTTGAAGATATGAAAAAGAAGGTTAAGAATTGGTCTGACGAAGAGGAAGTTACAAAGTATTTAGAAGCACTTCTTCATAAAGATGCCTTTGACCATCAGGGTCTCATCTATGGTATGGGTCATGCTGTTTATTCCTTGTCTGACCCTCGTAAAGTTATATTTAAAGATTTTGTTGCAAAATTATCAGCGGAAAAGGGGTTGGAATCCGAATTTGAGCTCTACTCCCTAGTAGAAAGATTAGCACCCTCCGTCATTGCTAACGAACGTCCTATTTATAAAGGTGTTTGTTGTAACGTTGATTTTTATTCTGGATTTGTATATAAAATGTTGGATTTACCAACAGAGCTTTACACTCCTATATTTGCAATCGCAAGAATCGTTGGCTGGAGTGCTCACCGAATTGAAGAACTCACAAATAACGGTAAAATTATTCGTCCTGCCTACCGTCCAATTGGACATGATGAAGAATATATACCAATCAATAAAAGATCTTAATAAAAAAAACTTGCATTTTAATGTGCAAGTTTTTTTATATTAGGGTTCCAAATATTTTTTTTGTGCCTTCATGGAACAATATCCATAAACTAATATCGTTATAACAGAAATAATGGTTAATGTATTTTGAAGAAAAGCATATGCATCATTTGTAGATAGATATCTTGAAGCTAATCCAAATATAATTAACAAAATTCCTAATAGTAAATTCCATGGAAACATTACTTTTATATATCCTTCTGGATCCTTTGCTTTTTCAAGGTCAATTCCTTTGCTTACCAAACCATTGTCTGATAGTACCCCTGTCTTTTTCATGCGAAATGCTAAATAAAGTAAATACGCACCAATTAATATTTCCATAATGTCTAACATCGAATAAATATCCATTTCTAAACCTCCTGTGGCAATTCAATTAGGTCATCATAAAGCTTACTTCTAATCTATATGATTGTCTATTTTATATCTCCTTATTTTATCATATTTTGCTAGATTCTTCTATCTTTTTATAAAAATAGTAATAATTTGAAAGATACTAATTGTATAAAATCGGAAATTATTATAATATAAGGGTATGGATATTTTTTCCACTCATACGAAAAAGGGGGATATGACATGACAGAAGCAGAAATCAAAATATTGATCTGTGATGATTCCATTCTAGCAAGGAAAAGCCTTAGAGAGAATTTAAGATCATTTGGATGCAACAATATTATTGAAGTTTCGGATGGTCAGGAAGCAATTGATATGTACAAGGCAGAAAGACCAGATATCACTTTTCTTGATATCGTTATGCCCGTCAAAGATGGAATCACAGCAGTAAAAGAAATATGTGATTTTCATAAAGGGGCATATGTTGTAATGGTTTCATCAGTAGGCACTCAAACCCATTTAAAAGAAGCAATTCGGTCAGGTGCACAAGATTTCATGCAAAAACCTGCAACTCCTGAGCAGATAAAAACGATTATTGAGCATGCTCTAGGAGGTAATTAGTATGATACATAAAGATTTGTATATTGCAGAATTAGTTTTTATTTTAAACCGCTTTGTACAAGAAGATGTAACTGTTCATCCAATTAAATATGTAAAAGAACTTCCAGAAGAATGCTATCTTTCACAAAATATAATAGGTGATTACGAAGCTTATACAGCAATCTACGGAAGTGAAGATGCTTTAAATCTTTTTGCAAAAAAATACTCCGAATTTAATATGCTGGAATTTAATGAATTATCAAAAGAAGTAATTCTTGATTTTCTAAATTTACTTAATGGAAATTTTGTAGTAAATCTTTCTGCCGCTAGGGATGTTGAATGCACTCTCACAATTGCCAATGCTTCAACCATTAACAATCAACTACTATTTTCTGACACATGTATCATTCCCATAGATTTTGATTTCGGTCAAATTAATTTTGTTTTTTCAGAAAAATAATTAATTAAGGCTTTTTGCAGATAACTGCAAAAAGCCTTAATTATGATATGATTACTCTTCTTTTGCTTTTGTCTCTAACTCTTCCATATCATATTTCAATTGAATTGACATATTACTTTGTTTGTTTTTATAATTTCTAAGGACGCGATTTGCCACTATCCTTCCATTATCAGCAGAAGTATCCATCAAAATCACGATAAACTGACTGCTACTATAATGGTTTCCGACATCTCCTCTTCTTAGTGACTTGCGAATTGCTTTTTCAAGCTGAATCATAGAAGCATCCATATCCTCCACATTCGCAGTTCCTCCATTTTCCATAAATAAGGTGAATAAAAGAATTTGTACATTTTGATGCGTTCTTCCTATACACCTGGAGACAAATTGATAAATCCTTTGGAACCCATCGTATTCTACCTGAAATGCGCCTTCTGAAAAATGATCTTCCTTAATCATCTTAATCAGTTGTCCCAAATCCACCTGCGTGCTGATAGATGGTTCCTCTATGTATTCATTTGCATTCTCTTCCCTATAGTAATGGTATCCTCTTTTTCCATTCTGTTTTACATAATACAGCGCACGATCTGCATTTTTATAAAGGGAAAGAAAATCGTTTCCATCCAAAGGTGCAACTGCAATTCCAATAGAGACACCCGCATCCGACTTAATAATGCTCGTTTCATGTAACGCTTTCTCAAAATAAGAAATGATTTCTGATGCTTTTTCTTCCCCTTTTTCTCTCGTTAATGCACCATTGAAAAAAAGAATAAATTCATCTCCACCAATTCGACACGCCATATCATTTCTTCGGATTGCCTTTTTTAATGTCTTTGCAAAACGAACCAAAACAGCATCCCCGACTAAATGACCATAGGTATCATTGATGGCCTTAAAATTATCCATATCTAAAATAAACAACGTTCCTTTATTGTTTTGTTCGTGTAGACTGTGGTTTACTTGTTTTTCCATAAATCCTCTGTTCCACAATCCCGTGAGGCTGTCTTTCTGTGCTTCTTCTGTCTTAACCTCTACTTGTTTCATAAGTTCACGCTTGAAATCCGCAACCCCTAGTACTCGGTTGATTCTAGAAGAAACGACCTCAGGAACAAAAGGCTTTGTAATAAAATCCAAAGCCCCCATATCTAACCCTTTTATTTCATTGTTTCTATCCTTATCAGCGGTCATAAAAATAACTGGAATATCTTTTGCAGAATCTAGCTTTTGTAATTCTTGATAAACTTGAAATCCATCCATTTCTGGCATTACAATATCAAGAAGAATTAAATCTGGCATCTTGTCTTTTAAATAGCATATCGCTTCTTTCCCCGAACTTAGAAAAGACAAATGATACTGATTCAAAAAAACTTCTTGCAAATACTTGTGATTCAATAAAGAATCATCCACAACTAATATATTCTTTTTTCGACTATCCATTCCCACCAATTCCTCTAGATGATTAAAGGTTTAAAAAATCCTTTACGATTTCTTTCATTCCATTTACTTCACAAATATGATCATGCAGTATTGGTGCATTACGGATTTCCTCGATTGCATTTGGAACCTCTACATTTGACAATTTCGATAATTCATCAACCAATGCAAAATCTTCCATTTCATCATATTTCTGATCAATTGCTTTCATTACATTTCTCGTGAATTTGTACGGGCTCGCAGTGGAAGCAATTACTGCTGCTTTTTTATCATTTGTTAAATCGACATATTTATCATAAGCTTTCGCAGCTACTGCTGTATGGGTATCAATTACATAACCTGTATCCTCATAAAGACTCTTTATTTTTTCAAATATTTCTTCTTCCTCTGCATATGCTCCGAAGAAATCCTTTAACTCATCTTTCATTTCATCTGTAATTTCATATACGCCTTTACCGGAAAGTGCAGCCATTAATTCTTTTGTCTTATCTGCGCTATTCCCTGCGATTCTATAAATCAGACGTTCTAAATTGCTAGAAATCAAGATATCCATGGAGGGAGAACTTGTTAATACAAACTCTCTGTTTCTATCATATTTTCCAGTTTCAAAGAAATCAAATAATACTTTATTTTCATTGGAAGCACAAATGAATTTATCAATAGGAATTCCCATGTTTTTTGCATAGAATGCCGCAAGAATATTGCCAAAGTTTCCAGTAGGAACAACAACATTGATTTTTTCATCTTTCTTGATTTGCTCTTCCTTATAAAGTTTTGTGTATGCATAGACATAATATACAATTTGAGGAACAAGTCTTCCAATATTAATTGAATTAGCAGAAGAAAACTGATAACCAGACTGATCCATTAACTGTGCAAACTCTTTATCCCCAAAGATTTTCTTAACTCCTGTTTGACAATCATCAAAATTGCCATGAACACCAACAACAAAAGTATTATCCCCTTTCTGGGTTACCATTTGCTTTTCCTGAATAGGACTGACTCCATCCTTAGGATAAAATACAATGATTTTTGTTCCTTTTACATCTGCAAAACCTGCCAATGCGGCCTTTCCCGTATCTCCTGATGTTGCTGTAAGTATTACAATATCATTTTTGGCATGATTCTTCTTTGCCGCACAAATCATGAAATGTGGAAGTATTGACAATGCCATATCCTTAAATGCAATGGTTGATCCGTGGAATAATTCTAAATAATACGCACCTGATGCTTTTACTAATGGCGCAATTTCCTCTGTATCAAATTTACTATCATATGCATTTGCGATACATGTTTTTAATTCTTCTTCTGTAAAATCAGTTAAAAATTCTTTCATTACCTCATATGCAATTTCCTGATAGGACATATCCTTCATTTCATCTATGCTAAGCTTCAAACTTGGAAGTTCTTCTGGTACAAATAAACCTCCATCATCCGCAAGTCCTTTTAAGATTGCCTGTGATGCAGTCACCTTTACACTGTCATCTCTGGTGCTTCTATAAAATAAATCCATAATCGGTTCCTCCTAAATGTATATTATAAATCACTATATTATATCACAAGAATATTCCTTCCACAATATGTAACATAATCAGTGTTCTAAAACCAACTTTAGAATTCCACAACATAAAAACGAGGCTGTTATAAAACAACCCCATTTTTCTTCTACTTATTAAAAATAAAAATTGTGATTACCGTAACTAAACAGTAATGTTTTACTTGACCAATCAGATGAACTACTTTCCGATTTAAAATATAGTGCTCCCATAGATGCATTCTCTCCTGCTAACGCTCGGCTTACTGCGCTGATTGTTTCAGATGAAGCTACTGCATTTTGGAAACTGCCATTTGAGACTGGTGAAAATTGTCCTGGTGCCATAATGACTTCCGTGATTGTATTAGGGAATGCTTCATTTGCAACTCGATTCATTACTACATTTGCAACAAATATTTTTCCCTGTTCATCTTCTCCACCTGCTTCTGATTCAACGATTCGGCATAATGCATCAAACTCTGCATTTGAGATTCCGCTTGTATTCCCTATGGGTTCTGTAAGAATATCACCTGCTTCTACTGATGTAGCACTTACTTCTACTTCTACTGATGTAGCACTTACTTCTGCTGGTGTATCCCCTGTTTCTACTAGCTCTTCGGCATTTTCTACTAATGGTTCTTCCATAGCTAACAGCATCAATTCATTTGAACTAATGGAAGCTTTTTCTACTTCTATTATTTCTTTGCCTTCTTCATTTGTGGTTATTACTTCTTCGCTAGTATCTTCTGCTTCTTTATTAGTAACTTCTTCTTTATTAGCAACTTCTTCTTTATTAGTAATTTCTTCTTTACTAATAGTTTCTTCTTTACTAATAGTTTCTTCTTTACTAATAGTTTCTTCTTTACTAATAGTTTCTTCTTTACTAGTAGGTCCTCCTTCTTCCTGAATATCTTCCTGCTTCTCATTTAATTCTTGCTCACATACATCTGTATTTGAGAGGCATTCCGTTTCCAGTCGATTTAAAGTTCCGTAGTTTTCGTTCTCCTTTAATGTAATATGGATTTTTACTACTTCCCTCTTCTCTTCTACTACATCTGCTTTTGCTGAATACAAACATAATTCCTTTGTAGTAAGCTCGGCAGTATCTACAATTGTAGATTCTTTATTTCTAGAATCTGTAGATATTGCTGATAATGCAAGTAAAATCGTGCATATCAACACTATAGCACATTCTCCAAATGGTCTTTTTGAATTATTTATCACATAAGTAGAAACATCATGAAACTTAATTTGAAAAAACTTTTTCATAATACTCCAATCTTGTGTTCTTCTTCCAATTAGGAAGGTTTGTTATAGGATTTCCTACAACAGACATGAGTATAACACAGTTATATTTAAATGTTAACTAATTGTTACACATTATTGACAACTTTGTAAACTTTATACAGAATATACCAAATAATTTTTTAAATTTGTGTTAATTTACCAAGAATGTTATACTAAAAGCGAGCATATAATAGACTTTAATTGTAAAAATAGAACCATTTATTAATAAAAAAACATCAAAATCACCCTTAGGAGAATGAACAAAACATGCTTACAGGTACTTATTTAGCGAAAAAGCAGGACGGATCCATTTATTTTCGTTCCTCAATTACCTATAAAAATAAACATATTAGTCTTGGGAGTTTTCAAAACGAGCAGGATGCACACTTATGTTATATAGAAGCTAATAATCTTCTGACATCTGATACGTCGTTGGAGGCTTTTTTCTTAAATTCTAAGTTGTCTTTTGATAAATGGGTTTCTTTGATTAATTTCAGGGATCATAATGTATATTTCAAAAATCCCATCTATCTCAAAAAATCATATTTTTGTTATTATTTTTCACCTCACGATTTTCTGATATTTGATTTCGAGGATCTTTTTTACTATTCTCAACATAAAATCATGAAAAGAAAGGGTCATCTATTTGTTGCAGACTATGGTATGCAAGTGACCCTTATGAATCGATATGGAGTGAAAAATTATGGAGTAAAAGACAAGGATTATCGATTTGTAAATGGAAATCCAAATGATTTCAGATACCATAATATAGAAATCTTAAATTCCTACCATGGTGTTTCTAAAAAAATAAAGCAAAGTAAAACGATGTTTCAGGCAAAAATACATATTAATGGGAACATAATCATAGGAATCTATGACACAGAAGAAAAAGCAGCCATTGCTTATAACAAAGCAATTGATCTTCTAAAAACAATTGGAATAGAAAAAAACTTTACTCAAAATTATTTAGAGAATGTGACTGCCTTAAATTACGCTGAAATATATACAGCCCTACAGTTATCACCGAATTTCAAAAAAATGCTACTTCAAAATGGTTTTCCAATCGAAAGGAAGTCCATTTTAAAATAGCATATTATTTAACGATATTTAAAATCCACAAAACAAATATTTAAGTTAACGTCTTCTGGAATTCCATTTATCTTACCACCATTCGAGTATTGCCACATGGTATAATTGTATGGAAATTCCGAAAAATCACAAGCATCTAATAACCACCAATCATATTTGGTTAACTTTGTTAAATCAAGTCGTGTTGCAAATTGTTTTTTATTAGCACAAATCATTGGCTTATATCCATAATTTTGGATTGTCTGGCAAAAATAATCTGCACATTGTGTTAAGTTATCAACAGACAATTGATTTGTCCTGGCATTATCATTTTCAATTTCTTCCGTGTAAAATACAATTGGATAATTCACCGTATAGTTACTGATTGCTGCCACCGCGTAATTCGCTTCCTCAACCGCTTCTTCTTTCGTAACTGCCTGTGAATAAAAATAAATTCCAACATCAATTCCAGCTGACAATGCACCTTCTATATTCTTTGTAAAATTTTCATCCACAACAACCTTCCCACTGTTGTATCCCCGAACTCCCATACGAATCATTGCAAATTCAACACCTGCTTCTTTTACCTGTTCCCAATCAATCATTCCCTGATATTTTGATACATCAATTCCATAGACAGAACTTTTACCATTTGATTTATTATATTGGAGCTTCTCTCCATCTTTTCGGAAGTTTTCTTTCTTGAAACTATTTTTTGGTATTGATTCAATCAATTGTTTATATTTAGGCTCTTCATCCTTAGAACTAATATTAAATGAATTTTCTGAAATAGAGTTATCTGAAATCTGATCTCCTGATATGGAATTCTTAGAAATTCCATTCATGGAAGCTTGATTTTTCGAAAGAGAATCATCCTTAGGCGGTTTCACTTTGTCTTCCTCGGTTTCTTCCTCTTTTGCTTCTTCTTCATCATACATTCCCCAAAAATCCAGATCATCCGATGTCAGGCTGCTTTCCCCTAGCTTTATATCTTCTGTTTCTTCGCTAGAGACCGTTGATACAACACTTGGTGATTGATTTGGTTTTTTTTGATACCCATTACGATTTGTATAAAGTGTAATTCCTAATATAAGGAGTACAACCAGCGACGCAGCTAAACAACCACATGCTATTTTTGTCCTCATATTTATTTCTTCAAAAAAATTATCTTTATCATGATTCATTGACATGGCTCATTGACTCGTCTTTCCATCTGTATTATAGTAACGTTATGAAAAAATTAAATTATAATCATTCTATCATAAAATTAATTAGTTTGGTACTATTTCTATCATTCTTGGTTTCGGGATGTAATCGTCAGATTGAACCAATTTCTAAAACAGCTTTCTTATTAGATACCGTTGTAACAATTACTCTATATGACTCAGCAGATTCTACGATTCTAGATGATTGTATTAGTAGTTGTAAGTACTATGAGAATCTATTTAGTAAAACAATTACAACAAGCGATGTGTCCCTAATCAACCAGGCAGCCGGCAGACCAGTTACAGTTTCTGATGACACAATTTATCTGATTCAAAAGGCCATCTCCTATAGTGAACTATCAAATGGAGCATTTGATATCACGATTGGACCTGTCAGTGATCTTTGGGATTTCAAAAGTGAAAATCCAAAAATTCCACAGTCTTCTAAGATTCAGTCAGCATTATCCCACGTTGATTACACAACCATCAAAGTAACAGATAAAACCGTGCAATTAAAAGATCCTGCAGCAAAAATTGATTTGGGCGGCATAGCAAAAGGTTATATTGCAGATCAATTAAAAGCTCTCCTTATTTCGAAGGGAGTGAAAAATGCTATGATTAATCTTGGTGGTAACGTATATGCACTTGGTTCAAAAGAAAATGGAACTCCCTATACAATTGGAATCCAAAAGCCTTTTGCAGACCTGAATACGGTACTCCTGTCACTGCCCATTTCTAATCAATCCGTAGTTTCTTCAGGACCCTATGAAAGATTCTTTGAAAAAAATGGCACCCTTTACCACCACATTATAGATACTACAACAGGGTATCCTGTAAAAAATGATTTATATGGAGTTACCATCCTATCCGATGATTCTGTTGATGGAGATGCTCTTTCAACTACTTGTTTTGCATTAGGAAAAAAAGAAGGAATTGAATTAATCAATTCCCTCTCAGGTGTCGAAGCCGTTTTTATTGATTGTAATTACCAGATTACCTATACAGATAAGGATAAACAATAATTACTGGATTGCTTTTGTTGGGCATTTCTCTCTACACGCTCCACAATTTGTACACTTGTCATAATCAATCTTTGCAAGAAAATCAGTAACTGTAATCGCCCCTGTCTCGCAAACCTTTGTACAAAGACCACAGCCAATGCATCCAACGCTGCAAGCTTTTTTAACAATCGGTCCTTTATCCTTTGAAGAACAGGCAACTCGTACGGTTGCTTTTAAAGGAACTAGCTCAATTAGTTGCTTTGGACATTCTACAACACATTTTCCACATGCCTTACATTTATTTTGATCTACTACTGCAACTCCATTTACAATATGGATTGCATCGAAAGGACAAACTCTTACACAATTACCACCACCAAGACAACCATAATTACATTTCTTTGGTCCCCCATTTGGCACATAACTCATCATCTTACAGTCTGTTTCTCCATGATAATCATAATCATTTCCTGCATTGTCGCAAGTGCCATTGCATTTCACGAAGGCAGTGATTGGAGTCGTTGTTTCTGCCTCTTCCCCCATAATGGCTGCTACTTGTTTCGCAACCTCATTTCCACCCACTGGGCAGCCATTTACTGGGGCTTCACCCTTTACGATTGCTGCTGCAAGTCCCGAACAACCTGGGTATCCACACCCACCACAATTATTTCCAGGTAATTCAGACAGTATTTTTTCTTCTCTTTCATCTACTTCCACTTTAAATTTAATACCTGCAATTCCTAAGAACAGACCAATGAAAAGTCCAACCATGGAAACGCATAGCGTTGCTGTAATAATTCCTATAATACTCATATTCTGCGCCTCCTATAATAGACCTGAAAAGCCAAAAAATGCAATGGCCATCAGTCCTGCTGTCACTAGTACAATCGGCATCCCTTGAAATGCCTTTGGAATATCATTATATTCCATTTTTTCACGTAATCCGGCAAGAATTATAATGGAAAGCGTAAATCCAGAAGATGTTGCAAAACCATTTACAATACTCGTAGGAATCCCATATGACTTTTGAACATTTGTTAATGCCACACCAAGTACCGCACAATTTGTTGTAATCAAAGGTAAATAAACACCCAGTGCATTATATAAGGAAGGCATTGCCTTCTTTAAAAACATTTCTACAAATTGTACAAGCGCTGCAATGACTAAAATAAAAACAATCGTCTGCAAATAGGTAATATCCAAAGGAACTAAGATATAGTTATAAATAACTGCTGCAACTCCCGATGCAAGTGTAATAACAAAGATAACTGCTAAACCCATTCCAGATGCTGTTTCTACTTTTTTAGAAACTCCAAGAAATGGACATAAGCCGAGGAATTGACTAAGAACAACATTATTTACAAGTGCTGCGCCAATGGCGATTAAAATCAACTGTGCCATCCTATTTTTCCTCCTTATCGTTCTTTTTTTCATCTGACTTTAGAACATCCGAAGCCTCATAAAAAGCTGCTGAACATCCACCATTTCCACATGCACTACAATCACTCGTACATGCTGATGCAAAATTTTTCTCTGATTTTGATGCATGATTCATTCGTACTTTATTCTGTATTGCAACAAGAATGGACAATACAAAGAATGCGCCAGGTGCCAAAATAAAAATTGTGATAGGCTCATAGGCAGCAGGCATGATTTGAAAACCAAATGCCTGTCCAGCACCTAGGATTTCTCTAACAATACCAATGCAGGTCAGACCCATGGTAAATCCAAGTCCCATGCCGATTCCATCAAACATGGATGGAATTACTGCATTTTTATAGGCATATGCCTCTGCTCTTCCTAAAATGATACAGTTAACCACAATCAGTGGAATGTAAATACCAAGTGATGAATAAAGACTTGGCAAAAAGCCTTTCATTAACATCTCTACAACGGTTACAAACGATGCAATAATAACAATAAATCCTGGGATTCGGACTTTATCAGGTATGATATTTCTTAATAAAGAAATTACCATATTTGATAAAATCAAAACCACCGTAGTAGAAAGTCCCATACCGATTGCATTAATTCCGGATGTGGTGACAGCCATCGTTGGACACATACCAAGCATCAGTACAAAGGTAGGATTTTCTTTTATAAGTCCATTCCATAATCTTTCAGAAGCTTTATTCATTTCCATTACCTCCCTCCATGCTGTCAAAGAATGCAATTGCTGCATTTACTCCATTTGTCACGGCATTTGTTGTAATGGTCGCGCCACTAAGAGCATCAATCTCATGATCAGCTGTTGCACCCGTCTTTGTATATGCGAACTTGTCTACTTTCTTATCTTGGAACTGTGACTTGAATTCATCTGTATTTGCTTTCATTCCAAGTCCTGCTGTTTCACTTATGGATAAAATTTCTATTCCATTCACTGTTCCATCATTTTGTATTCCTACAGAAATATTGATATTTCCACCATATCCCTCTTTGGAAGTAACTCCAATTACATATCCTAGTTTTTCACCATTCGCATCTTTTGCTACGACCACCTCATCTATGGCCTGTTCTGTTAAGGAAGCATTTGTGAGAACACTGTCTGCATTTGATAAATCAATCGAAGCATCCTCTTCAAAGGTAGCTGCACTCTCAAACACACTGCTGTATGCTGCCTGTTTTGTTCTTTCTTCCTGCAATGCAATCGGTGCTTTCGTAACTTCATATACCGTTCCAAGAAGGAATCCGGAAATCAACGTAATTACTGTTAAAATTACTGTATTTTTAATAATTGGATTCATCTTTTCTCTCCTCCTTTACCAAAGCATTTCGGAAGAGTGACTCTTTCGATTAAAGGTACGAGCAAATTGCCTAGAATAATTGCATAAGATACCCCTTCTGCGGAACCACCAAAGATTCTGAAAATTCCTGTAAATAAACCTAATAGGATTCCATATACATATTTTCCATTCGGAGTGATTGGGGAGGTTACGTAATCCGTTGCCATGAAGAATGCTCCCAGCATCAATCCACCGCCTGCTAAATGCGCTGTAAGAAAATAAGGATCGAATCCATGTCCACCGAAAATCCCAATAAATAAAGTAAACGTAACCAGATAAGTTGCCGGAATACGTAAATCAATTGCTCCGATGATTAATAAAAAGCATGCACCAATGACAATTGCAATGACGGACGTTTCTCCAATGGTTCCTGGTATTTTTCCAATCACCATGTTAAATGTGTTTACAATCTCACCATTCTTCAATTGAGCCAATGGAGTTGCACCTGTAACACCATCGTATGTAAATGTCGTCATGCGTGCAGTAAATGAAATAAGTAGAAAACATCTTGCACCAAGTGCTGGATTCATAAAATTCTGTCCCAGACCACCAAACAACATCTTTACAACTAAAATCGCAAATATACTACCAATCACAGCCATCCACCAAGGTGCTGTACTTGGTAAATTCATTCCTAATAAAAGTCCAGTAACCACAGCACTAAAATCACCAATTGTTATAGGCTTTTTCATTAATTTTTCATAGATAAATTCCGTAGCCACACATGTGATTACACATAGGAACAGTAGTAAAAAAGCAGAAAATCCAAAATTATATACACCAAATCCTGCAGCTGGAAGTAATGCAAGTACAACAGCAAGCATAATATTTCCTGTTGTCAATTTCTTGCGTATGTGAGGATTAGACGATACTTTTAGTAAATCACTCAATGGTAACACCTCTTTCAAAGTTTATTTTTTTCTTTTTGCTAACTGCATCTTTCTCATTGATTTTATTGACTGTGTCAAGTTTCTCTTTGCCGGACAAACAAAACTACAGCATCCACATTCACAGCATTCCATTCCGTTATACTTCAAAAACATTTCTTCATTTCCATGTTCGGAAAAATCAGCCAGTCTGGAAGGAATGACTCTTCCAGGACATACCTCAACGCAGGCACCACAATTGATGCAAGCCGATGGCTCACATTCCGATACCTCGTCTTTACTTAAGCATAACAATGCAGAGGATGATTTTGTCACAGGAACGTTTAAATCAAATAGTGCAAATCCCATCATTGGACCACCAGATATTATTTTCTCAGGTTGTACCTTGAATCCACCTGCGGCATCAACAAGTTCTGAATAGTTTGTACCACATCTTACCATAAAGTTGCATGGATTACTAATTGCATCTCCCGTTACCGTTACAATACGATGCATTAAAGGTTTTCCCTCCACAACCGCACGATTAATAGCTACGAGCGTGTCTACATTATTTACAATACAGCCTGCATCTGCTGGCAATTGTGTAGAATTAATGGCTCTCTTTGTGACCGCATAAATAAGATGTCTTTCGGAACCTTGTGGATATTTTGTTTTTAATGCACGAACTTCTATGCGAGGCTCATCCTTTGTCAGACCCTTCAATAATTTGATACAGTCTGGTTTATTATCCTCAATCGCTAAAATACCTTTTGCGTTTTCAAATAGCTTTAATTCTACCTTTAATCCACCAATCAGTTTTTCTGGTTCCTCGATCATTCTGCGATAATCAGAAGTCAGATATGGTTCGCACTCTGCACAGTTTGCTATTACATATTCTATTTTTTCTGGTTCTTTTGGAGATAATTTTACATGAGTCGGGAATCCTGCCCCTCCCATTCCTACAATTCCAGCTTCTTTTACAAGCCCTATCACTTCTTCTTTTGTAAGCTCCTCAAGTGGCTTGACCTTCGGATACTCTACTTCCTCATAGGTACCATCATTTTCTACAATAATAGCACTTACCATATCACCTGTTGGAACTCTTCTCTTCTCAATTCCTTTTACAGTACCTGCAACCGTTGCATACACAGCTGCTGATACGAAGCCACCCGCTTCTGCTATTTTTTGACCAGCAAGTACCAGGTCACCCTTTTGTACAATTGGAACCGCTGGAGCTCCAATATGTTGTGAAACAGGATAGACCATTTCACCGGTAGGCAGAAATTCAATTATAGGTTTATCTTTTGATAAATCCTTCCCATCATAAGGATGAATTCCGCCATTAAATGTAAATTGAGCCATTCCATAACCTTCTTTCTATTTTTTTCTTCTTAATATTTTATGAATAGACACATCCTTTGCCTTTCTGGATAAGGACTTTAAATTAGGATATGCAATTAACATACGCTTTTTAACAAAACTACTTTCTTTATAAGAATCTCTGATCTTTTTATTCAAGTTTGAAAACTTCTCCAGTGCTTCTTGTTTATATTCTTTTAACCCATGCTGTTCAATATAATCTGTTAATAAAGCCTGAAGAGATTCAAAACGTTTTGCCTGCTTCTTGTAAGAGCCTATCGCGCGGTAATGCTCCCGTATATTTTGGATTTTTGTACGCATTTCTTCTGTTGTCTCATAAAATTTAGTGGATTGCAGGTATTCTGATAACTCATCAAATACAGCATCCATACGCTCGAGCTTCTCACGCAGCTCAAATGCAGCAAAGCTAGAAAGGAATAAATCCACTAAATGAATACACATCACTACCGTAATACCAATCTGACCAACTCTTACTGGATAACTATCTACGATTTTTTCAACAATCGGTTGAAAAACATAAAAAAGGATAATCGTAAAAAAACCCCATCCCAAAGAAGCTCCAAGACAGATACGACCTTTTAAATTAAAAGGCTGTTCACTGTAATCCCACCAACTGGCATGAAAAATCTTCTCCATTAACCAGGCTGTGATATATTCTAGTAAAGTTGCAACAAAAAAGCCACCTAGATACAGCGAAAAGAAATTGCCTTTATAAGGCAAAAGAAGGAGATAAACACTAAGTGCTCCACATCCATAAATCGTACATAAAGGACCCGTAACAAATCCACGATTCACCCATCTCTTTTCTTTGACTGATACATAGCAGCTCTCCCAGACCCATCCTAAAAAGCTATAGACAAAAAACCAATTCAATATATGGTAAATACTAACTTCAAATATTTTATAATCCCACATAACCGACATCCTTTCAAAAAGAAATATCACTTATCTAATATAACAAAAATGAACAAAAAATACTATGTATTTTTTTAAAAATTATGTATAATAAACTTGTTTACTATGATACATGGAGGAACATAATGCAAACGATTAAAAATTCTATCACTGTTGATATGACAGCCTACCCTTATGAAAAATTAGCAGTACTTTCTGATTTACTATTTATAGATATTGAGACCACAGGCTTCACAGCCCGTTCATCTTCCCTTTATTTAATTGGATGTGCCTACTACAAGGATGGTCGGTTTTATACCATTCAATGGTTTGCCGACAATTATCAGGAGGAGGAGTTGCTCCTCTATCATTTTTTTAATTTTGCCAATTGCTTTCATCATCTTGTACATTACAATGGCAATCATTTTGATGTTCCCTATTTAGAGGCAAAGTGCATTCAATATGATTTGCCTTTTGATTTTAAATTAATGGAGGGAATTGATTTATATAAGAGAATCCTTCCTTATAAAAACTTCTTAAAACTTAGTAGCCTCAAACAAAAAGCAATTGAGGATTTTCTTTGTTTAAAACGAGATGACATTTATGATGGTGGTCAGCTCATCACCGTTTACCATGATTATGTAGCGGATCCGAAAGAGTTTAATCTCCAATTAATGTTACTACATAATTATGAGGATTTAAGGGGAATGATTCGGATTGTTCCGATTCTAGCTTATGCTGATATCTTTAATCTTCCACTTAAAGTATGTAAAGCTGGTAAAAACTCTTATCGGGATATCGATGGGAAATATCAAAATGAAATTATTATGGATATTTTATTAACGAACGCGGTACCAGTTCCTATCTCCTATGGCTTTAGCGACTGCTACTTTACGGCTCATGATAATCAGGGGAAATTAAAGATTTCCCTCTATGAAGGGGAATTGAAATTCTTTTATCCAAATTATAAAGACTACTATTATCTTCCAGCAGAGGATTCTGCCATTCATAAGAGTGTCGCTGCTTATGTAGATAAAGGACACCGTGCACCAGCAAAAGCCTCCAACTGTTACGGCAAGAAATCTGGAACCTTTCTCCCAGAATGGGAGCCACTTTTCTCTCCTGTTTTTCGTGAAAATTATCAGGACAAGACCATGTACTTTGAATTGACCGATGATTTTAAAAAAGACTCCAAACGATTCACAAGATATGCAGAGCATATTCTTCAGGTGCTGGCACATCCTGTTTTGTAAATGGATTTTTGATTTTAATTATATTTATTTGAACGTAAAGACAGAGCCAAATTGGCTCTGTCTTAGATTTTACCTATTGGTTCATCACTATTTAACGGTTACTTTAATTGTCTTATCTACCGTCTGTCCATTTTCATACGTAATTCTGATTTTTACAGAATTCATTTTCTTGATTTTGGGGTCAACCTTTCCATTCTTAAAGCATAAGCGGAATTGTCCATTTACACGGCTTTGATAGTCTTTGTAACTATAATAATAAATATTATTATTTTGACAATCCTCTACATACTCATTATAAGTCATTGCACTCTTTTGAT
>JAQUUB010000194.1 GCA_028694115.1 Lachnospiraceae bacterium
TAATGCACAATAAAATGCATCATCTTTTATCAGTGTGGAATAGGATTGTTCTCTCTCCCACTCTGGTCTTGACATATTCTTAGGATCTTCACTGTATTCTGCCGGCATTATCTCCAATCCATACTCCGTACATAGCTGATTTGTTATCGGTTGTAAAATATTTTTCCAGTCTCCATTATGATATTGGAACTTATATCCTTCTGTCATATCAATACTGTTAAATACAATATGTGCGTGTAGATGAGCTCTATCTGTATGAACTGCTACAACCACTTCATACTTCCCCTTTAGGAAGATTTCAGCAAATCTCATCCCTATATCATACATAATCTCAGGTGTTCCCTCTCCCGGTTTAAGTGAAATAATTAAGCTATATCCCTGCCTGCCACCAGTCTTTTGAAACATCTCTTTGGTTGCCTTCATCTGCTCATATGCAATTTCCAACGGGCAGTTAATACCGCCCGCCAGATTGGCAATTCCAAGTTTCATAGGATTCAAAATATAATTGATACTGTTCTTCAGATGAATGTCTTTTTGTTTTTTCTTACTAGACTTCATACACCCCACCTTGGTTACCGCCATTTCTTTACCACCTCCATCATTAGTTTTTGAATTTCTTTTAACAAATCCACTATCTGTTTTAATATATGGTCACTAACTAGCCTATTTGTATTAGCCAGTCGTGTTAATTGGTTAATATTATTTCCAACCTTTGAAATCTGATTGATCAAATCTCGACGATCGATTGCAAATGAGGTATCTATTGTGCCACCATTCAAAATTAACTCTCTGACATATTCACTGGGATTTAATCCATTTGCTTCAGCATTTTTCCTCATCTGCTCCTCTTCTAATTGTGATAGTCGAACTGTGAAATTTCTTCTAGGTTCGACGTTCTGTTTTCGTCTTCCTATAAGCACCGCCTCCCTTTTCTTTTCGTTCTTTTACATCCTTTACAAAATTACTTAAAGATAGATTTTGCCAGATACGTATAACGCAGGGCGTTAAACAAAATCTGGTTAGGGGACCGCAATCCCCTAATACCCCTGTTATATTGTAAGTACAGAATGTAATAATTCCATTTGTACTTATTACAATTTGTATCACTGCCACTGGGGCTGTTATTACAAATTGAGATATGAATTTGTGAATGTAATACCGTTTGTATCACTGTTTTCATCCACAAATCCAACTATTTATCATAAATATAAGCGATTTCAATCATTAGAAACCGTTTAAAAAACTTAGTGCTGAAGTGGGAAGTTCATTATTTCCATCCACTTCTGGGAGAACACCCATTTTCGGAACAGTCACCTCTGTCTGAACTGCTTTGTTGCTCTGCACCGCTGTTGTTGTTACTACTGGTGTTCCAACAGAACCCCCACCAGCTACCACTGCTTTTAGAACCTCTGTTACTGCTTTTGTTACTGCAAGTTCCACTGCTTTTTCAAGCATTGCCATGAGTGACTTGGATTCATTTTGAACTACCTCTATGAGTTCATACTGAGCCGACTGTATGAACTCTTTTTTCAAAGAATCCAGTTTTCCCTTTGCTTCTTCAAAATCAAATTCATCTCTGGCATACTTCACTAAAACCCATTTGATAAACTTACTTCTGTCTCCATAGATACTTTTCCTTGGCTCTTCGTCTATGGATAATAATAATTTCCAGACCAAAGCATCTTCGTCATGATTTAGGTTTAAGCGAAAAGGTACTGTCTGAAACATATCCTTATCACTCATGCAACCACCTGTCCGCTTTCTGTAATGCCAGATATTCATAACCAATGGCATTTGCCTTTACATCTTCCTGATAACAAATATTTGTGCCTCTAATTCTTCCAAATAATTTCATTACAGTAGCTCCTCCGCCTACATACACAATCGGCGTTAGTTCTGGATCAAACCCATTTTCTTTCAGCTGAGCTTCTACGTTTTCAGCAAAAATGCAAAGCTGATCCTGTACAATTTCTGTAATCTCTTTTGGAAGATTGGATGTTCCTGTCATCATCACATCATGAATATCACTTTCATCCAAATAACGGTTTTTCCTCCGAAATACTGCCTTATTGACGTTAGCCATACAATTAATTAATGCTTCTGGGATGGTTATACATTCCCGCTCCACTGGAACATAGTTCTTGTTATGGATAATATCAATGGTCTTGGAACCAATGTCTACAATCAGCTGATTCGGTGCCAGCTTTCCTAAAATATTTGCTACTGCTGCATAACACTGTGGGTATAATAGAACTTCTTCAATTTCTATGAAATAGCTTTTTCCTTCATATACAAAGGTTACAACCCCTCGTTTCAGATAGTTTCTAAAGCTAAGCTTCTCTTCCCCAAATCTGGTAAATGGAAGTCCTGCTGCAACTACGACCCTGACCCCATCTTCACTAGACAAACCATAAAATTCTATTTCCTTTGCAATTGCCGCATATGTGAGTAAAAGATAATCTTCATCTTCTATTTTGGTGTCTTTCATGGGAAGTCTTCCTTCTCCGATTTTATAAAAAGTATCTTTGCACTCCATTGTCTTAGCTACTAACGTTGCTTCTGTACCAATTTCCTCAACACCATTATCAAAGATAAAATGTGGTGTCTTGATTGTTGAAAACCCATGGTCGATGGCACATAATAAAATGTTTTGTTCTTTAAAATACATAAATTTTCCTCCTGCCGTTACGGCTAATACAATGTTAATAGTTACATTCCTATGAACAAAAGTTCTGATTGTAACAGCCGGAGTCCTTTGTTATACTGTACTTGCGAGATACATAGAACAAGTTCCGGCTTGTTACTACCAAGTCCTTTCCCTAGTCGGTAAGGACTTTTTCTTTTGCTTCATAGTTAGCATCTTCTGCTACCATTGACTGATTTTTTTCAAGATCATCAGCCGGATTGTAGTAATCTGCATATCCATATACCTTCTGTTCAAAGTATTTTCTTGGACATCTGCCTCGGATAATTAAAAATCCTTTTGCAGCAAGTTCTGCATTATACTTTTTGATAATGGAATATGCTTTTGTCTTACCAACTCCAAGCATCTGTTGTACTTCATCAACTTCAATAAAAGTCTCTTTCATTCCTACCATACGCAAGCTCCTTTCTATATAGTATTAAACATTTTGCTATATCGTTCACAAACACGCAATCTGTTTTCGTGTTTACAGTATATTTCATTCATTTCGTGTTGTCAATAGATTTTCTTCTAAAACACGAACTTGACTTTCGTGTTAATCTGTTATATACTTTTCACAAAGTTACAAATAGTACTTTTAATGTAAATATATTTCGTGTAAAGGAGTGAACACAATGGCATCTCAAGCACTAAGTCCAGAACAAATTGCAGCTAATATCAAAAGAAAAAGAAAAGAAAAAAAGATTAGCCAGAAAAAGTTGGCAGAACTTATTGATAAAACAGAACGAACCGTTCAAAACTACGAATCTGGACAAACCGATTTTTCTATGTCTATCATCAAAGATATTGCTACCGCACTAGATATTAATTTTCGTGAATTGATTTCTACGCCAGAACATCAAGATGGTATGAATGTTGGGATTGACGGAAGAAATTCCTATAGAAACAAATACATGCTAGATTCTTTTGCGGATGTAATAAATGTTTTATTTAAAATTCAAGAAACTTATGATTTTAGCATGAAGCTTGATATTGCAAAACCACCAGAAGATAAAGAATGGAAAGCTTCTATCTCCGTTGATGGAAAAGGAGCCAGCAAATATGATATGGACTTTTGCCTATTTTTAGAAAACTGGAAAGCAAAAATGGACCAGTTATATAATGGAAAATTAAGTATTGACAGATACATGGACTGGCAAGCAGAAACCATTGCTTATTACGCATCCAGTACTTTGACTCCAATGTTTGAAAGACCAGACTTAGAAGAATACACATCAGAACTGGGCAACCAAGTTTATCGTTGGAAAAACCCATTTACAACAGAAGACAATAAGGATAAATAAAATACAACATAAAAATAGCCCCAATGTAATTTCTTTTGCAAAAGAAATTGAACACCGGAGCTACTATGTAAGTGATTCAACCTAAACGGCTGATGTAATCACCCTAGACAAGTAGATTATATCATAGCCTTTAGATAAATGCATTGGGAACATTTATTCGTTCCAGATGACTAATTCATTATAAAGGAGATGATTTTATGCCAGCTTACAAAGATGATAAAACTGGTAAATGGTTTGCCAAATTCTATTATACGGATTGGCAAGGTAACAACAAACAAAAGTGGAAACGAGGATTCGCCACCAAAAAGGAAGCCTTAGCATTTGAGAGAGAATTTCTAGAGAAACAGGCCTGTAATCCCGATATGACATTTCAATCACTTTATGAAACCTATATTGAGGATATGGAGGGAAGGTTAAAAGATTCTACCATCCAACATAAGCGCAATATCTACGAAACAAAGATTCTTCCATTCTTTAGCAAGATTCCAATTAATGAAATCAAGGCAACGGATATTCGAAGATGGCAGACAAAACTTATGAAAGACGAGTACAACTACAAGCCCACTTATCTAAAATCCATCAACAATCAAATGAACTGTATTATGAATTATGCCAAACGTTTCTATGACCTTAATACCGATCCATGTGGGAAGGCCGGAAGTATGGGACGAAGTGATGCCGAGGAAATGGACTTCTGGACATTGGATGAATATCTTGCTTTTCAGGAAGGTATTAAAGACAAAGCTGTTTCGTATCTATGCTTTGAAGTTCTTTATTGGACAGGTATGCGAGAAGGAGAATTACTTGCTCTAACAGCAGAAGATATTAATCTAGTTGATAAGACCATCCGTATTTGTAAGTCTTATTCACGTAGTCATGGGAAAGATATTATTTCTACCCCTAAGACAAAAAAGAGCAAACGTGTTGTTCCTATTCCTGATTTTCTTTGCCAGGAACTAACAGAGTATATGAATTCTATGTATATGCCTCGTCCAAAGGATAGACTGTTTCCTTACACAAAATCCTATCTCGCACACGAGATGCAACGTGGATGCAAGACAACCGGCATTAAGAAAATACGAATTCACGATCTTCGCCACAGTCACGCCAGTTTGTTAATCAATCAAGGCTGTGACGCTCTCATGCTTGCCGACAGACTTGGACACGAGAAAGTATCCACAACACTTAATACTTACTCTCACCTATTTCCACATAAACAGCAGGCATTGGTCCATAGTCTTGAATCACTTGTTGGTGTCACTAATCCAGTACCAGAACCACCCGTAGGTGTGCCAGGTATTCCACCAGTCATAGAACCTGAAGTTACAAAAGAAAAAGCATCAGGAAATGTTATCCAAATGCCAATTCGAAAAATTATTTAACCATTTTGTTGACATCAACAAGATGCTATTAACATCAATTTTGCAGACAGTATCTGCAAAATCTCATCACAAGATAACTTGTTTTCTACTAATATCTAAATGAATGAAGAATATTTCTTAGTAGCAAAGTAGTAGCAGAGGCAAAAGGAAAGTCCGGGAGCGCCCTATTTATAAGGCTTCCCAGACTTGTGGATGCTATTCAAACTCGAT
>JAQUUB010000195.1 GCA_028694115.1 Lachnospiraceae bacterium
TGTGAACTACCCGGCTATAAATGGCCAGGCTTCCTATTTCAATGACCGTTGCGTAATGTGACACGTCTTACATAGTCTCCATAGGCGTAAATTCGGGTCATTCCAACCCTACTAAACTTACTAGGCTGCTGTATCTTGATAGATGCGGTAGCCTTCTTTTTTTATATTCAAGGCTGCATTGTAATCTCTATCGTGTTCGGTTTTACAAACAGAGCAAGTCCAGTTTCTAATCAAGAGATTTTTTATCTCTGGGTTTTGATGATTACAACAGTTACAAAGCTGGCTTGATGGATACCATTTATCTACTTTGACTAAAAAGTGTCCTTTGTCTTTTTGTTTATAATCCACCATTTGTAAAAACATGCCATATCCATTATCCAGAGTTGATTTTCCGTTTTTGAATCCAGAGTTAGACATAGACTTCATGTTAAGAGTTTCCACACAAATTAAGGAGTATCGATTGGTTATCTCGGTACTTAATTTATGAAGAAAATCCTTTCTTTGATTCGAAACATGCTTAGATAATTTAGCCACTTTGTTTTTAGATTTTAATCGGTTGTTGGATCCGATTTTCTTTTTAGAATGGGACCTTTGTAACTTAGCTAGTTTCTTTTCAGACAATCTGTAATAGTGAGGCATAGATTCAATATGGCCATTTGAATCTGCAAAAAGCCCGTCTGATTTATAATCAAGTCCAATTGTGTTACTAAAAGTAATAGCAGACTGGTTTATGTTTTTTTGATACTCGTATAAAACAGAAGCATAGAAAGTTTCATCTTTGTCCATCGAAATAGTAACAGATTTCAAATTCCAATCACCAGGAGCTTTTCTATGAATAACAGCTTTTATTAACCCTAGTTTTGGTAATTTAATTTTGTTATCAAAAACAGAAATATTTTGATTTACAAGGTTTGTGGTATAAGAGTAGCGACTGTTTTTCTTGCTCTTATAACAAGGAAATAGAGTTTTCTTTTGATAAAAACCTTTATAAGCAGAATCTAGTTGTAACTGGACATTAGCCAAAGCTAAAGAATCCACCTTTTTTAAAAAAGAATACTCTTTTTTATAAAAAGTCGGAGTTATAAAAAGCGTTGTCTTATGTTCCTTATAATAATCAATTTTATCAGACAACATCTTATTCCATACAAATCTGCAGCAACCAAAGGTCTTTAATAATAAAACTTTTTGTTCCTGGTTTGGATAAATGCGATACTTATAGGCTTTATTCAAATAAACTCCTTCCTATGCCTGGTGGTCTTTTTGTCTTTCTATGTAGTGAAGGATATTTTCTTCGCTGGTGGATCCAATTGTTTCTAAGAAGTAACTATCATTCCAAAGATGGCCGTTCCATAGACAGCTTTTTATCTCAGGAAACTCCATTAATAAAAGCCTGCCAGAAATTCCTTTTAGATATCTAACAATATCAGTGGGAGATAGTTTTGGTGGAGCAGACACAAAAACATGAATATGATCTGATTCTCCGACATTAGATTTCACAACAGAAAATCCTTTTTCTACCCCAATAGCAGTCAGGATTTCATTTAATCTAGATTCTATTTTAGAAGATAACACTTTTCTTCTGTATTTAGTACACCAGATAATATGATAATTAATATTGTATACGCAAGTTCTTGCGTAGGTATAAGTTTGTTTGCTCATACATATAGTATATAGTAAAATAAGAAATATGTCAACTTATGGAAAGCAAAAAGACACAACATATAGTAGTGTCTTTCAAAAAATTCATCCGCCCTATAAATGGGGTGGAATTCTTTTTATGGTTTCTTAAATTTGGCGATTGCTTATTCAAGTTATTATATGATTCCATTGCATAATTTCTAGCATCGCCACTATTATTTTTTCCTCTTGCATATCCACCAAAGAATTTTGAACCAAACGAACATAAGAATCCAACAAAACCAACATACCATTTATCATAGTTATCTTTATTGTTCATAACATTATTATATTCTTCGTTTGATATTTCAGTTGGCAACAATTTGAATTTGATGTAACATATTTTAACAATTCAATTAAATATTCGTTTATATCACATCCGTACTTTTTACTGCAGTCAATCTTATCAATCATGTTTGCTCCACCTACAAATGGCTCTAAATATCCTTTTGTTTCAGATGTTATATACGATTGAATAACTGGAACTAATTCTTTTGCAATCCTATTTTTACTACCCGTATACTTCATATTCTATTTTATTCTCCTTTCCGTATTTATTTGTTAAACTTATCTTATCACACATCAAATGACATTACAACACAAATATAAATTAATATGCAACAAAAAAGAACCTATTTCTAGGCTCTTAATTGGTAAAACTGTACAAGTCATTCATTTCAGGCTTGTTCTCAATCGTCCATGCCATGCACACTAAATTCCATATAAATGCTCTGTCATGCGGTTCGTCATTGTCACCACGAATGAACTTCATATAATGTCTAATAGCTGAATCAAAATAACTGTGAACAGGAATGCCTTTTCTCCAGTTTTCTTCACCATACTTTTCAGCACCTTGCTTGAAGTGAATCGACAATTCCAGAAACATATCTGCTTTGCTCGGATAATTCTGTTCTGTAAAACGATTGATAATGTCATACAACACTTTTGTGTTTTGCGTGATCTGAAATAATGCTAACTGCGTCACGATTGCGTCATTCATCACGTTTGCCATGATATCAAGTGGCATTAAATCACATCTGCCTTGATTGGCTTTCGTATCTCGGACTGCACCTGTCTCATAACTCGTTCTGTCACCGCTATCAAGTATCTTCTTTTCAAGTGGTTTGCTATCGAAAATTGTCTGCATATTTTCACTAAAACCCATTACATCTCTCCTTTTAATATCTTAATGATAATTTCTGCGCTATCTTCCGGCTTGCAAAATAAGAAACGAACTCCGTACTTCTGTTCCATTGTGATACACGCTTTTGCAATCGTTGCGCCATGTGTAGCTTTTGGATAACGTTGTGTCATTTTATATTTTGGCTCTCCATTTTTCCAATATCCAATAATCTCATTTGTCGGTTTCATCAAGAACAATCGTGGATTCTTCCATGAGAATAAATCGTCAATGCTTAAAACGGTTTTATTATAGACACCTGACTTTCCAATCTCTCCACCTTTGTTCTCGACAAGAATGATTAGTTTGATACCGTTGTTTTGTGCTAATATTAGTTCATCACGAAATCTGTCATGTTCTTCTTTTTTGCCTGTTATGTTTTGCACTAATTCTTGAATATCTCGTTTGCTGTCTACCGCTACATTGTAGCAACCCATGAAATCCATTTTTTTAATGTCAATGTTCCGACTATTCTTACGGTCAATTACATCTTGAATCTTGTCATTCATTAACACATAATCACCAACCGGCAAAGGCTGTCTGATTACTGAAATTTCACTTGACTTAAAATAATCATTTTTAACAGTATGTTGACCGACTTTATTTCCAACATCTTCAATAACAATCACTACAATACCTCTCTAACGTGTTTATTTACCTATTTAAGGCGTTTATTCTACTCTACTATATATTTCTTTACGTTGCATAATGGAATGTTTGAAACGGTTGATTCTCCTTGTGGAAATACAATTAGAAATCCATACTTTGTTATGTTTACCGTTCCGTAATATTCTTCAACTTTTCCGTCCATGTAATAAATTATTATTTTACTTGTCATACTTTCTCCTTTATATCATGTGTTAAAACTTACTTTCTTTTTCTATAAGTTAGAAGATTAATAGTTTCTATAATCTTTTCTGCAACATTCCAACATCCATTTGATATTTCTTTATAACTTTCAGCATTTGCAATTCGTGTCCAAATTGATAATTCTATATCAGACATCTTGTATTCTTCAAATTTTTCTCTTTGAATAATTCTTAATTGTTTGTCTTGCCATCTTTTTAATTGCTTATTTAACTCTAATTCTTCTTGCTCTGTTACCATGCTTTCTCCTTTTCAAAATGGTTCTTTGTTTAAGTCAAGTGTCAATCCCGGATATGCCTTGCAGACATTGAAATTTCCGATACGTTGAATAATATCGACAAACTTGTTCTCACTTGCATTTGATTGTGATAAGTGAATAAGAACTACATTCATGAGTTCATGCGTTGCGTTCTGTTTGATAAATCTTTCTGTCGTACCTATTTCCATGTGACCTCTCAAGACGTGTTCAAAGTTTTCGACACCACGTTCTAAAATCTGCTTGTCATAATTCGCTTCACATAAGATATGATTCAGACCTTTAAAGTTGAAACCAATATACTCGGTGTCTGTCGCAAAAAGCAATTCACCCATTTCCTCATGCTCAATAATGAATCCACATGGTTCAGCAACTTCATGTATCGTCTGAAATGGTGTAATTGTGAAACCACCGATGTTAAATGTTTCATATCTCGGAACATTCTCTCCACTCGGTAAACGATAGTCTGATAATCTGCTGAATGGTTTAGTCAACTCTCCATTAATCTCTTTCAATGATTCTCTCGTTCCGTCTGTTGAATACACATCAATTCCTGCTCTAATAAATTCATGATAATATTTTGCGTGATCTCCATGTTCATGCGTGACAATGCAACCGACTATCTTCGATACGTTGAAATTTAATGCTTTCATCACATCTTTGTATGATTTGCCACATTCAATGATTAATGCTTGCGTATCTGATTCTAAAATATAACAATTACCTTCTGATGAACTCGCCACTACTTTAAGTTGCATAATTTCTCCTTTCTTAACTTTCAGTTTAATTCTCATGTTTAATCATTTCATCATATTCAAACTGCTCATATTCTTCTTCTGTCATCCCAAGTTTAATTCTTTCAGCATATCGTATTTTTTCTTCTTTTAGGTACGACCTCTCGGCACACCAATCATAATATGCTTCTTTAATTTTCCATATAAACCGAAGAACTTTTCTCATAAACATTGAATAATAACATTCTTTCCTAATAAAATCATGGTGTATTTCACACCATTCATCGCACTCACCCCAATAATCATAACTCTGACCGAAGTAAGGGCATTCTCCACAGTCATTACATTTTCTTTTCATGTTAATTTACCTCTTTAAAATTTTAATTTCAGTTTAGTTATTATTTCTGTTGCAATGTTATTTTTTTTAATCCATCAATAGATAAATCTGCAATCCATTTAGTATCACACTTATCGCACTCGCATTCCATTGTCTGCATATCATCCGACATATCGTATTCTCTAAGATTTATCGAACCGCATGACGGACATGAAACTAAATCAAATTCAAATATTGCATCGTAGAAATCTCCAAGTTCATCACTTTCGTTGTCGATGTTCGTTAAAACCCATCTACATCTTTCGCAAAGACAATAATCGTTAAATTCGCTCTCGTAAATACCCGTTTCCCTGTTATATGTTTCTCCTATGAGTATCTTCTTTCCGCAATATTGACATTTATGTTCCTTTCTCGCTTTATGCTTTCTACTATTCCAAAAACTCATTTTATTCACCACCTTAAATTTTAA
>JAQUUB010000196.1 GCA_028694115.1 Lachnospiraceae bacterium
CTAATGCTCCTTAATTTTCGTAATAGCAGATAACATCATTTCTTCTGTTACCGTGGTACCAGGATAGGGGTTAATCTTTATATGTAGTTTGTCTTCTATGTAGTGATAAAGGACATATGCATTAAGAGATTCAAAAATGATTAAATTGATATACATAGGGATACCTCCTTGAGAAGATCTTCAATATAAATATTGTAACAAAATATAGGTGTAGAACAAGTGGTAATATATTCACCAGAAAACAATAAATGGTAAGTAAAAACAGAGAAATATGGTAGGAAAGATACATGTGAATTCGAGATAAAAAGAATAAAAAGAATATTCTGGGAAATGCTTTATAAGAAAGATAAATAGTTTTAAGTGCATGCTAAAGCATGCGGATGGGTATAAGGATGAAAATCATACCATGTGTAAATAATTGTGATATTTTAGATCAAGAAATAAAGAACAGGAAAACAAATGATAGAGATACAAAAATAGAGCGAATTTATATTGGCTCTTATTTTTGCGGGAATTACTTTTTGCACATAAAAATAGAAGAAATCAGAACCCTTCTTTTTTATTACGAAGAGCAGATAAGAGTTACTCTTGTAATCCCCATGTTTAGCCAGCATCAGCTAGAACAAGGGAAAAGGAAACTATCGTATTTGCTTGAAAAATTCAAAGATGTGATCGACGAGATTACAGTCAATGATTATGGGATGCTCTCCTATATTAGAAATACTTATGATATTAAAATCAATCTAGGACGACTATTTATGAAGGACTACCGCGATCCAAGGTATGAGGAATATTTTAGGCAAACACTAAAACCCAGAATCTTTACTCCCTATCTGACAGATTTGTGCAGGAAATATGGGATTGAAGGAATGGAATTTGATCCGACTCATCAAGTCATTGACTTTAATGACGCACCAAAAAACATCAGGATAGGGATTCATACGCCCCTTTGTTATCTTACGACAGGACAAATCTGTGAATTCGCCTCCATACCTAAAAAAACAGAGCTCAAATACCGACCGAATTCCAGCTGCCAAAAAGAATGTCAAAGCTGCCATCTTACCTACGTAGATGATGAGAATTTAACCTGGTATCGATGGGGAAGAGCAATCTACTTTAAAAATGAAGAAGTCTGTATTCAGGGAACAGATACGATTCGGGAGATTAGATTCCCACTTGAAAAAGTAAAAGGAATGGATGGAAAATCATGAAAATATTAGTACCAGTCAACAATTTAGAGGATGCGGATCCCTATATAAAAAGTGGTGCCGAGGAATTTTATATGGGATTTTATGATCCCAAATGGGTAACAAAATTTGGCGATTACGCGGATATGAATCGTCTTACAGGATATAAAGAACGTGCTAATAGTTATAACTTTCAAGAGCTTCTTACATTAATTCCGATTATTCGAGAGAAAGGCGCCTCTGTTTTTATTACCTTTAATTCCAGTATCTATTCAGAGGAACAATTAAAATATATAGAATCTTATTACCTCGAGCCACTGCGTAAAGCAGGGATTGCTGGTGTGATTGTGTCCTGTCCTGAACTTGTAAAGATTTGCAAGAAACAGGACTTATTCTGTGTGATCAGTACCATTGCAGGAGCCTATAATACGGATATTATTACCTACTATAAAGAATTAGGAGCTGACCGGGTGATATTACCTAGAGATATCACACTTGTTGACATGAAAATCATAACAGATACCATACCAGATCTAGAATATGAAGCATTTATCATGCGAAGTGGATGTAGATTTTCGGATTCCAATTGCTTGGGAATGCATCGAAATGAAAAATGCTCCTTTTGCCAGAATATTAAGACCGCAAAAGAGAGCATTCATATTAAAAATCCAGATACAATCAAGCGAGAGGAAGCAGAGCAAAATCATGAAATCTATCATCACTCCTTCCACCGCTACTCCTGTGGATTATGCGCCATCTATGATTTCCTGGATTGCAACATTGCAACTTGCAAAATTGTAGGAAGAGCTCAGGACTCCAGGGAAATATGCAAAGATATTAAAATCATAAGTGAGAACATCAAAGTGGCAGAAAAGTGTGGTAGCAGGGAAGAGTATTTAGAAAAGATGATCCTTCCAGAGGACCGTGAGATTCGGTGCAACCAAGGGTTATCCTGCTACTATCCGGAGGTATGTAAAAATATATCTTGAAATGTAACGACATAGGCGTTACAATATATCCAAAGGAGATAGTGCAAAATGGAAAAAACAACAACTTTAAATTTGAGGGTTAATCCAACGGTAAAGCAACGTGCAGAAGAAGTTTTATCCCAATTAGGGGTTCCAATGTCTACTGCTATTGATATGTACCTTAAGCAGATTTCTATGACTGGTGGTATTCCATTTGCTGTGACATTACCAAAGGTTCCATTAGAAATCAATGCAGATTTAATGATGGATGAAGAAATACATGCTAAATTACAGAAGGGATATAATGATATTGCAGCAGGCAGAGTGCAAAATGCTGCTGATGCTTTTCAGAAATTTAGGGAGGCTAACAGTTGATAAAGCAATATATTGTTGATATTACTGATGATGCATTAGCTGATATGGAGCAACTTTATTATTATATTGCTTTAAAATTGCAGGCACCGGATAATGCATTAGGCCAGTATAATAGAATAGCAGATGCCATAATGACATTAGATAATATGCCAGAAAGATACCCGATAATGGATTCAAAACCGGAACAATCCAGAGGGTTGAGACTAATGCCTATTGATAATTATTCTGTGATTTATATAGTTAAGGATGACAGAGTGATTGTAACAAATGTACTTTATAGTGCTTCAAATATTCAATTAAGATTAAAAAAGTAATCGTTGCATTTCTACCCCTGTTGGTATAAAATGTGAACGCTTAATTAAATAAAAGAATAATGCCAAGATGTAGGTGCCAAACAAGTGAAAACGAGTTTGCGCTTAAAAAGGAACCAGGTTCAAATCCTGGACAAGGTATCTTTGTCCATGCGTATTTGTATGAAAATGTAGAAACTGTCTGACAGAATATCAGGCAGTTTTTTTATTGCTTCAAAATGCAAGAAAAACTGCAAAAAAACAAATCCTCGAAACAAAATAAGCACGAAAATCCGCGAAAAAAAGAGCAAACCACAAAATCCGCAAGAAAAACTGCAAACCCCTCCAGTATTAAACAAACGACATCTAAAAGGAACCAATCCCTAGTAAACTCGTTTAATGCAAAAAGAACATCCCTAGTCCATCCCTCAAAATCAACCTAGTAAGAAATAATGTACAAAAAAGTGAGGAATAAAAAATCCCTTTGACGAACGTTTTGTACATTCTTTCTTACGGACGGATCACCATGCAGGGAGAAAACCAGACGGGGAGAAAACCAGACGGTTTACCAAAGGGGAATTGAGTGTCAGAAAAAAACAGAACAACTTTACATAATATTTACCAAATATTGACGATTTCAAGATAGTTGGAAGTGGAAAGAAATCATAAGATGAAAGAAAAAAGAATGGATGTAAAGGATTTTGGAAGTATTACATGATTAAGAAAAAGGAATTTTTACAGGAATACAACATTGAAAAAGAAACATTAAAAAATACCGGAATGAGATGGGAAGAATTAAATGCCATCTATGATAGTTACTTAAAACTGGAGCCGAAATTAAAGAAAATAGGCAGAAAGTTTGTAAATGACTATCTATATGATATTGAAAAGGCTGGAATTCATTCCTACAGATATCGGACGAAAAAGCCAGGGCACTTACTAGAAAAAATCATACGTAAGAAAAGTGAATATCCAAACCAATATGAGCATATTGATCGGGATAATTATTATAAGTACATGACGGATTTGATTGGGATTCGGGTGCTCTTTTTATATCGCGAGGATTGGATTCAGTTCCATAATTATATTACAAGCGTGTTTGAAAATGACCCTGAGAATTACATACTAGATCGTTTGAACGATTTTGATGAGGATAATAATCATAACTACATTGCTGAGCGCCCAAAGGTTTACCGCAGAGTCGGAGATACTAAGATTTATGACAAACAGTTGATTGATATCAAATCAGACGGAATCTATCGGTCGTTACATTATATCATTAAATACAAAGGCTATTACGTAGAGATACAGGGAAGGACAATGTATGAGGAGGGCTGGAGTGAAATTGATCATGATATTGTGTATCCCTATTTTCAGGATGATGAGATGTTAACTGATTTCTCTATGATGTTAAACAGGCTTTCTGGCATGGCAGATGAAATGAGCTCTTATTTCAGAAAAATAAAGAAACAGAAAATGAAGGATAGTAAAATGTATCAAATATAGGAGTGACGAAATGATTATTGAACTAAAAAATATAGAAAAATTTTATTCCGATGCATTTCAAATTGAGAAATTAAATATTTCCATATCCAGTGGCTCATTTACAACTTTACTGGGACCATCGGGATGTGGAAAAACTACAATCTTACGAATGATTGCAGGATTGGAAACACCAGACAAAGGAGAAATTTTTTTTAATGGAAGATGTGTCTTTTCGGATTTAAAAAAAATTAATGTACCGCCAGAAGAAAGAAAACTTGGTTTCGTATTCCAGGATTTTGCATTATGGCCTCATATGACGGTATACGAGAATGTGGCATTTCCTTTAAAAGCACAAAAGAAAAATGTGAATATAGATGAACAGGTAAAAAAAGCATTAAAAACGGTTCGATTGGAAGGATATGAAGACCGATATCCAAAACAGTTAAGTGGTGGTCAGCAGCAGAGGGTAGCTTTTGCAAGAGCAATTGTTGCAGAACCCGAATGTATCCTGTTTGATGAGCCGTTGTCAGCATTAGATGCCATTTTGAGAGAAGAAATGCGTGTCGAAATGACCAGAATTACAAAAGAACTTCATTCAACAGCTGTATTTGTTACACATGATCAATTAGAAGCTATGAGCATGAGTGACAATATTGTTGTTATTAATAAGGGAAAGGTGGAACAGGAGGGTGAACCGGAAACCATTTATAATAATCCTGCCACGACGTTTGTAGCACATTTTATTGGAAAATCCAATTGGATTGATGATAAGACTATGGTTCGACCAGAGGCATTGGGTCTTAAAGAAACAGTAGGAGCTATTGAATATCGAACAAGAGTGGTTTCAAGTCAGTTTCTGGGTAATGCCTATGAATTAATTTTGGATGTAAAAGGGAAAAACTGGAGCTTAGTTACGAATCGGAGAATGCTGCCTGATGATGAAGTCAGCTTGTTCGTGGACAGGAAACAGATTGTTACCTTTGCATAATAGATTATCAAGTAAGAGAGAGGAAGAGTTATGAAAAAGAAAATCGTATCATTACTTTTGGCAGTTGTTATGTGCACCGGATTGGTGGGATGTGGACAGAGTGTTACCACTAGCAGGGCACAGACTAGTACGGAAACCAGTGTAGCAGAAAGCACACAGACTTCTACGGAATCAACGCCAGCTGAGACAGAAGAAACAGAACAAACAG
>JAQUUB010000197.1 GCA_028694115.1 Lachnospiraceae bacterium
GAATTTTGCACTAAAGTTTCTTCTTTGTTTGGACATAGCAATGAATCCTTTCTTTCATACTGGTTTAAGTATATCAGATTCATTAAAAACTGTCCGAAAAAGTGTCTTAATTTATGAGACCATTATAAATTTCTGTTGTCTCCGCTTACAAGCGAGCAGTGTCATGATCTGCTTGAAATCATTGAAGCCAGAAGTATTCGCGGTTCTGTAATCTTTTGCACACAGTTTGAAACATATGGCTGGATTTCAAGAATCGGAACGGCGGATGATGCCACAGTTGCTGAAGCAATCATTGACCGTATCAGACCCAACTCATATGAAATCATGATTGGCGGTAATGTATCCATGCGTGAACGTCATGGTCTTCATAAATCCCATCAGAAAGAAGGTGGAATGAATGACTGATTACTGTGCTTTTAGCAAAGATCATCGCTGCATAAAATATGCTGACTATGAAATTACTCGTTTTGAGTTGGAAGAAGCCGATCAATTATGTCATGGTAACTGGATTGAAATCCAACATCTTCAAGACCGTGTTGATCTGTTGGAACGTTTACTCAAGGATGCCGGTATCGAAATACCGCTTGAATAATAATCATTAGCAACTAATACACTGCACTTCCTATCTGGAAACACTTGCACTATTATACCGGATAGGGGTGCACTGAAATACCGAAAAGAGTGCACTTTTCAAACGGTATATCCAGATTCGCCAGAAGTGTGTCACAGGCATCAGATTTGATTACAGACCTGATAGATAATCTTTGTGCCAGTAAATGAATCCATATAGATTACTTCTGCCCCATGCTCCTTTAGCAATCGTTCCTGTGCCTCCTGACTGTTACCATCCTTTGCCTGTCCTTTTGTGCTTACTCTTCCATAACCATAAATCATAAAAATCTCCTTTCCGCCATTTAGGCATAAAAAAAGAAGACTATTTCTAGCCCTCTGTGATTAATATTTTTGAATATAAGAAATGACACCGCTTCAACCCTTGATTTATCGTCTTGAATAAAACAGTGTCAATACTTGTAAGTTTTGACTATTCCTTATGCACTTAAGCTAAATAAATAATATTTCACCTTCTTTTTTAATATATCTGGTAATGTTGATATAAATGATTCTATTTGTTCATTATCATAGCAACAACTCATTATATATAATAATTCTTTAATTAAATCTTCTTCCCTATTTTCTCTATTCCATAAAACAACTCTATCGCCACCAATATTTTCTTCAATTTCAACTAGCTGCCTATCTAATGTATAAGTGTAAAACATCTGAATGTTTTGTAATAAGTTTCCATTTTCGTAAAATTCTAATTTACCTATCACTAAGTTATTTTTTTTCGTAAAGGAAATGTTTACATAATCTCTTTCAAATATGTTTGATGCTAAATCAGATGGACTAACACCATCAGTCATCATTAAATCAATTAGCATTTGTAATTTATAATCTATTACATTTTGATAATTCATAATTATCCTTCTTTCTATTACAACATTTTATCCAGCTCTTTTACTAGCACCTCAATGAACCTTTTAGATTGCAATAATTGCTCTGGTGTTCTAGATTTTACTGCACCAAATTTATTTTTTAATCTTGTATTGATATAGATAACAATTATAGCATCATTATTAGTGTCTGATTTAATATAAACCATATTTTTAAAAGAGTTATATAACGAATGTCCTTTAGGGTCAATATTTTTTCTAGTTAATATGTCTTGTGCCGCATCATTTGCTGTATTATATAAGAATGTTCTAATTTCTGTTCTTGCGGTTTCTGGTCTCTTTTCCACAAGTAGCCTGTCCATCTTGTCTTTTTCGTTTTTAAACTCTTTGTTCCGTAATGCATCTTTAAATAGTTCGATGTCTTCTTTACTAAGTCCAGAAGCTCCTAATTTTTGTATCTTTTCATTTATTCTTTCTTCAATCTCTCTTTTAGCTTCCTCAAATTTTTCATTAAAATCAATCTCTGGCAAATATGAATCCGCTTCAGTTGAATAAGATTGCCCGACAGAAACATTTGCATAACTACTTTCCCTATCTTTATATTCTTTATCAGAAAAATAATATTCTTTTACAGGAAGAACTTTTGATTTTTCAACCTCATTTTGAAATGATTGCCATAAAATATCTAAACCTGTCTCCTGATGATATATTATATATGCATTGTTATCTATAGCATAATCTGTTATTTCATTATCTGGAATTGTACGTAATACTCTGCCAATTATTTGAGCAAATGCATTTTTGCTCTTGTAAGGTCTAAAAATAGCTAAAACAGATAAATATTTATGGTCATATCCCTCCATTAACATATTTACAGAGACAACAATATTACATTCGTGATTTTCTATCTTAAGTAAATTTTCTTCTAATTTCTCTTTATCTAATTCACTGTGAACTATAACTACAGACATCCCTTTTTCTTTATACCACTTTTCTACGTCTTCTGCATGTGCAATACTACAAGCTACTGCCAAAATCTTATGTGGTATACTTGGAGATAATTCCTTTAATTCGTTTAATTTGTTAATACTTTCATCAATCACTAATTCTGAACATTCTTTTGATAGGGCTACTGAACGCTGAATCCATTCAGCTTCTTTAAATTCTAAAACTTCCTCTTTGGTAAATTTATGGCTATTATTGGGAATACAGAAATACATTTCCTTACTATTAACGGTTGATTTTCTAAGCCATTTAACTAACTTTAACCTCATTGCAGTAGCCAAGGAAGTTGTATGTATATTTTCCCCAGGAATAGGCTCATCGTCACCTCTATATGGTGTTCCAGTTAAATGAATCTTTTTTGTGTTTCCAAAATAATTTAAAACATCCCTCCATGAATTTGCGGCGGAATGATGTGCTTCATCAACAATTATCATATCAAAGAAATCTCTAGGAACTCGATTTAACAGAGAATTCTCACTATCTTTATATAACTTATGAATATTAGCTACTACAAAGTTACTTTTTTCCAGACTTTCATCAAGAACATCTGCATCATATTCAACAACTACTGGCATATCTTCTGGGGCAAAAATAATATCATAATTAATCCAAAAATTATCCTCTAGTGGATTCAATGTTTTAATCACACTTTGCTTAGTTATTAGCCCAGGAGTAATTACTAAAACTCTACCATTACTTATCCCATAAGGTAAAACCGATATTAAACCGCTTTTCCCTGTTCCTGTTGGTAAAACAATTAAAGCTTCCCCTTTATCATTTTCACAAAAGAATTCATAGGCGGCAATATAAGCTTCTCTCTGCGGTCCTCTTAATTTTTTATTACCATTTATATAAGCAACTGTATTTTTAAAATAAGACATATTACTATGCTCCTCCTCTACAAATAACTTTTCTATTATTGTAACACACCTAACTTTAAATTACACCGAAATATCTCAATGCTTCCTTAATATACTCTACTTTTACCTGCGGACAATTCTTCACATCAGGATTCTCTTTCTTGGACTTATTATAATTCTCACCCATATCAATCCCACACATTCGCTTAACCTCGGCTATATACCTTGTATGAACATTTACCGCGTACTTGTCCTTTACATACTCCTTAATTTTCTGATAGGTTGCTTTCTCTTCTGGTGTATAATTACTCTCTTCATCAGGTGTCATTACTACCTCAATCTTAGGTGTATCTTTTTTGAGGGATAATTTAACGACCGTCTCAACGTGTGTTGAGGGTGTGAAAAAGATTTCTGCAAGGCGCAGTTTAACCTTGGCGGGAATACATTTTACTATAGTCAATCAGCATATAACTATATCACTAATTTTAAACATTCCCTCATCTTCTACAACATCATCTGGATGAATTACAAAACATATTTCTGAAATATTATTGAGCGCCTTACTTTTGATTTTGTCCAATGGTATTTTTATTGTATTTTTCCCATACGTCACCGAAAACTCAAATGTTTCTAAAATTCTATTATTATCTGAATATTTAAACTCAACAAAACTCCGGTTTAAGGAGTTTGTAAAGCTTGTTATAACAAATTTAAATTCTGCTGAATTATTTATATCCAGATACCGACCAATATCTATTTTGTCCACATATTGTAAGACCACGCTAATAAAATTGGGTCGTTTGACATTCTTCTCATATGGATTCATGTTATAATTTATTATAATTGTTTCCCTGTCTTTGCCAATGCTAATAATATCCTCCTTGTGTATAAAATCAATGCTATCATCAAAATAGCCATTGATTTTTGCCCTTTCCATAATACTTTGATACTTCAGAATAATCTGATCAATCTCAAATATAAAAGAATGTATATTTCGATTGACTCCTGCCCCAATATGTATACCTTTCTGAGAGGACAAATATTTTAAAAAGATGTGAATATCTTTTTCGCTCCTTATATCCCCAGCCTGGATATTTGCTATAGGAGTCCCTGATAATGCCTGTCCTTTTTGTACTGGATACAAAACAAATGGAAAAATATAATCTACTCCTTCCTGATTATATTGATTAAATAAATACGAACAAGCAACTCCCAACTCTATCATGCAAAATTTACTCTCATAATATTCTGCACTAATAATTGGAATAAATAAGTCACTTTTGCTTAATTCTTTAAAAATTACTTTTACAAAGTCATTTCCAATACTAATACTACCATCTTCAGATGAGCAAAATACCTCTATCTCACTACTTACTTCTTCCAATAGCTCCGCAAATTTTAATACTGGTTCTCTATTTTTTGTTGCATGACTAATAAAAATTCTCATACTCTTTTTCCTTTCCACTATTATTAAAATCATAAACATCGTTGTTATATTTGTTTTATAAATTGTCGACTCAATTCGACACAAACCTCACAATGTGTTGAGGGTGTGAAAAAGATTACCGTAAGACGTAGTTGGGCCTTGGCGGAAACCTTATTACCACCATTCGCACCCTCTCGCTTACTTATTTTTTTGTACCCAGTGAGTGCAAATCGCGCTCTTCATTCTGTATGGCAAAGCCGATTGGCAAAAGACCAGTTCTCATGCCACTGCTAACTGCCATAGATGATATCTCTAAATATTTACCGGCTATTTTATATGCTATTTTTGATAGTATACATATTTGATGATCCGTATGTTTTGCCATAGTCTTTTCCTTATCTCCAAATACTATAAATATGAATAGCTACATAGTGCAACATAAGTAATTTTCTACCTTTGTATGTTTGAATTCCCTTCTTTAAAAATGAATAAACTTTTGTTATATGTATTATCAATCTAGTCCATAAAACATGAGATTTTATATACTAATAATTCTTTGTCTCTTTTTTTTAATTCACATTCCCAAACCACAAGATATGTCCAGCCTTTCTCAGTGAGTTCTTTATAATTCCTTCCTATATTGTCAAGCCCTAAAGTATTGCTTTTTCGGGCTTTTCTTTAAATAGTTACCTCTATAAACAGAGCTAATAGTGATGAACAGTCATCGTATCCTGTACTGAATAGCTAAAAATGAGT
>JAQUUB010000056.1 GCA_028694115.1 Lachnospiraceae bacterium
GTAATATTAATCACGTTACGAAATCCCCTGTTTTGCAGGGCTAAAACTGCGTTATAGCTTCTCTGACCAGTTCTGCAGTGTACATACACTGGTTTGTCTTTTGGAATTACATCTAATCTTTCCCTAAGTTCACTTAATGGGATATTGATTGCTCCTTTGAGATGTCCTCGATTGTATTCGTAGCTTTCTCTGACATCAATAATGATTTGATCGCTTTCAACCAGTTCTCTTACTTTATCTACATTCACTTGTTTAAATTCACCATTTAAAAGATTGGATCCTACATATCCTGCATAATTTACAATATCCTTTGCTGTTGTAAATGGAGGTGCATAGCTCAATTCCAAATCCTTTAAATCTTCCACTGTTCCACCAAATTTAATGGCAGTCGCAATCACATCAATTCTTTTTGTAACATCACCTTTTCCAATTGCCTGGGCTCCCAAAATCTTTCCAGTTGGTACTTCAAAAAGCAGTTTAAAATGCATTGGAGCTGCATCTGGCATAATTCCTACTTTATCAGACAGAATTACGCGTACAATTTCATATTTGATATTCATATTAAGAGATTTAATTAAGGACTCATTTAATCCGGTCGATGCACCATGATACTCAAATACTTTAATTGCAGAAGAACCAATATATCCTTTGTTTAAGGTATTCTTATGATGGATATGCTCAGCTACAGATCTTGCCTGCTTTAAAGCAGGACCTGCTAATGATAATTTTGTCATAGTATGGGTTAATGCATGATAAACTTCGATTGCATCACCAACTGCATAGATATCTGGATCATTGGTACGATAATTTTTGTCTACTTTAATGGCACCTGTTTCTCCAATTTCAAGACCCGCTTCTTTTGCAAGATATGTTTCAGGTGATACACCAATTGCCATAACTACAGCCCCAGCATTCAATGACTTACCGGAAGCCAAGACAACCTTATCTTCTAGAAAACTTTCTACTTTATCGCCTAAGATGACATCTACCTTATGGTCTATTAACACTTTATGAAATATTTGAACCATATCATAATCAAATGGCCTGAGAATCTGATTTGTTGCCTCGATCAGTGATATCTGGTATCCAGCTTTACTTAAGTTCTCAGCAACTTCAACTCCAACATATCCACCACCAATCACTGCGATATCCTTGCTATCCATTTGTTTTACAAATTGATTTAGCTTATCAATGTCAACAACATTTCGTACTGTGAATACATTGACATGTTCAATACCCGGAAGCTTTGGTACAATTGGAGAAGCTCCTGGTGATAAGATCAATTTATCATAATTTTCGGTATACTCTTCTTTAGAATCGGTTTTCTTTACTTTAACAACTTTGTTTTCCCTGTCAATTGCTGTCACTTCGCTATTAACGCGGGCATCTATATGATATTGCTTAAAAAAAAGCTCTGGATTCATTAAAACCAAATCGTCTGCATCCTGAATCATACCACTCAAATGATAAGGAAGAGAACAGTTAGAAAATGACACATGTGGTCCTCTTTCAAACATAATAATTTCATCATCTTCGCTATTTCTTCTGAGTTTAGCTGCTGCAGATGCTCCACCTGCAACACCACCAATAATTACTATCTTTTGTCCCATAAAATTGCCTCCTTCATTTGAAATTATTTTCTCTTTGATCCGACATAAGAGCCCATACCACCGGCAACATTGATTACACTAAATCCTTGCTTTGTAAGTGTTCTGCATGCATTTCCACTTCTTCCACCTGACTGGCACATGATATAGTATGTCTTATCTTTTATCAAATATTTCTCAGGACTTGATAATAGATTTCCCATAGGAATATTTTTGGCAGTCTTTATACTACCGCCTTGGTATTCATACGGTTCTCTTATATCAATTAATTCCACCTTACCAATCAGGTTGTCCATATCATTTACGTGAATTACTTTACTATCATCTCTCTTTAAAAAATCAAACATTTTATCTTCCTCCTAGGTTTTTGCTTTTTTGTTTTTAGTTAAATTTTTATCTTACCTTTAATACAAATTATAATGAAATTTCTATTATTATCTGTGACCATATCACATAGTATTTATACACAATAAAAAAACCTTCTCGCTGATATTACATAGCTTGAAGGTTTGATAATCTACAAATAGTTTTCTATTTTTCCCATACTTACTTATTTCTTCCAATCTTCTGAGGTGGAACCTTTATCATTTTCTCTAAATTCGAATACATCCTTTTATTATCTATTCTTATTAACTTTCTTTCTTTTCAAAATCCTCAATAAACTGCTTTAATAATTGTACGGTTCCGTCAATTCCAAGGATGCCAGAATCAATCGTCAGGTCATAGGTGTCTGAATGGGACCATTTCTTAGAAGAATAATAATTGTAATAGCTGGAACGCTGTTTATCTTTTTTAATAATCATATCCTTCGCTTTTTCTGGAGTTAATTGATACTTTTCTGCAATCCGTTTCACTCTCGTTTCCATTTCTCCATGAATGAAAATATTAATACAATTTGAATAATTTGCTAATGCATAATCAGCACATCTTCCTACGATAATGCATGGACCCTCATCAGCAAGCTTTTTAATCGTATCAAACTGTGCAAGGAATACTTTATGACTCACAGGCATATCTACATACGTTGATGAATTATATCCAAAGGAATAAGTATCCATAACTAAATTATAAAGGAAACTACTCGTAGGCTTTTCATCATGATTTTCAAATACCTCTTTACATAATCCGCTCTCTTTTGCTGCTCTGGCTAATAATTCTTTATCATAACATTTAATTCCTAATTGCTCTGCTAATTTTTCACCGATTTCTCTTCCTGCACTACCAAATTGACGTCCAATGGTTATTACTGTTTTCATATAAGCCACACCCCTTTCGTATACTAATATTATACAGTAAAATGGAATTTTTTTCTACTCGTTCTCTAAAGATAATTTTATTTCCAGCCCCTTTTCTGTAGCAGCCAAACCGCCTGTTCCAGTTTCTTTTAAGGAAGGATGCATTTTATCTCCGATATCCTTCATCGCATCAATAATCTGATCAATTGGAATTGCAGTTTCCATTCCTGCTAAAGCCATATCTGCACAGAGATATGCATTTGCAGCTCCTAGTGCATTTCGATTGATGCAAGGAATTTCAACAAGTCCTGCTACGGGATCACAGGCAAGCCCTAGTAAATTCTGCAATGCAATTCCAGCAGCATGTAATACCATCTCTTTGCTGCCTCCTTTGATAAATACTAATGCACCAGCGGCCATTGAACTCGCAGTTCCTATTTCTGCCTGACATCCCCCCTGAGCTCCGGAGATACTTGCTCTTGAGGCAATCACCTGACCAATTCCAGAGGCAACATAGAGAGCATCTATAATTTGTTCCTGTGTTGCTTTTTTCTCCTGAAACATTGGAATTAAGACCGCAGGTAACACACCACAGGAGCCACCTGTAGGAGCTGCAACAATTCTTTGCATACACGCATTGGATTCACCCATCTGAGTGGCTACTTTCATTACCTTCCCTAAAAATTCACCACTTAATGGAGTACCCTCCTTCATGTAATTTTCTAATTTTTGTCCGTCGCCGCCTGCCAGTCCACTCGTCGACCGTAGTTTTCCATTATAGGTAGCATGAGCAAACAGCATCGCATCAAAAAGAGCGGTCATTTGTTTGATAGAATCTTCTCTTGTCATACCTGTTTCTTTACAATCATTTTCTAATACAACCGTCTTAAAATCCTGGTTTTTCTGATTACAGACTTCTAATAGATCTGCTAACGATTTAAATGCCATTTTTATACCCATCTGCATGCTTCGAGCATGCAAAATTATGCTTCGCATAATTATTAATCAATAGTTGAACACGTATTTTATTCAACCTTCCAGACGTGCCGCTATAAGCGGCACAAATAATCAGTGAGAAGAAGGCGCTTGCGGCTTCTTCCTGTGTGAGATTTAGTGATTCTTAGGAGCAGTATTTTCGTGACTTAGAATCACTTCTCACACTTTCTTCCATCAATATAAGTAACTTTAATTACTCCTTCTAGATGTTCCAGCCACTTGATAGAATCTTCTGGTACGGTTTGATCCAGTTCAAGCACCATAACTGCATAGCCACCTCGTTTATCACGATAAAGCTGCATGGTTGCAATGTTGATTGACTTGTGAGAAAGCATGGAGGTTACTTCCGCTACATGTCCAGGCTGATCCATATTATGGATAATTAGTGTTGGCTTATCTCCAGAAAAGTTAACCGTAATTCCGTCAATCTTATTGATGATAATCTGACCTCCACCAATGGAGGACGCCTGAATTTCAAGTTCTCGTCCACTAGCCCCTGTTAAATTCATTAGTACACTATTCGGATGTGCATTGTTTAGAGAAACGGTATGGAATTCAAAGGATAATCCCTGTTCTTTGGCAAGTTCAAAGCTTTTGGGGATACGAATATCCTGAGGCTCCATATTTAATAAACCTGCGATTATCGCCTGCTGAGTTCCATGACCATATCCAGTGGTAGCAAAGGATCCAAATAAGCCAATCTCCGCCGTTTTGGGATTATCCTTTAATAATTGTCTTGCCATTAATCCAATTCGGACAGCACCTGCTGTATGCGAGCTTGATGGTCCTACCATAATTGGTCCCATGATATCAAATATGTTCATATACGATTCTTGCCTTTCTAAATCCACTTACATTTAAAACGATTTGTGAATCGTTACAGTTTACAAGCAAAAAAGGTCCTTGCTAACGCTTTTGTTAGCTAAGACCTTTTTAGTATTCCAAATAAATATGTAATTATGAAATGAATTATTTATGCTTTTTTTGCTTTGTTTTCTTTTTCTACCTGAATTAGTACTTTGCCACCTTCAATAACAAGAATAACAGCTAAGATTACAACAGGTATAATAATTACACACTGTAAGCCTTCTTTCAGAATCGCTCCTGTACCATCTAATAAAGCGGTAACATTTGCTTTAAATGTAAGAACTAATGAGCTAAGTGTAGCAGCAAGCATGAAAATCATAGGGAAATAAAGCATTTTATTATTTTTCCCTTTTCTAGCCAGGTATACGGATAATGCAAGGAATGCAGGAACAGATACTAACTGGTTACAAGCACCAAATAATGGCCAGATTTTTGCATATCCAGCTAAACAAAGTAATAAGCCAAATGCAGCGGTAATCAAGGTTGCAAGATACATATTGCTAAGAACATTTTTCTTCTCATCTTTTCCAGCAAATAATTCCTGGAACATGAAACGTCCAAGTCTTGTTGCTGTATCAAGTGATGTCAAACAGAAAGCAGATACTGCTAACGCAATAATGGTATAAGTTGCTGTTACTGCTGTCTCACCAAATCCCATGGTTGCAAAGAAGTTACTGATTGCTGTTGCAAATACAACGGTAGGGGAAGCCATTCCTTCAGGAATTGAACCATTCGTTGATACAACACCAATTGCAATTAATGAGATAACTGCTAATACACATTCGATTAACATAGAACCATAACCAATTGCTAATGCATCCTTTTCATTGTCAAGCTGTTTTGAAGTTGTTCCAGAACCAATTAATGAATGGAATCCAGAAACTGCACCACATGCTACAGTAATGAAAAGAATTGGGAACATGAATTTTCCACCAACATTAAATCCTATAAATGCTGGAGTTGTAATGGCTGGATTTGCACCAATAATACCAATAACAGCAGCACCAATCATAAAATAAAGCAAGAAACTACTTAAGTAATCTCTAGGCTGTAATAAAATCCAGACAGGAGTTACGGATGCAATGCAAATATAAACGAATACAAATGCAATCCAGAATGTTTTTGGTAAGTTAATAGGAAAAGCTAAACCAAATGCAACACACCCAGCAAGTACTACGATTCCAACTATTGTAGAAACAAGAATCGGAGCATTTTTTCTATATACAAAGAAACCAAAAACGATAGCTACCGGAATGAAAAGAATGGAAGCTGTAGCAACCGAACCATTTGCTGTACTCACACTGGCATCTGCTATTGTAAAGGAGTTTGCAACTATATCTGCAAATGCAGCTACAACTAAAACTAAAACAAGCCAAGCAAATACGGTAAATAACACTTTACATTTGTGTCCAATATTTTCTTCGATAACTTCACCAAGTGATCTGCCTTTGTGACGAATAGAAACAAAGATTGAACCAAAGTCCTGAACTGCTCCGAAGAAAATACCTCCGATTACAATCCATAAAAATACAGGAATCCATCCGAAAAAAGCTGCCTGAATTGGACCATTAATAGGGCCCGCACCAGCGATAGATGAAAAATGATGTCCTAATAGAACTGGTGTCTTTGCAGGACAGTAATCCACACCGTCTGCCATTTCATGAGATGGTGTTGTTCTTGCAGGGTCAATTCCCCACTGTTTAGCTAACCATTTACCATAAGTAAAATAAGCCGCTACAAAAATAACGATTGATAATAAAATTAATACTATTGCACTCACACTTAATCCCTCCTAATTATTTAGTTTTTTTTTGGTGTGCTTGTGACCTTATATAAACGGAATACCTATTGTCCCATACGTTTCCGAATATAAGCGTTTAATTTTTTGAAAAAACATTGCTATATAGTTTCTTCAACTTACGGCCTTGATAATTGTGATAAATTTTATTGTTTTTTAAATCCACCACCAGAAATCTTCCCTGGCTGTATCCTCGTATATTTAATTGATAGCCTTTTTCGAATTTTAATTTATGTATCTGTTTTTGCATTTCTCGCGAAACATCATGATTGCATAGATATACAAAAGTCAAATAACTATACATATGATTTTGTTCTGGAAGCTTTTCTCCTTTTCGAACCAAAACTGGTTCCATATAAGTTTCCATTATATTTTTAGCTTTTTCTATCTCAACCATAGAAATACTGTCTATTTCCTTAACAAGTAAATGTTCATAGCTATCTGCCTTCCACATATTCATGTCGCGTACTAAGACATACTTTTCTATATGAGAAAAGAAGTACCCATATGCAAGGTACTCCTCTCCTTTGATTTCATATGGTCTAGTCAAATCAAAAGTACCTGCATAATATTTCAATAGTTTGTCTAGGTAGTCCATACCAATCATAAAATACCCCTTTGTATCAAGTTTTGTATTCGCTATAAATTTCTTTTGGTCTATAAAATAAAATTAAAATAAAAAAGTATAAAATTTGTATAAAAATACCATCGAAACTAGAATATCATAATGATTTTTAAAAATCAACCTATTATGACAGGATGTTTAAAAGATTTTCAAAATATTCCGGTGTTTTTGCTATTACTTCAATATATTTTCCTGTCGTTGGTTGTAGAAATCCTAATACCTTTGCATGTAATGTCTGGCCAATCAGATCTTTATAGGGGCATTTTAAGCTACAGTATACGTCATCTCCAAGCAAGGGATGATGAATACTAGCCATATGCACACGAATCTGATGAGTTCGTCCTGTTTCAAGCCGACATTCAATATAGGTGTAATCACGAAACCTTTTTAATACTTTGTAATGGGTGATGGCATCTTTTCCATGTAGTTCATTGATTGCCATCTTCTTACGGTTGGTTTTATGTCTTCCAATCGGTGCATGAATAGTTCCTTGCTCCTCTTTTATTACTCCGTGTACAATGGCAATATATCGTCTATTAATGGAATGTTCTTTCAATTGGGCTGCAATATGATTATGTGCATAATCGTTTTTGCATGCAATGATACTGCCTGTCGTATTCATATCTATTCTATGCACGATTCCCGGTCTCATGACACCATTTATTCCAGAGAGATCTTTACAATGATACATTAATGCATTTACAAGAGTACCCGAATGATGTGTATTGTCTGGATGAACCACCATTCCTTTTGGCTTATCTACCACAATTACGTCTGGATCTTCATAAAGAATTGTCAGAGGAATATTTTCAGCAACGATTTCAGGCTCTACTAAATCTGGAACCTCCATAGTTACGATATCCCCCACAGTTGATTGATAACCCGACTTTACTGGTTTCCCATTTACTAATACTTGTTGGTCCTTAATCATTTTCTGTAAATAGGAGCGCGAATAGTCAGTAAATGCTTCTGATACACATTTATCAATTCTAATATTTGCACATTCCTGCGTTATAACAAACGTTAGTGATGGCATGCGAATCTCCTATAACTGATTTTCCATAGGGTTCCTCATTGAGGAATGAATTTTTGGTGTTCTTGCCTTTTTGAAATTCAAATCATCTTCCTTGTAAAAGAACAGGATTAAAATAATCAAAAAGAACGTTGCTACGGAAACATAACAGTCCGCTACATTAAAAATTGGAAAATTAATATAAATAACATAAATAAAATCAATGACATAATTAAGTGAAATACGATCAATCATATTTCCAACAGCACCCGCACCAATTAATAAAAGACAAGCTCTTAAAGCGGTATATTTTTTTACTGCCGGGATATAGATTAATGCAAATAGAATGATAATCAGAAAAGTAATACCTACTACAATAAAGAACCATTTTTTATTCTGCAGCATTCCAAATGCGGCACCACTATTTTCTAAATAATGAAACTGCAATACACCAGAAATAATTTGATAAGGTTCCTGATCCATAAGCTTCTCTACTGCTAAGGACTTTGTAAATTGATCAAACCATATGAGTACGCCCATTAAAAGTACATCCACAATATATGGAATTATTTTTTTCATTTTTTTCATAATTACTCCCATCTTATATTTAGTTCATTAACTGCCTGTATCATCTCTTCATCCGTTACAGTCGTATCAATAACAGCTTTCCCAACTTTCTTAAGTAAAATAAATTTAACGTAATTTCCTTCCATCTTCTTATCTGATTTTGTCAGTGCAATGATTTCTTTACTATCAACATCGGTAATAGAAATTGGAAGTGAAAATGGAACAAACATATCTCGTATTTCATAAAATTCTTCTGTAGACAGCATCTTTCTTTGATAAGAAATATTAGCAGCAGCAATACAACCCAATGCGACACACTCTCCATGCGTATATTTAAAATCCATATATTTTTCTATTGCATGTCCAATCGTATGCCCAAAGTTTAGTAATGCTCTCTCACCCTGCTCCGTAGGATCTTTTTCCACAACAGCCTTCTTTACCAAACAGCTTTGATAGATCATTTCTTCTAGAATCTCATACTCACGATCATTGATTTCATTAAAATGATCAATCAACCACTCATAGTAAGCACTGTTCTTAATTAATCCATGTTTTAAAACTTCAGCCATGCCAGAAGCAAATTGTCTTTCGTCTAATGATTTTAAAACAGAAAGATTCATATAAACCAGTTTAGGCATGTGAAAAGCACCAACCATATTTTTGTAATTCTGAAAGTCAACTCCTGTTTTTCCACCAATACTACTATCCGTTTGTGCTAAAAGGGTGGTGGGAATCTGAACAAAATCAATTCCTCTCAAATAGGTTGCAGCACAATAACCACACAGATCACCAACAACTCCTCCTCCTAAAGCAAGGAGTAGATCTTTTCGATCAAAATGATGGTCGATTAAATGTTGATATAGATTCTCGACTGTATCCAGATTTTTATTTTCTTCTCCTGCATTCATTACAAATGTAGTAACCTGTGAAGTGATTTTTTCAATACTGTCTCGAACGGTGGATTCATATAACTTAGAAACATTGCTGTCAGTAACAATACAAACTTTTCTATTCTTCAGTTCAAAGTCATTTAATACAAGATTTAGATTCAGGAATGAATCTTCAATATAAATTCGATATAGTTCATTATTTCCTTTACAGACAGGTATTATTTTTGCCATTGTAAAATTCCTTTCTTCTTATTCCATAAACAGGCTCCCTACAAAAGCAGGAAGCCTGACAGAAGTATCTACATTATTTAAAACGATTATTTACAGAAGGAACATCAAAAGCTCCCCCATTTAATAAATCCTGAAAATCACCTGAAATATCAACAGAACGAGGTGTTATAATAAATATGTAATGAGAAATCTTCTGAAGATTACCACTGATAGCAAATGTAGACCCCGAAGTGAAATCTATGATTCTCTGAGCAATATCAACATCAAGACCCTCTAAATTCAGGACAACCGTTCTATTTGCTAACAAAGTCTCTGTAATTTCTCTTGCATCCTCAACCGAAGTAGGTCTGATTACACATACCTCCATACCCGCTGGTATATTAGGCCTTTTCGCTAATCTCATAGGAGTAACTTTAGGAGAAAGTTTTTTTGTATCATCATCCATGCTATTATCAAAACTTTCTTTTTTTCCGAATTTTTTCTTTGGCTCATCGGTATAATTATCATCTTCATCTTCGTCTAAAAAGCCGTCATCATCATCGTACTCATCATACTCGTCATCATTCAATTTCATCGCATTTAAAAACTTGTCCAAAACACTCATATTTTTTATAACCATGCCTTTCCCTTATCGATAGATTCGATCTCCAAATATGCCTGTTCCTACACGCACATATGTGGCTCCTTCTTCGATTGCGACTTGATAATCGCCTGTCATACCCATGGACAATACATCCATACTTACATTATTAACCGATTCTTGTGTTATGTCAACAGATAATTTTTTCATTTGTTCAAAATATTGACGATTATCCTCTGGATTTTCTACATATGGTGCAATTGCCATCAATCCCTTGATTGTCAGGTTTGGTAATGCAGCAATTTCCTTTACAAATGATACGGTATCAGATGGATCAATACCCGATTTGCTTTCTTCATGTCCAATATTAATTTGAACTAAAATATTTGCAGTCAGATTGTGTTTCTTTGCTTCTTTGCTGATTTCCTGTGCAAGCTTCATAGAATCAACTCCATGAATTAAAAAAGCTTTATCAATAATGTATTTTACCTTATTCGTTTGTAAATGACCAATTAAGTGCCAATGAATATCTTTCGGCATTTTTTCAAATTTATCTACTAATTCCTGTACTTTATTTTCCCCAAATTCTCTTATTCCAGCATCATATGCTTCCATAATAAGCTCAATCGGTTTTGTTTTGCTAACGGCTATTAAAGTAACTTCATTTTCTGACCTCTTTGCCTTTTCACATGATTCTGCTATTTTTTTCTCTACATATGTTAAATTCTCTTGTACCATTTTACAAACCTCACCTTTTTATTGGAAAATAAAATCATCCGCATTTACACTTTTACCCTCTAACACAATATGATCATATACATTTAATCCATAGTCCGTGTTTGATTTCACAATAGAATACTCTTTATTTTGATACAGAATTGTGATTTGGGAAAAATCTGCATATCCCTTATTGATATTATATACTCCTATTAAAGTACCTTTTTTACTAATAGGAAATTTTTCACCCGAATCTGGCATAATGATATAATCACCAATTCTAAATACAGAAGTATCCACGTAATAATCATCCTCAGTTGAATAATAGATATCCGCACTGATAAATTCTGTTGAGACGGTACCGTCTTCTAAATACGCTTCTCTCATAAATCCATCATTATCTGAATCTCCACCTTTTGTAATATACTCCTTCGGTATTAAATAGAATTCCTTTTCAACGATTGCGGAATTTGGTATTTTTAATCCTACTTCTGTATCCAAAAGTAATTCGATATCTAAATATCGGTCCGATGCAAATGTAATCATAGAATTCGTAAAAGTAAGCTTTGCATACTGCTTTCCGTTTTTCTCAAATACCGTAACAGCACCCCATGACTCATCACCAGTTTTTAGAAATCGAACCTGAAGATAACCTTCATCTTTAATCTCCTGTGCTCTCTCATGATCTATCGGAATGACAACAGACCATTTTTCATCTGTAATAATCTTATATGCAGCATCATCAACATCAATTAATGAATTACTTTGTAATTGAGTCTTTGCATGATTTTCTTCTACAAAGGTATCCTCGGTAATATCGGAATCTCTAAGGCTCTCAAGTCCATCGGTAGAGTAAATTACAATCCCACTATCATCAGAATAACTAAAGTTTATAAAGTCCTTAATTGAAGAATTTGTTAAGTCCGATAAACTAGAAAGAACGTTCTGATTCGCTAATTTTAATACCGTTCCTTGTACCATAAATTTAAAATCATAAACACTGTCAAAATCTTTATCATTATAATTATTATGATAATTGATAATTTGAGTTTTTAGTTCACTCATATCCTGATCACTCAGCGATTCTCCACTTTCAAGATTCGAATTTATCATTTCTGAAAGCTTACCACTTTCATCAACCGTATATACTAATGCACCTTTTGCAACGCGTTCTCCCTCTCTGGCATAATAATTTATATATCCAGAGTTCGTTGTTTTATATACACTCTCTTTTCGAAGGACAACCCCTCGATACGTATTATTAACGGCTAAAGAACCGGCTTTCACTTCATAGCCTGCAATATGTGAGGAGGTGAGATAAAAGAAAACCATAACAATGATATACACAAAAATAAAACCGAAAATCATTAATCCTAAATTAATATTCAGCGGCTTACGGTACTTCTTTATTTTATTGTTTTTTGGAGTCTTTTTTTGTCGACTCATGGCATCTCCTTAAAAGGGCCATCACAATTTGTGACAGCCCTCCAAAATACTTTATGTAATCTATAATGAAACAACAACTCTTTCTTTCAAATCTTCAGGAAGATCGGCCTTTGTTACCGATACACTTATTACGATTGTTATATGAAATTGATCGCTGATTTTGTCTAATTTACGAATTACTTCATATGTTTTTTCACCTTCAGTTAATGTTATTTTCAAAAATCTGTCAATAAAAATCTGCTCTAAATCATGGTCTGCAGATATAATTCCACAAATAAAACCAATGAATTCACTACTATCACTTATAAAATAATCGCTTGTATTAATAAAACGAATCTTGTTTTTTAACTCATACATATGTTTTGCATCTTTGTCTAAAAATACTACATTTCCATTTGCTTTTGCGGATTCTTCATTTACCTTATCAAGAAGAATTTTTGTTTTACCCTTACCCTTTTCGCCTAGAATCAACTGAACCATGTTAATCTCCTCCTTCGATTTTTGCATAGTATTATTATATTCTATTTACCCCTAAAAGACAACCATTAATTACCTATAGACTCTAACAGATTTGTCATCTTTGCATAGAGTGTATCCCGATCTTTTGATTTCATTACAACTGAAATATAGGGGTTTCCAGAAGTATCTTTTGATAAAAGAATCAAATTAGCACCAGCAGAATTCGTGGTACCTGTTTTTCCACCAATCACTGTGACATTAGAGGGAGCCATGACCTCCTCCTTTAAATACAAATTCGTTGTATTGTAGGTAGCATTAACTGTTTCACCTGCACTATTTGTATACGAAGTCGTATAATTACTTGTATGGATAAGCTCAACAAAGTAATCATATTTCATAGCTTCATTAAAAATCAAATACATATCATAGGCAGTGGAATAATGCTTTTCATCATGAAGCCCATTTGGATTCACAAAATTCGTGTTAGTAGCTCCTAACTGTGTAGCTTCTGTATTCATTAACTTAGAAAATTCTTCTACACTCCCAGAAATATATTCTGCAATCATAACTGCAACATCATTTCCAGAATACATAAGCAGTCCATGTAATGCTTGATCTAGTGTAATCGTGTCACCTGGTTTAAAACCGCATAACTGAGCACCTGCTTCATTAATTAAAACATGATCTGAAGCTGTCAGTTTATCCTCTGCATTTCCGTATTTAATCGCAAGTAAAGCAGTCATAACCTTTGTCATACTAGCTGGATACATTTTCGTATTTGCATTCTTTGAAAAAATCACATTTTTATTAGTCACATCAAATAATGCTGCTGAACCATATCCTTCCATGTCCTCACCAGTTATCACATCATCAGAAACAACACAAAGGTTTGTTGCAAAAGCATCTGCTACAGAATCCTTATCACTCGTTTCAAAACTAAATGCAGTAACAGGAGAATTGATATCATATGGAATTGTATATTCGTTTTTTCCACAACCAGCTAAAAATACAACACAAAAAAATACTGGCAGTAATAATTTTATCGAATTATTTGTACATTTCACGCCACTCTAGGTCTCCTCTGTCAAGAGATTTAATTAGCAACTCCGCTGATGCAAGGTTCGTAGCTAAAGGAATGTTATGAACATCACAAAGTCGAACAACATTATTTACATCAGGCTCATGAGATTTTTGTGTGAGTGGATCTCTTAAAAAAATAACAAGATCCATTTGATTATGTTCAATCTGAGCACCTACCTGTTGTTCTCCACCTAAATGTCCTGCAAGATACTTATGAATATTTAAATTTGTAACTTCCTCAATCAATCTTCCTGTTGTACCAGTAGCATACAAATCATTTTTGCTTAAAATTCCTCTATACGCAATACAGAAATTCTGCATTAGCTTTTTCTTTGCATCATGTGCAATCAGCCCTATATTCATTTCACATCTCTCCATTCTTATCTAATTATGTAACGATCACTTTTAATATTTAATAGGTTGAAGTCCTACATTTAGAACAACTCCTAAGCCTATATATAAACTTACTAAAGAAGTAAGTCCATAGCTTACAAATGGTAAAGGAATCCCTGTGTTTGGCATAACACCCGTTGCAACACCAATATTCATAAAACTTTGAAATCCGATATTTGTCGCGACTCCGGCACATATCAGTGTTCCCGCAATATCCTTCGACTTTCTGCCAATCCTAACACATTCGATAACGCACATGAACTGCAAAATAATAACGGTACAACATCCGAGAAAACCTAATTCTTCTCCTACGATTGCAAAAATAAAGTCCGTTTGCGGCTCAGAAATAAAATTGCCATTTTTTACAGAAGCAACAACATTATTCTTGTATCCTTTTCCAGTTAACTGACCACTTCCAATTGCAGTAATGGAATTCTGCTGTTGATATCCCTGTGTATTCGAGTATTTTTCAGGTTGTAACCATGCTAAAATTCTTGTCTGTTGATATGGTTCTATGATTTTCTGATCTGGTTGTATTACTAAAACGAGCCCAATGATTAAAATAGGAACGACAATCGCAAGAACTGCCCCTATAATCTTATAGCTTATTCCACCAATGAATACTAATACACAGAAAATAACCAAAATTATAATACTTGTAGACAAAGCTGGCTGCTTGATTACTAATAAAAAAGGCGGGATAAAAAGCAAAATCATAGAAAGAAGAATCCTAAAAGAATTAAGATGATCCTTATGTTTCATAATAAACTGTGCATAAAATAAAATCAATAGAATTTTTGCGAGTTCAGAAGGTTGGAAACGAGTTCCAGCTATTTCCAACCATCGCTGTGCTCCTCCAGCGTTATCACCAAAAATACAAACAGCTAGTAACAATACTATATTTATAACATAAATAAACCAATAAAAATTTAAGACAAATGAATAATCTATAATTGATAAAATAAGCATGCAGACAGTACCTATCATAAACCCCATAATCTGGCGGCTTTGTACAGATTCCTTCGCACTTCCAATTACAAGAATTCCAATAATGGTTACCGTAACTGCAAACAGTATTAATTTAAAATTGTAGTATCTTAATTGGTATCTTTTTAACATAGTTTTCCATTTGCATATGATATGTATGCATCCATTTCTTACTTTTTTATAATTTATCGTCTTCCAAATGTCTTTTTTAAATCAATGATTGGGATATTGGCATATAATGCAGGCATCTTCCCTTTATCTGACCTTGTTTTCAATATTTGTATTTCCATTGCTTTTGCATCTATTTCCATGTATTTTGAAATAACCTTTACAATATCATCTTTTATCATTTCCATTACTTCTGGAGTACAGTTTGCACGATCTGAAATTAAGAGTAATTTCAGCCGGTCTTTTGCAACATCCTTTGAACTTTTTTTCTTAAAAAATTTAAATATACTCATCAAACAGCCTCCTTAAGCTCTTTTGAAGATACCTGAAAATCGTTTCCACATGGTTTCATTTGGTTCTAAATCCATTATAGGTATCTCTTCACCGAGAATTCGATGGCATATATTTTGATAAGCTTTGCCAGACAGTGTTCCATTTCCTACAAGTGGCTCTCCTTGATTTGTTGCGATTACAACATTTTCATCATCAGGTACGGCACCAATTAATGGAATGGATAGAATTTCAATGACATCCTCTACTGTCATCATATCTCCTCGTTTAATCATATCAACTCGAAGTCTATTGACGATTAACTCTATTTTTGAAATATCATTTGCTTCTAAAAGACCAATAATACGGTCTGCATCTCTTATTGCGGATACTTCTGGAGTCGTTACAATCAGCGCCCGGTCAGCACCTGCAATTGCATTTTTAAAACCTTGTTCTATGCCAGCTGGACAGTCTAAAATAATATAATCAAAATCTTGTCTCATTTCAAAAATTAATTTTTTCATTTGTTCAGGCTTTACTGCTGTTTTATCCCTTGTTTGCGCTGATGGCATCAAATAGAGTGAGGGATGTCTCTTATCCCTGATTAATGCTTGCTTAATCCTGCAGTTACCTTCAATCACATCTACCAGATTATAAACAATTCTGTTTTCTAGTCCCATTACAACATCTAGATTTCTTAGACCGATATCCGTGTCAATCATAACAACTCTTTTCCCACACTCGGATAATCCTGTTCCAATATTTGCTGAAGTGGTGGTCTTTCCCACTCCGCCTTTTCCTGACGTGACGACAATAACTTCACACATAGTTAATCCTCCATTTTATGTAATATCGTCCTACCAGAAACCATTCCCCCTGTCTTAAGAAAGAGGAATGTTATTCAGTAAATCTTTTGTAATTGGTTCTATGCAGATGGTATTTCCTTTTACATATGCTATCTTTGGTGCTGATTTTGCCTTGAGCATCCATACAAATCCTTTTTCACCTTGTTTTGCAATAATGTCACCTATTTTAATTTGGGATGGCTTCATATCAAGCGCAGCCACAAAATTATTGCTGTATCCACTTCCACCAGCATATGCGGTACCATATAAAGTACCTAATACCACAATATTGCCAGTCGATACAACGGTAGCTCCAGGATTAACATCCCCCAGAATAATTATGCTATAATCCGTTTCTAAAACTTGTCCACTTTTTAAGGTTCCTTTGTAAAATTGTCCATCATTATTATCTGTACTTTCTGCAAATTGGTTCATTGCTCTAAGATAGACTTGATTTTTATCCTCATTTTTTTCAAGAATACAGGAAATTTCTATTTCCGCTGCATCTGTAATGGTATCTATCAATTCCATTTCTTCCTGATCACTTAGTATTCTTCCTTCAAAAGAAAGTACAGTCTTTGCCTTTCCAAAAAATTTGGCTGATTCTTGAAATTTTTCATAAACCGATTGCTTGATTTCATCAAAGCTACAAGATGAATCAAGAATAACGGAAATACCATTTGGAAAGCTCTTAATAATAACCGTATTTTTCAAAGCAAACACCTCCATTGACTACACAAGTCACTAAACTAATCTCCAGCAATACTACTTTCTGGAGTCTCTGCCTCTCCAGTGATGATATTATCGATATCTTCTACATTAAAATAATACTTAAAAATATCTTTTGAAACTTCTGCTGCATTAGAAGATGTATAACCATATGCAATCCTGGTAGCTATCGCTATTTCTGGGTTTTCATAGGGTGCATATCCAACAAATAATGCATGGTTCGGACGGGTTCTGATTTGCTGTGCGGTACCTGTTTTTCCAGCAGCCGTTAAAGTGTAATCTGAGAAAGAAGAGGAATCCTGTACAACACCCCTCATTCCTTGATGAACGGCATTCCATATGGAATCTGAAATTGTAATGGTATTACGTAACTTTGGAGAGTAATCCTCCAAAATATTTCCTGAAGAATCTTCAATTTTATCAAGCAAACTCAGATTATAACAGCTACCACTGTTGGCAACGGTCGTTACATACCTTGCAAGTCCAGCTGTAGTGTAACTATGAGTACCCTGTCCAATCGCTGAACGAACAGCATCTTCTGTGGATATCTGGGGTTCTGCTTCCGATAATTCAATTCCTGAAAGTTCTGAAAGCCCAAAAAGATCTGCATATTTTGCAATTTTAGAAATACCTATATCACTATTGTATTTTCCGTTACCATCGGCTCCTAATCGAAATCCTACTTCATAAAAGAAATAGTTACAAGAATGTGTGATTGCACCAGAAACATTTAAAGATCCATGTCTTGATGGATAAATCCAACATTTAGGTCCTTGTGAAAATTTTTCAAATTGACCAATACAAGTAATGGTATCTCCTGTCGATATAACACCTTCTTCAAGTCCTGCTACTGAGGAAATCATTTTAAAAGTAGAACCTGGTGCTGTCTTTTGTTGTGTTGCATAACTGTATAATGGGTTTGATAAATCATTTGTTAATTGATTGTAATAATCAGCATCAATGGTATTGGCTAATTTATTATTATCATAGCTCGGATACGATACACATGCTAACACTTCTCCTGTATTAACATCTGTTACAACGCTAGAACCAGTACATGGATCTAATGCGAGTTGTGCTGGCGTGATTTCAAGATTTTTAATCTTATTCATTATAAAGTTATAAGGAGAAATGGTTCCATTTTCAACAGATTCTTTTTCAGCAACATCAGCCATTATAATTTTTTGCTCAAAAAGTAGCATGCATATCTGACGTCCTGTAATACTACTATCATAAATCATATATTTAAATATTTTTTTGGAGAAGTCATTATTGTTTGATAAATTATTCAATATATTTTCGACTAACGCATTGTAAACCTCTGTGGAGTCTGAATATTGGGAATCCACTTTTATCTTTGTAATATCAATCCAGTTCATAGCAATTGCATGATTTAGAAAGTCTTTTAAACTGATTGTTTCCTCTTTCCATTTCTGATAAGTCTCATCCTTTTTATCAATCTCACTAGAAATTAAGATTCCGGAATTCTTTGATAATAACATAGAAACAATAAAGCTTTCATATACCTGCATTTCTTTGGTAAGTGATGTATATGGAGTTGATGTATTTAACAACTCTTCTTTTAAACTATCAAGAATCACTGACTGTTTACTAATAAATGCCTGATGAACATCTGCTTCATTCGCTTTAGCATTCGAAGACTGTAAATGAGAAATATCAATAATATTGTTGTTAAACAATGCAAAGTAGACATCATCAATAGGAATAATAATATTTGCAGCACTTTCTTCAGCACCTTGATTATATTCTTTGACATTTTTTATTTTCTGCACTAAAATACCAGCTAATTTCTGTTCAATGATTTTATAAACTGCACTTTGTAAATCAGCATTGATTGTAAGGTATAAATCATTTCCAGCTTCTGGGGCAACTTCTTTTGCAACCTCAACAACTTTTCCTAAATTATCAACATATACTTCTTCATGGCCCTTGGTACCCTGTAATTTCTCTTCCATTACCTTTTCAATGCCAGATTTTCCGACCATATCATTTAGTTCATAGGAATCGTTTGTAAGGCTTAATGCATCAAGTTCTTCCTGCGAAATCTTACCTGTATAACCAAGAATCGGTGAAAAACTCTCATCATCAATATATTTACGTACCGTGTCTTCGGCGATATCAACACCTTGCAGCTGATCTTTATTTTCCATGATGACTGCTACTGTTTCCTCATTGACACTTGTTGCGACCGTTGTAGCAATATATTTTTGGAAACTGTTCAAATTCATTGCATAACGAACAGTAATCATTTTTAATAATTCTTCTTTTGTATAACCAGATCCTGTATGAAATACTTTTTTATTTCCTATGGTTTCGTACTTGCCAATAGAGAATTTTTTATCTCCAGCAAGAAATTCAATTACCTCACTTGGAGTCGCTGTTTTTTCTTTTACCAATAATTCACTTGTTTTCGTATGCCCATAAGCATCTGCTAAAAAACGAAGCAATTTTTTATCTTCAACGGCAAAAACAAAATTTCCATTTTTGTCTAGTACTATTTCAAAATCATTGATTAGTTTGTTATTATGTTCTTCGATAATGTTAATTAATCGATAGATGGTATCATTCAATTCTTGATTTTTCGATGAGGTAGAATCATAATTGTCTTCAATTGTAACGGAATACGCGAGTTCATCGTAGGCTAATACTTTACCATTTCGATCATATATTTTACCCCTCGTACTTTTAATTGACTTCTCTTTTAATATCTTTAGCTTGAAATTATTTTGATAAGTTGCACCATTTACAATTTGTAACGTAAAAAGTCTTTGCACCAAAACAGCGAAAAGTATAAAAATCACTAAAAGTAAAATGAACATTCTAGAAAATATTAAGTTATAAAATCGTTCTTTGAATTCTCTAAACAAACTTTGTAGCACTCCTTTTTTCATTCTCTTCAAGCTTACGATTGATAAATAGAATGACTCTATATAACCCAATGGTAACTACTACCGTATAAATAACTTCTGGTAAAATGATACTTCTCAAATAAAAGAAAAAATCCATTCTGGTTCTAAGTAAAAACATGAGAACATAGGATGCAATACAATATACAAAATCACTTGCTGTAATAAAAACAATGGGTAGTTTTACGTCATCCTTATAAAAGATTCTATTTAAAAAACCATTTCCATACCCAACAAACATATAAATCAAGGCATATAATCCTAATAAATCACTGTAAAAAATATCGATTAAAAAGCCACAAAAAAATCCTACAAACAGACCTTCTTTTTTCCCTCTCATAAATCCAAAAGAGGATGTAATTACAATTAATAAATTAGGGACAATCCCGCCTAAAGCAAGTGCTTTAAATAATGTACATTGAAGCAAAAAGCAAATAAGAATCAATATTGTAACAACAATTTTTCTTTTCATTTGGTTTCATCCTTTTGTTGTTTTAATTGTTTAATAACTAAAACAACATCTAAATGTTCAAAATCTACAGCTGGAGTAATATTACCGGATTTTGTAAGATTATTGGAATCTGTTTGAATTTGACTAATATATCCAATTGAAATACCTGGGAGATACTTATCACTGATATTCGAAGTGACAATTTGGTCTCCTTCTGTCACTTTATTTTCTGTATCCTTTAATTGCTCAAAACGAATCTCACCTGATTCCATTAATTGCAAATCACCTGTAACTACTAAATTATCAGATGTTGATAAAACCGTTGAACTGACATTACTTGAATCATCTATAATCGAACGAACCGTTGACCAATTGGGACCTACTTCTGTTACTAAGCCTACAAGTCCGCTTCCCGCCATAACATTCATATTAACAGCAATGCCATCGTTGCTTCCCTTATCTAAAAGGAATACATTGAACCAGTTTCCTGGATCCTTACCGATTACTCTTGCTCCGATTTTATCATAATCAGAATATTTCTCATCTAATTCATATAATTCTCTAAGCTTTGTTAATTCGTACTTATCTTGAACTAAATTACTATTTTCAATGCTTAATTCATCTATTTGCTTTTGTAATAATTTGTTTTCAGCCATTACATCATTTAATTTCTTCAAATCATCCGAACGCTCTGTAAACCAGATGCCTGTCTCTTCTATTCCGGATTGAAAAGGAACGATAACATAACCTGATACCATGGATAAGGGCGTTGTAACAATATCTGTTGTAAATGTTAAAATCATCATCACAATACATAGCAATGTCATGATAAACAAAACATATTTACTCGGAAGCACAAATTTTTTTCGTTTAATATGTACTCTTGGCATACACTAACCTCTAACTCTTAATGATATTAATAATCCGGGGATAAACCCCGGACGATTAATTTGACATACCCTGTATGGAATAAGCGACGGATTTAAACTTGTCATCTTTTATAATTCTAGAAAGACCACATGCAACACTTTCAGAAGCATTTTCAGCAAGATTTACCTTTAAATTTGTCCCTTTACTGATCAACTGGTTCAAATGATTTGTATTTGCAGAACCACCTGTTAAAAAGATTCCGTGTTTAAAGATATCTGCTGCTAACTCTGGCGGTGTTCTTTCAAGAATCACTTTAATATTATCGATAATCATATCAAAATGCTCTTTTAATGCCTTGTCTACTAATTCTGTAGGAATTTCTCTTTCTACTGGAAGCCCTGTCACAATGTCCCTTCCATATACAACGGCACCTTCGCCAGCTGCTTCAAAGGAGGAAAGGTTTATCTTTACCTTTTCCGCTGTTTTTCCACCGATAATTAGATTATATTCTTTACGAACAATATTTTTAATGGCTTCATCAAATTTCTGTCCACCAACTTTAATCAATTTAGATAATACAATTCCACCTAAGGATAAAATGGATATCTCAGTAGTTGCAAATCCAACATTTACAACAAGCACACCCTGGGAGTTCTTAACATCAATATCAAGTCCTAATCCATCCGCAATTGCTTTCTCAACAACCATGATTTTTTTAGCTTTTACATTTGCATCTTTAATCAAATCATAGAATGCTCTTTTTTCTACTTCTGTTACATCTGTTGGAACAGAAATATAGAAATCAGCTCCTTGAAATTTTCCTTTTGTTAAGTCAGTTATAAAACTTTTTAGTACTGTCTGCATATTCTTAATATCAGCAATCACTCCATTGCTTAGTGGATAAGAAATATGAATATTACTTGGTGCCTTTTCATACATATCAAAAGCAGAATCTCCATATGCAAACAGAGTGTTTTTGTTTTCAATAGCAATCATGTTCTTTTCATTTAAAATAGAATCATCTGCACTATTATAGATTTTTATATTACCGGTACCTAAATCAATACCAAATGAATTGTTAGCCAATCTTAAAACTCCTTTCAAATAAACCCTTTTTCCTTTAAACTGATGTATTTTCCATCACCAATAATAATATGATCAATCAATGGTATTTCCATAAGTTTCCCTGCATCAATCACTTTTTTCGTAACAAGAATATCTTCTTTGCTTGGACTTGGATCCCCACTGGGATGATTATGAATTAATAAAATATAAACGGCCTGCTTTCTAAGAGCCATTTTGAAGATTTCTCTCGTTGAAACAAGGGAACAATTCACAGTCCCCATGGATAATTGATAATCACATAAAAAATGGTTTTTACCATCCATAAAAACAAGCCATGTTTCTTCTACCTCTGAATGTCTTAGCATCTCCATATAGTAGTCTGCAACGGTTACAGGACGATCCACCTGTAATTTAAAACATTGCTCACTCCTCCAAAGTCTTTTGGAAAATTCAACAATACATGCAATCTGAACTGCCTTTACACTCCCAATTCCCTTTATCTTCATTAATTCTTCAAAAGAGATTTGATGTAAGGTATGAATTCCACCTTTATCTTCGCAGAGTTTTAAAAGAACAAGTGCCATTTCTACTACGCTCTCACCATGACACCCTGAACGTAAAATAACTGCCAGTAATTCCGCATCGCTTAAATGCTTTGCACCTTGCTCCATGCATTTTTCATATGGACGTTCCCTGCATGGATAATCTTTCATTTTTCTATCACTCATTTTGTCCCTTTCTTTCGCTTCTCTCCGAAAGTAGGAACTACGATTATATGTTACGGTATATCAAAACACCTAAGATAATACCTAAGATACTGGATATGGAAATTCTAATCGTTAACCCCACAGTAAAAACCAGAATACCCAGATTTAGAACAAGTGGAGAATCGGTTCCAAAACTTTGTCCATAATTCAGCCAGCTCAAATATGAAATTCCAGAGGTAAGTTGTCCAACAAATCCCCCAATGACAAGACCTGCTAAAACAAGAAGCAGGCAGACTACGTTATTTTTTCCTTTCATATGTAACCTGTCTTTCTACATTTCTTATTTTTAATATCTGACAAACTATAAATCGTCACATCAAATAATATCATAAATCAACTTTAATGTATATAAATTAAAAAGATTTTCTTTCTTCTAATTTTGATATAATATCTCCTTTTTTTACGACACCCGACTCGACAAGCATCTGCAAACTCTTTAATATGCCGAATTTTGCATGTGCAAAAGTGAGTCCTCCCTGGAAGTATACTGCATAGGGTTCTTTCATCGGTCCATCTGCACTAAGCTCAATGGAAGAGCCTGATACAAATGCTCCAGCAGCCATAATTACATCACTGTCATAACCTGGCATATCCCAAGGTTCTGGAGTTACAAAGCTATCGACTGGAGCAGCTGCCTGGATTCCTTTACAAAAAGCAATGACGCCCTCAGGTACACCGAATTGAACAGCCTGAATAATATCATGGCGACTTTCTGTGCTGTTAGGAACTACAAAAAAGCCAAGCCTTTCATATATATTAGCAGCAAAAATTGCTCCTTTTAATGCGCCGGCGGTAACGGTTGGAGCTAAAAAGAGACCTTGATAAAAAGCTGGAAGAATCCCAAGTGATGCGCCAACTTCCTTTCCGAGTCCTGGAGACGTTAATCGATGAGCACAGTTTTCAACGCACTTTTTTGTTCCAGCAATATAACCTCCAATGGGTGCTAATCCGCCTCCTGGATTTTTAATTAGGGAACCGACTACCATATCTGCCCCCACATTGCTAGGTTCCGTAATTTCCACAAATTCCCCATAACAATTATCAACCATACAGATTACATCAGGTTTTATTCCCTTCATAAAAGCAATCAATTCCTTGATTCGCGTAACAGATAAGGTTGGCCTTGTCTGATATCCTTTCGAACGCTGAATCGTCACTAATTTTGTTTTTTCATTGATTGCATTCTTAATTCCATCATAATCAAAAGACCCATCTGGTAACAAATCAACTTGCTGATAAGAAACACCATACTCCGCTAAGGAACCATTTGATGGACGGATTCCAATTACTTCCTCCAAGGTGTCATAAGGCTTTCCAACAGGCGACAGCAATTCATCCCCGGGACGTAGATTACTATGAAGGGCTAACGCCAAAGCATGAGTTCCACATGTAATCTGTGGACGAACAAGTGCATCCTGTGTTCCAAAAACATCAGCATATACTTTTTCTAAAGTATCTCTTCCCAAATCATTATAACCATATCCAGTCGTTCCTGATAAGCATGCTTCACTTACATGATTTTTTTGTAAGGCTGATAATACTTTTAACTGATTAAACTCTGCTGTTTCATCAATTTGATTAAAACGTTCTCTTAGGGTTTGACAGACTGTTTCTCCAAAATCAAAAACTTCTTTTGAAATGCCCATTTTTTCATACATCGTAAAATTGTTACTCATTCTATTATCTCTTTCCTTTTTAGTTTTTCTATCATAAACTGTAGTATTTGCTCCGTGTTATAAGAGAAGTCTGCCTTATTTACAAAAGTTACTGTCTTTTCTCTTCGAAACCAGGTCAACTGTCTTTTAACAAAGTGTCTTGTGTCTCGTTTTAATCGATAAACAGCTTCTTCTAAAGTTGTTTGACCATCTAAGTAATCAAGAATTTCTTTATAACCTAAGCCCTGCATTGCAACACTTGCGGTATCGTATCCCATCTTTTTCAAGTTTTGAACTTCCTCTAACAATCCATTTTCAAGCATTTGATCAATTCTTAAATCGGTTCTTTGATATAGGCGCTCTCGTTCATCATTCAATACAAAATATTCAAAATTATATGGTGATGGTCTCTCTCTTTCTGCTTCATTATGCTCAGAGATTTTCTTCCCCGTTTCATGATAAAATTCAATTGCACGAATCACTCTTTTTATATTATTTTCATGAATGTTTTTTGCAGAAACAGGATCGATTTCTTCAAGTTTTTGGTGCAGAGCAGAAATTCCTTCTTTTCTTGCTAATTCCTCTAATTGCTGTCTATAACCATCCCGGTTACTCTCCTCTGCAAAATCAATGTCATAAAGAACTGCCTGTATATAAAATCCAGTACCACCAACTATAATCGGAATTTTACCTTTTTGATAGATTTCCTCTATCGCTTCTTTTGCCATTTTTTGAAATTTCGCAACATGAAACTCTTCATTCGGTAATAATTCATCAACAAGATAGTGTTTAACCCCTTGCATTTCTTCCTTGGTGATTTTTGCTGTTCCAATGTCCATAAATTGATAGATCTGCATGGAATCCGCTGAAATTATTTCTCCGTTGATAGACTTCGCTAAAAGAATCGATAATTCTGTTTTACCAACACCCGTTGGCCCCGTTAAAACAACTAAAGGCTTTTTCATACTATACTCCCATTTGCATACTTTGAGCATGCTAATTCATTTAAAGAGAAGAATCCGCTCTAGCGGAACAAATAATTAATGAGAAGAATCCGCTTGCGGATTCTTCCTGTGTGAAACTTAGATATACTTAGCATGGTTCTCTCATGCGTTAGTATATCTTTTCACACTTTCAAACATGCCGATGCGGCATGCTCTCCTTCGTCGTGCCTTTCGGCACAAATAATTAATGAAATCAAGTAAAAAATCTTGATTTTTTATTTCCATTTGC
>JAQUUB010000198.1 GCA_028694115.1 Lachnospiraceae bacterium
TAGTCAGTAATGAGTGATGTAATGAAGTCAAGCCTACACCACGCCCAACCCTCTGGCACATCAAACGGTATCTCGTCTTCAATGCATTTTATCGTTCCGTCTTGGAACTTCTCATAATGCAAATTATCCTCACCCTTGAAGATGATTGTATCGGCTTTAATATCCTTTGCTTTCAATTTGCCGTCCTTGACCATCTGCTGTTTTTCGGCACGAATACGCTCAAGCAGAACGGATGCAGGTTCATCGTTAGGGTCTTGCGGCACAAGCTTCCCACGGATTGCAAGGTCAAGTATTTTTTGTCTTAGTGCTTGAGTGTCCATTATTCATCCACCTCACCAATCAATTTTTCCAATTCTTCAACAGCGGATTGAATACTTGCAGCTTCTTCTTTTATCTGGGCAATCATTTCAGCAAGAGAACGCTTGTCCTTTTCAGCAAGGTCAAGCCATTTGAAATCCAATTTCAACTGGTCACGGCTATATACTTCTTCCTCTGTGAACTTTCTCCATCTGCCATTCGGATTTTCTTCTGTGTAAGTAGCAGTTCTATCAACCATGTGACCAGAGCAGTAGCAGGAAACAAAATCATCAAGATTGCTTCTTGTCATTGGCTTTGTAACAAGCGTATGGTTAATGCCTGTTCTGTAGTCATATACCCAAATGTCCTTTGTAGGCGTTCCTTTATCAAAAAACAGGACATTTGTTTTTACCCCGTTTGCGTAGAAAATGCCAGTAGGCAAGCGGAGAATTGTATGCAGGTTAAAATCTTTGAGCAGTTTTTCTCTTACTTTCGCTGTTGCATTTCCGTCGGTCAATACATTATCCGGCAATACTACGCCAACACGACCACCTGTTTTAACAATGGACATAATGTGCTGTAAGAAATTAACCTGATTATCGGATGTTTTAATAAATTCGGAACGAATTGTAGATACATCGCCGCTGCCCTGTGGGCGTGTGCCAAAAGGCGGATTGGCGAGGATAACATCAAATATTCGATCTGATACTGTTGTTAAGGAATCTTGGCATACAATCGGACTCTTTTCGGTACCGATATCGTGCAGATAAAGATTCATGGATGCAAGTGTAACTACAAGTGCAGTATTATCAGCACCAAAGAAAGCATTGTTTCTTAAAAACTTTTGCTTTTCAATTTCCTTACTTTGTGTCTTCATGTGTTCATAAGCTGCAAGCAAGAATCCACCCGTCCCACAGGCAGGGTCTGCAACTGTTTCAGTGATTTTAGGATCTACCACATCAACAATTACATTGATGAGCGCACGGGGAGTAAAATACTGACCTGCGCCACTCTTTTTATCTTGTCCGTTTTTCTCAAGAATTTTTTCGTAAATGGAGCCTTTGAAATCTCCCTCCATCATGTACCAGTTTTCTTCTGATACCATAGCGACCACTTTAGCCAAGTGGGTAGGCGTATCAATCTTATTGGATGCCTTGGTAAAAATCGTACCAATCAATCCGCTGTCATTAGACAATTCTTTGAGGATTTCTTCGTATTTATCTACAATGTCTTGCCCTTTGCATTTGGTTAAGTCCTCCCATTTGTAACCTTCTGGGATAGAGCTGCCTAAGCCTAATGCTTCTTTTTCAGAATCCATCTTCAAAAACAGGATATAGGTCAACTGTGTAACATAGTCCGTAAAGCCAACGCCAGCCGAAGCCAGTACATTGGCGATATCCCAAACTTTTTTCAATAATGCTGATTCACTCTTTGTCTGAATTTTTTTATTTGCCATTTTATGCCACCCTTAGTATATATTTCGATAATGTTTGCATTTCTGTTGCCAGCAACGGCGCACCAAAACTGGTAATTGCTTTACGCCACAAATCTGGATCGTTCTGATTCAAATCTGCGGTAGTGATTGCGCCATCGCTGATAATGTAATCAGCAATTTGCTTCATGATTTCTCTTTGGTTTTCTGTGAGGTCAAATTTGTGGTTGTTTCGTCCGCAATATAAGCTGAACCTCTGTGAATAGCCCGTATACAAGCTGACTAAATCTGTATTCTTTTTGAATGCGTAACGCACCAACTGAATAAGATTTGTCAGTGCTGTCATATTTTGCTTACCCAGTTTCTCCACATAACCATCTGTATCTATAATCTTGTAATTTCTCCAAATCTCATAAGGGATAAACAGCCTGTTAGCTGCCATCAGCTTATCTTGCAATGTTTGCAGCATATCATGTGTAATCACTACATCTTCGGAGTTATATATAATTCGCAGTGCTTCAATACTGTCTTTATTATCCTCTAAGCACTTTTCAAAAGAATCAATGAATTTTCGTGCGGATTCTTTCGAAAAGCCTTTATACAGCAATTCATCCTTGGTACTGTCGGATATAACGAAATATCCAGCCTGCATAGTAAGCAATTCCTTTCTGGCTTGGATGTTTCCAATCAAGCAGAAAAGCATATTCTTTCTTGCAGAATTGTCCTCGGAAGGACTGTTGTATGGAGGCAGTGTTTCTTGTGACAAAGCTGTATTGATAGTATTTGCCAATGTACGGGGTGCGAAGTGATAATCCTCAATAAACTGGGTTAGATGTCTACCCAATACGGGATTATCTTCATAGCGTCTGTGTATGGAAGCGCAATAATCCCTAAGCAACGCAAGGTTATCATCGGAAACTGCACCGTGTGCAAGGTATTCTAATAAAGTTTCAAGGTTCGGAACCCTCTTTTTCGGATTCGTTCCTGGTACAGGTTTTGGCATCGTTTTATCATGCTCGGTAACACCAACCGCATCCACAATATAGAAACAGTTTTTTGTATTTGCATTAGGTGTAACTTCACGCAGTTTATCATCAAGGATTACTCGACAGCCACGACCTTTCATCTGTGTGTATAAAATCTCTGATTTTACATCATTCATAAAGAGAACAACTTCAAGCGGTCGGATATCTGTGCCAGTTGCAACGAGGGTTACAGTTGCAGCAATTCTGAATTCCTTTTCATTACGGAGTTCGCGAATCAATGCATCGGAATCACCTGCTGAATAGGTAATCTTCTTCACAAAATTATCAGGTACTTTTCCAGAGCTGAACTTTTCAGCAAAAACCTGTTTTGCAATTTCTACTATCTGCGAAGCGTGGTTATCGTTTTTTGCAAAAATCAGTGTTTTGGGAACATACTCCCAGCTTTCGTTTCTATCTTCGTAAAGGTCTGTATAAACAGCATCACGATATGTAATCAGAACTTTAGCAATCTGGCTTGGGTTGATTACAGAACGGTCTAACTGATTTGAACCGTATTCAACCGAATTATCCGTAAGAATAAATTCGTGTATATTTCCATCTCTCTTGCTTTGTTCACGAACCATATCGCCAGCTTTAATTGTTCCGCCATGTTCAGTAACATCGGTCGTTATTCTGTACACACGAGCAGGGACATTGACGCCATCAACAACAGAATCATCGTAGGTATATTCTTCAATGATATTCTTGTTGAAAAAAGCATAGGCTTCTTCGGTAGGCGTAGCCGTTAAACCGAGAATCTTGGCATCTTTGAAATAATCTAAAACAACTTTCCATTTTCCATAGATAGAACGGTGACACTCATCAATTACAATGAATTGAAAGTGATCCGGTGATAACTTCAAATCCTTACCCAAATCAATTGGTGTAGTGGATTCGTCTTCTTCGATAGATGATAAGATTTCGTCTTCTTTATCATCGTTGCTTTCGTCGGGCAAAGCACTTCCCGTTAGTATAGCGAACAGCTTTTGGATAGTAGAAATCACAACATCACCGTCGATGTCTTCTTTGTGTTTTAGGCGGTTAATTCGATACAGGTCACTAAGTGCTTTTCCATTTTCCGTTCTTGTAAATTGCGTAAATTCTGTTTCTGTCTGTTTAGCAAGATTATTTCTATCCACCAAAAACAGCACTCGATTAGTATGGGTGTAGTTCAGTAGTCTGTACGATGCAAGACAAGCGAGATATGTCTTACCTGAACCAGTCGCAAGAATGGAGAGTGCCTTTTTCTTACCTGCTTTTAACGATGCTTCAAGATTGATTTCTGCATCATATTGGCAGTCACGCAAGCCTGCTTTTTCGATTCTTGGTAATGCACCATATTCAGATTCCTTTTTGATTAGTTGCAGCATTTTCTTGGGAGAATGCATTTCACTAATTTCTACATAGTCAGAATCTGGTTCAAGCATATTTTTGAAATATATTTTATTGCCGTTTGCAAGATAGACTAAAGGTATTTGATGTGCAAACCACAGACCATACCAGTTTTGCGGATGGATAGAGTAACTCTCTGCCTGTTGTGCAACGACTTCGCCTAAATCATTGGATTCCTTCTTGGCTTCAACGACAGCAATTGCTTTGTCGTCTACAAACAAAAGATAATCGCTCTCTGTATTCCCTTGCATAAGCGCTTCTTTGACCGCTGAAGAATTATTGGGTACATATTCATTACGAGAAACGATGTCCCATCCAGCGTGGTTTAGCTGCTTGTCTATTTTTATTCTTGCAAGTTCTTCCGGTAGCATAGCAGTAATCCTCCTTATGCTTTGTTTTGTGTTCCGATAATTCTGTATTATGAGAACATACTTGATGTAAAAACAAAAGGTTTCGTCAAGCCTTAAAATTTACTCTTGAACAATATCCATAATGTCATCAATGGAGCATTCTAAGACCGTACAGATTTTGACCAATACCTCAACTCGCACATCCTCGTTTTTTCCGAGTTTAGCCATAGCATTGGTTGTGACCTTTGCTTTCTCACAAAGCTGTGTTTTATTCAGTTTTTTATCGATCAATAACTTCCAAAGTTTGTCATAGCAGACAGCCATATTCTGCCTCCTTTTAGGCTATACACATAAAATCTCAATGTTAATTACATTATATAACCTCTTTTGGTGATATTCAAGTAATTCTTGAATATTTCAAGTGATGTGTTTTGTGATTTGTTCAAGTGCTTTTATGTAAATACGGAACGAAAAGGACGGGACTGGGTGCCCAATTTTCAAGGATTGTCCTCTTAAAAGCAAAAATTGCAGAAAAATTACTGCGCCTTTTCTTTGCCGACATTCTGACAGCTCTTCGGAATCTCGCTTACGATATAATTTTCCACCCATAAACAGGCAACACCATATTCAGCACCCTAACCCGCGCAGCAGCGCTAAAAAGCCCAGCTCAAATCCGCATTGACGCTCCAGCCCTGTTTTTTTGCCTTTCCGGCCCTTGAGCGACAAATCCACAGTCAGGGAGCCACCGCCGTCAGAAGGCCGGCAAGCTTGCGAGCTTCACGGATATGCCCTGCATCGTCCGCAGCCTGACGGATGAACAGGCCATCACGCAGATGGCGGAGGATAACACCAACCAGCGTGAAAATATCCTGTCGAGTTAGCGGGCCAAGTTAGCCAGAAGCTCGCCGCTTCAAAAGGGCGGCTTTTTTGTTGCCCACAATTCACAATTATTTATCAAATGGAGGAAATGTAT
>JAQUUB010000057.1 GCA_028694115.1 Lachnospiraceae bacterium
TCATTTTTGAGGAGCAGCCATATCCAGTATTCGCTCCAACCATCTCATGCAGAGACCTTGAAAAAGGTTGCTTCTATCTGGAGGAAGGTACCCTCATTCTCTGGAGTAGTAATCTTTACAGCTGCAAAGAAATAATCAGTTACCCGTCAAACAGAAATGTAATCATCAAAGTCGACATGTTCAAAGCAGATGTATCGCCTGAAATGATCAGCTTTCTTGCACCCACAGAATAAGGAGGAAAACTAATATGCTTTATGAAGACCATGTAACACTGCAAATGAAAACTACCGCTTATGGCTCACCCATGACGAAAACCATGGAGGCTGATGCAGAACTTACGCCTATTGGCAGTAAGGTACAAATCAACCTTGGATTGAGTAACAAAGACCTGCGTATGCATCGTTTTAAAATCGAAGTTGGTAGCATCATTCTTCACTCATCCGGTGCCTACAAATGTGAGGAGTATTCCGTTACCGGAAGGCCGCACCACATTCTTTTGTTGGCCAGTCGCATTGAGTAAAATCTGCATTGCTGGGGCTGCCGCATTTACTGCGGTGGCTCTTTTTCTTTTTCAATGTTCTTAGATCGCCTTTTCAGGAGATCTGATTAGCACACCATTGGGATGATATGCTCATCAGATATTCTGAAAATGTTATTAAGCCAGGGTTTCGATAAAACTACTACTTTAACATAATGTCGGCTCAGTGCTACGACCGCTGATAAAGATTTACATAATGAAATCCGAATTATCGCCTCTGGTTTTCATGTACTGTACACCCATAAACGTTTTGCTCTTAAACTGCTCACCGTACTTTGCGTAACCACTATATATAGTGGTTATTATAACTTTCAAAGACAATATATAGTGTTTTCTCTTAGACAGCCCTTAAATTGCTACCGTTAAAAGTGAAATCTCGATATTTACTCTCGATTTATCAGCACTCAATGCACTTATCTCAATAAAAACAGAAAGTTAATCGGTCTTTTTTCTCGAAATGACTTGCTATGTACGAAAATTAGAGCAAATATGTCCTTACGCCAGATAACGATATTCCGATATTATTTTCTGAAATATGGTTGTTAAATCTGGCTGCAAACCTGTTCTAGTGAAAGAACAACACTTATTTTGTAAGGAGGCTACCAATGCAAAAACATGAAGTTATTATTCGAAAGCAGAAATCCAACGGTAAGTATCAAACCATTATGCCGAACACTCGTATTTTTGCTGAATACGAGGACAATCTGCTTCCCTCCAAAGTACTCTTAAGCATCACTGCAAATGACCTTGCCTATGCCAGGCAATCAATCGAGACTGGCATCCACTTTCTTACCTTTATCGGTGGAGCATATGGTGGACGTGATTTTCTAATCATTGGTCAGGAAAATCTTGATAAGACACCCCGCCGAACCATTCTAAATCTGGCACCTCTTTTCACCGTAATTGGAACCGAGCATTTACTAACTGCTCCCGGAAAAGAACCATCTTCTGCACCAATTGCAACAGTTCATCTCACAAGTACGCCTGAGCCAGCTACTGCTGCAGAGACTAATAATGCATTACCGTGGTACCCGATAGAGGTCGATGACCACTACAGATACTTTTATGACCGCAATGGCAAAAGTGTAGATTTAGAAGCCTGTTGTAATGGTGCTGAGCATCCCAATGAGATTATTCTGAATACCGGAATTGGCAATCTCAACAGAACGCATATCACGCTACATGAAAATGGTCGGTCTTATATCCGATTTCTGGAAGGTCCATGGAAAGGGATCGCCTATCATATCACTGGCTATCATTCCGAAAGGAAACGTACCATTTTAACAGTCACACCACATTCTATTGTTGGCCAGTCGCATTGAGTAAAATCTGCATTGCTGGGGCTGCCGTATTCAACTGCGGTAGCTCTTTTTTATTTAGTTGTCATAGATCACCTTTTCAGGAGATCTGATTAGCACACCATAGGGATGATATGCTCATCAGGTATTCTGAAAATGTTATTTAGCCAGGGGTTCGAGAAAACTACTACTTTGAAATAATATCGGCTGAGTGCTACGACCGCTAATAAGGGGTTACATAGTCGAATCAGAGTTTCTACTCTAAATCTTCATGTACTGTACACCCATAAACGGTTTGCTCTTAAACTGCTCACCGTGTTTTGTACAACCACTATATATAGTGGTTGTTATAACTCATAAACACAATATGTAGTGTTTTCTCTTAGGCAGCCCTTAAATTACTACCGTTAAAGGATAAAAATTTCCATTAGTGGAATAAAATATCCCTTGCATAACCAGTAATCACATCTCGTTTAGCCGCGCCACCAATAATTATTTTCTATTGTGTACGAGCCGATTCATTCACATCGTTCGCTATTTTTACCAGTCGATTACGTTCTGCAGAGTCTAACTCAAGAATCATCTTTGTTCGTACCAATAGAATCAACTCCCTTCAACATTTGTTATACAAGCATATCACTATTAGTTCTAATAAACAAGATTATGCATAAGCATTTTTAAAATAATATACTTTTTAGTTGGCTGATTGGGAATATAATCACATATCCGACTGCCCGAACCACAAGAAAAGCAGCGATAACACACCCAAATAATCCACCAACCATTATGCACAACACCATCATTCCCAGTAATCCAGACAGATTCCAGTGTAATGGGATAACCACAAACATATATGGAATCCCCACTGGTATCCCAATGACCATTGCCAGCTGGAACCAATCAAGCTGTCCATCTACCATATATATGTATTGTCCCAAATACAGTAAAACACCGATTGCCAATAACGGAATAACACCTTTTCTCATAAAATTGCTCATTGTCATATTGCCTCCTGTTCCTTCACCTGCTCTAATAAATTTTTTGTTTCATCCTCGAATAGGAACGTGATTTCAATATGGTCTTTGTCATAGACATATACATTTTTGATAAATGTCTCAACCATTTCTCTGGTCAGCTTCTGATCACCACTATGTTTTCCTGCGATACTGGTCATATGAATAGCGGTCTCACGCAATTCATTCTGCATTTTAACTTGCTCTGCATCAGCTTTTATTTCAGCTTCCAGAATATCTATCTTCTCCATCAGTTCCTGTTTCCTTTTCAGATATGTTTCCTTGCTTATCATACCCTCTGCGTAAGTTTCATATTGACGTATCTTATCTGCTTTAAGAACCTCCAACTGTGTTTTCGCTTCTTTTGCATGATTTTTAGCTACTACCATATTATTACGGGTTTTCTTCTCTGCCTTATCTCCCAACCACTGAAATGTTCGAATCATTTCTTCTAGAGAGTTCATTACCAGACCTTCAATTCTCTTCATGGAATAATTATCTTCACAACACTTAGAGTGCTTTCCAATATTCTTTTTGTGTCCGCAATAAAACATTTCTTCTGAATTTGCTGCTGTATAAGCTAAACTATTTCTGCAATTTCCACACCGTACACGCCCTTTTAAGGAATAACTCTGTTCTAATGTAAAATCCGGTCTTTGCTTTGATTTAATTACCAAAGATGCCTGGTCAAATTCTTCATGTGAAACAATCGGTTCATTTACATTTTCTACTACTGTGACCTTATCCCACGGTTGTGATACACCTCTCTTGGCTCCTACAAATAATGATTTTTTCCGTCCTATTACCATTGCGCCTGTGTATTCATATCTTTTTAAAATACCCAAAACCATTCCAAAGGTCCATAATCTTTCTGAATCCGTTGTCACTACCTGAGCAAAGTTCCAGTTTTTCTTAATACTGTTATATATAGAAGGAACAGGGTATTTTCTCTCGTTTATGTGATATGTTATTTGAGAAGTTCCCTTGCCCTCCAAAGCCAAATCAAAGATAAAACGCACAATTTCGGCTGCTTCGGGATCAATCTTCCATTTCCCTTTTCGTTCAGGATCGACAAGATATCCGAATGGCGCTCTCCCTGATGTACTGATTCCCTTTTCCCATCGAACTTTATTTGCAGCTTTCATCTTCTTTGATAGATCTCTACTATAAAAAGTATTGATCAGATTGCTGACAGCCATATCAAATCCCATCGTTCCACTTGCATGCTTATCACTGTCATATCCATTATTGACTGCAATGAACCGCACCTGCAGTAGTGGAAATATCTGCTCTATGTAATCACCGGCAACAATATAGTCTCGCCCCAGTCTGGACAAATCTTTTACTATAATCATTTTGATTTGACCTTTTTTAGCATCTTCAATCATACGTTTAAACGCAGGTCTGTCGAAATTTGTGCCGGAATAACCATCATCAACATATTCTATTATTTCCCCCTCAATATCTTCTCTGGCTTCGAAGTATGTATTCAGAAGTAATCTTTGATTTTCAATACTATTGCTTTCATTCTTTCCGTCGATGCCTAAATCTCCGTCCGACTCAGATAGTCTCAAATAAAATGCTATCATACCTCATATTCCTCCATCTGCTTCTCACCCATAAATTCCAAGACCAAATCATTCTGAAAGATATCCTGGCACTTAAATTCTATTTCTACACGTCCATCATCACTGACCCAGATTTTATTCACAAGTTCTTTCACCAGTGTAGGATTGAACTCTGGAACTTGAAGATATTCTTCTAATCCATCTACAAATTCCTGATACTTTTTTACTGCCAACTCCATATTCATCAGTTTCTGTTCCAGTGTTTCTCTCTTCTCTGTCTTTTCCTGCCGATCTCGTATCATTTTTTCTTTGACCATGCGATAATCATCGGCATCTAACAATTGGTCTGCATAATCCATATAGGCTTTCATCATTTTATCTTCCAGATTTTGTTCCTGTTCCATCAATCTGGAAATATTTCGCTTTAGCATGTCCAGTGCATTTGCCTTAATTGCCCCAGATTGAATATCCTTCAAAATCTGTTTTTTATCACTAGCGAGTTGTATCAAGTTTCTTATTTGGTCTGTAACAACTACTATCAAGAAATTCTGCTGAATCTTTTTGTTACTGCATTGTGCAAATTCTTTTGAGTACTTGCAGCGATAATACTGAAATGTCAATTCTGTATATCCTCTGTGATGACAACCACGATAGAATCCCATGCGTCTTCCACAATCAGCACAGTAAACCATTCCAGGAAAATAATCTGGTAATTTTTCTCGTTCTGCAGCTCTTACCTTCAAACGGTCTTCCATTTCTTTTTTATTCTGGAAGATTGTTTTTTCTATCTGTTCGTAATCCTCTACAGTAATATATGGCTCATGAAAATCCGGGAAATATAACCACTCATTCCGGTCAATGCGCTTGTTGATTCCCTTGTACAGTGACAATTTGCTTTTCCCCATTACGTGAAATCCTGCATATGCTGGGTTATAGGTAATCAATTTGACTGTATCTCCAACCCACTTTTTCTGCGTATTACGATTATCATATTCTCCTGGAGTTGGTGCTCCGATAAGCTGCATCCTCTTTGCAATCTCTATCCTTTTTACCCCCGCAAGTGTCCACGCAAATATCATTCTCACATAAGGTTCCACGACTTCGTCTATCACAAGTTTTTGCGTGTCCGGTAAGTATTTATATCCATAAGGAGCATTGATTCCCATCACACGCCCTGTTGTTTTACACATCTCACGGAACACTTCCTGTTTTCTGGAGTAGTCTTTTGCGTACATTGCGTTGACCATATTTTTAATTGGAACCGAAAGACTATTTCGATCAGCCTCACGAATACTGTCAAAATTATCTGTGACTGCTATAAATCTGACATTCAATAAAGGAAATATGGTTTCCAGATAGTATCCCGTTTCGAGATAATCTCGACCAAATCTGGATAAATCCTTTACAACGATACATTCAATTTTTCCACTCTTCACACAATCCATCATCCTTACAAATTCAGGACGATCAAATTTTGTACCAGAATAACCGTTATCCACGAATGTATCTATCAATTGCAGGTCTGTGTGTTCTTGAATGAAATTCACCACCAAGTCCATTTGTGTTTGGATACTGTCCTCAGTATCATGACCATTATTCTCTACCGAAAGTCTGATGTATGCTGCAGTCCTCAGTTTTTTTGTATCTAAAATACTTGCGATTGCACTTGTCTCAACAATTTTAGAGCCATCACTAACGCCCTCTGTTGAGATTGGCTTCATTATATTCTTACGACTTTTCCTTGCCATATCAATTCCTCCATTGCTCTGGTAATTCCAAATACCATTTATTTTCTTTCATTTCAAACCCAATGATTTCCAGATTATCAATATGGATTCTGGTTATATATTTGTTTAAGGTTTTTGCATCCAGCACTTTTTTATCATTCCAGGACAAGAACAATTTCATCCAAGGATTTTTGTGGGAGAATGCTTTTTTTATGCGTATTATCTTGTCTTGCAATTCAAGAGTCCTCTCTTCTGACTGTAAAACAAAATCTTTGCATTGTTCTGAAAGGCAATCATATTCTTCATCCGTAATTTCATTATTTTTATACTGTCTGAAAAATTCCATACGTTCTCTTTCCATTTCCATGATTAAAGTCGCATGTTCCCGATACAACTCATGGACTTTCAGGATTTCTGATTCTTTTAAATCCTCACATCCCTGTGAAATTATGCTGAATACGGATTCTGCTTTTTCTTTTTCTCTATTCAATGCAGTCACAACCGCTTTATCTACGTCCTCATACAATAACCACTTTATTTCTTTTCCTTTTTTTGCATTGGCAAAATATTGAACACCGCTTCTATTCTCTCTGAAACGAAGACAAAATCCTGCGTTTACATCACACATAAGTCCCGTGTATGGATGCTTTGCTTTTGGTTTTTTGCTGATATAGTTTTTGGGTTTGATTGCTATTTGTGCAGCTTCAAATAATTCTTCTGATATGATTGGTTCATTCGTTAGATGAATTTCTTCACCTTGCACGATTTTCGTCCAGTATCCTTTATATACAGTCTTATCTATCAATCGACGAACACCTAAGCGTGTCCATTTGTATGGATCTTCCACCTTTACGTTTGTACCTCTTTTGGCAAGTGGTGATAGAACCTTTTCGCTTGAGAGCGTATCTGCAACTTCCTGTATTGATTTCCCATCGGCGCACATCTGAAATATTCGAACAACAACTGCTGCCGTTTCATCATCCTTTACCAACTGATAGTCTTCTGTCAGACGATATCCATATTTCAAATCATTCCAGCTAAGAATCCCATTTCTATTTCTGGCAAGAACCCTGCGACGAATATTTTCTGCACGATAATCTCCATATTTCTTTTCTATAAAAGCATCTGCTTCCTCATTACTCTTCCCAATACTGCAAAAATTATCTTCCACAACCACAAATGCAATTCCAGAAAAATGAAAAGTCTGAAGAAGAACTTCCCTGGCTCTCCATAAATCTTTGCCAGTCCGAAAGAGAGAATCCACAATAACAACATCAAATTTCCGAGCCATACCGTCCTGAAGCATTTGCTCAAATGCTGTATTCTCTTCTTTGTCTTGCTTTCTATCACTGTACTTTTCTTCAATTTTCCAGCCACGTTCTTTGGCATATTCTTGTATCCGATTGTTCTGCTGTGTAATAATGTCTTTCGGAATATCTTCATAAATCATGCAAGACGTAGATCTGGTATAACTTACAACACGCATGTCGCATCCTCCCCTCTTCTGTCATTCGCATTCATCATGCCTGCCATCTCTAAGATTTCTTGCATTTCATCACCATAATGAAAACGAATATGAACACTGTCCTTTCCATATACAACAATCTGATCTATCAGCATGACCACAACCTGACGTTCCAGTTTTGCAATATTCTGATATTTTTTTAAATCATCGACCCAAGGCTTTAGATGTGTTGTGTTCGCCATCATTCTATGTTTCTTCTGTAATAATTCATTCTTATGGCTCTTCGCATCATCCAATCGTGTACTAAATCTTGCATTGATATCAGCAAATTCTTCCTTTGTAATTACTTCATCTAGCATATCCGTATAGACCTTCGTTTTTAAATTTCGATATCTTTCAATATCTCCATCTAAAACTGCAATTTGCCCTGTTATAACCTTTACGCTATTTTGCTCTTCTGGAATCTTCTCAATCTGGTTGAGAACTGTTTGAGCATCCATGACCAAAGCAATCTGCTTCTGAATGGTTTCCAATACAATCTGTTCCAACTTTTCTGCATTGATTAAATGGGAGCTGCATCCATTACCGCCTTTGTAGGTACTACAGTGAAAATAGTTGTAAATCTTGTTTCCTCTTTTGGTTCTTCTCCGCACCATATTCTGACCACAATCACCACAAACCACTAATCCAGAAAATATATAAACAGCATCTTCATCAGGCGATGTCCTTGTATCAATCTCCAACAATCTTTGCACTTCCTCAAAGACCGGACGTTCAATAATTGCATCATGGGTATCTTCTACCCGAATCCACTCTTCCTTTGGAATGACCCTGCTCTGTTTTACCTTGTAATTGATTTTCCGATTAATGCCCTGAACCATCGTCCCTGTATATATCTCATTTGTTAAAATTCTGTTCACTGCAACCAGTGACCACTTTGTGTTAGTACCTGCACAAAAGCCACTATCATAATTCATTCCCTGACTTCTTTTATATTCTGCTGGTGGAAGCACACCAATACTGCTTAGGGTTTCTGCAATCCTCTGAGAATTGTATCCTTCCAATTTCAATCGAAATATCTGCTTTACGATATCTGCTGCAAATGGATCAAGCACAAGATGGTTCTTATTATTCTTATCTTTCAAATATCCATAACTGGCAAAGCTGCCAATAAATTTTCCTTTTTTTCTTTTTACATCTAACTGACTACGGATTTTCATTGAGATGTCCCTACAGTAAGAATCATTGATAAGATTCTTGAATGGGACTATGATTTGGTCTACATCTCCGTCCTCACTGGCACTGTCATAGTTATCAATCACAGAAATAAACCTGACTCCCATAAATGGAAATATCTTTTCAAGGTATCTTCCTGTCTCAATATAATTTCTTCCAAGTCGGGATAAGTCCTTCACGATGATACAATCTATTTTCCCACTCTTAATATCTTCCAACATTCGATTGAATGCCGGTCGGTCATAATTGGTTCCGCTGTATCCATCATCGACATACTCCTCGACAATATTGATTCCACTATTTCTGTTTCCGAATTCGTTGATCAGATCTCTTTGATTACTGATACTGTCACTTTCTAACTTATCTCCATCTTCACGAGATAATCTAAGATAACGTGCAGCATTATTAGACTTTTTTATAAATGAGCGCATAAAAGCCACCGACCTCCTAATTTACTTGCCTTGCGGCTGTAAACCAAGAACCCGATGGCTACTTGAATACTCTTTTTTAATTGACCCAACACCATAATAGCATAGATCTCTGTTTTACGCCACAACTTTTTGTATCATTTTTCGAGACAACATTTTTTATCATTTATTCCATAGCAATACATCTGCTCATGCACTCTTCCAGCTTGCTTTGTCCTGCAAAACTTATTTTCACAATCACTCCATGGGAAAGATAACAATATGGATTCTTTATCTGTTTCAGGTAATTGGATACCCGTTCTTCCACAGGCAGGGAAGAATCAATCTCCACATCTGCTATATCCACCAGGTCTTCTTTCCTTACTTCTCGTATATTGGTCTGCTCCATTTTTCGTAAATGATCTAACAGTGACGTTGACTGCATCACACTTTTTTCTTCTCTTCTATTCATTCTTTGCAGTCCCCCTTTCACCTATCTCCTTGCTCAGAGGGGAAAATACAGGTATCTTTTTCATTTTTTAATTTTTGTACCTGTATTTTTGCTTCTCTCCGAGGAGATTAGTGAAGGGATAAGTCTCTCAGGGCAAGATTCGCCTGTGTGACACAATAACCCCATTCTGGTGTTTTTGTCTCCCTTCGGCATATCTTGATGGTGATTTCGCTCCCCATTCCCTCGATGATAAAACTTCCTCACAGATGAAGTTAGTTGGCTTCCACTAAAGTGGTCGCAGCTCCGTGTTATTCACCCGGATGGATTGCTAACGCAAATAAAATGATTGGAGATATATCAAATGACAAGACCAAAGAAAGAAAAAGAATTGAACCGTTCCCACCACATTACCCTCCGTCTAACTGATATGGAATATGAGGTTGTAACGGGAAAAGCAAAAGAAGCAGGACTCTCCCGTTCCGCTTATCTTCGCAAAATGATACTGGATGGAAAGATGGAGATTCGTTATGACATTGTAGCCAACTTACCAGAGCTGCAGACTTTAGCTGCTGAATTTGGAAAGATTGGAAATAATCTAAATCAGATAGCGAGATATTTTAACACTGGCGGTATCCGTTCCCTTGCTATGCAGGATGAGATACATCAGTGTATTACAGAACTCTTTGATTTAAGAAATGACGTAAAAAGAATGGCAGGTGATTTCCATGGCAGTGTTAAAACACAACGCAAGTAAAAATGCAGATTACGGACAGATTATGGATTATCTTCTGTTTCAGCATAATGAGATAACCAACAAACCCATCCTGGATGAACAAGGACGCATGGTGCTCCGAGAAGAATATTACATGGACGGTATCAACTGTGAACCTATGCTTCTCGACGAAGAATGTGAAATGGTCAACCACAAATTTCATAAAAATAATAAATATGATGAAATCAAATCCCATCACTATATCATCAGCTTTGACCCAAAGGATACCGAAGACCACGGACTGACCGGAGAAAAGGCACAGGCACTTGGTATGGAATATGCACGAAAGAATTTCCCAGGACATCAGGCTTTAGTCTGCACTCACACCGATGGTCATAATAACAGCGGTAATATCCATGTGCATATTGTAATTAATTCTGTTCGGAAGTTGGATGTTCCAGAGCAACCTTTTATGGAAAGACGATGCGACAGCCGAGCCGGATTTAAGCATCATCTGACTAAGGATTACCTACGATACTTGCAAAAAGAAGTTATGGAGATGTGTCAGCGTGAAAATCTATATCAAGTGGATCTGCTCTCCCCTTCCACTGAAAAAGTTTCCGAGAGAGAATATTGGGCAAAGAGGAAAGGACAACAGAAATTAGATGAACTGAATGAACAGATTGTGGCTGATGGTCTGACTCCAAGAAATACAATCTTCCAAACAAAAAAGCAATCCCTTAGAGATTCAATCTCTGATATCGCTTCTACTGCAAAAAGTATGGAAGAATTTCAAACAGCACTGATGGAAAAATATGAGATTGAGGTAATTGAAAAGAGAGGTCGGTTGAGTTATCACATTCCAGATCGTGATAAGAATATTTCAGAACGTGCACTAGGAACGCATTATGGAAAAGAATATCTGCTGAAACTCTTTGCAGAAAATCAAAAAGGAATTGTACATGATGCTTCCGATAAAGAACCAGTTACACCTGCAACGTCTACTACACAGGCATATGATAGTGGCACCGCTACCTATAATCCTTCCTACGATTATGAAGCTGACCCGATTGCAATTCTTTTTATTCGTTCCGACTTACGATTAGTTGTTGATCTGCAAAACTGTGTGAAGGCACAGCAAAACGAATACTATGCTGAAAAAGTAAAGGTTTCCAATCTACAGCAAATGGCAAAAACGATAGCCTATGTGCAGGAACATGAATATGGCTCAAGAGAAAATCTGCAGTTATCCTTTGAGGAAGTATCAGATAAATTATCAGTTTCCAGACGAGAATTAAAAGATACCGAAGGACAGCTCAAAGACATCAACCAGCAAATTCATTACACTGGCCAGTACCTGGCAAATAAATCCATCTATGGTCAGATGCTAAATGCTAAGAGCAAGGGAAAATTTAGAAATGAACATTCATCAGAAATCCAGCTTTATGAAGCTGCTGTCAAATATCTGAAAGACAAAAATCCATATGGTAACTATCCATCCATGAAATCTCTTAAAGAGCAAAAAGAAAAACTGACCGTTCGTCGATCAGCACAAAATGACACTTATTCATATTTTAGAGATTACCAGAAAGAACTTCGTACCGTGTGTTCCAATGTGGATAGTATCCTTGGCACCAGTCACACACGAAATCACCGACAAGAGAAATCACAAGACTTATAACAAAATAACTGACATCATTCTATAGCTTAAAAGAATGATGCCAGTTATTTTAATTTTGAACATCCCATAGCATTGCTGCATTTTCATATTGCATAATCAGTTCATTACGTTCATCCTGCATTGTATACCTAATTGTATCTATCGCCTTACTCAGCATCTGCTCGTTATCCTGCTCTTCTACTCTAATTATTTTATGTGCTTGATATGTTTCCCAGTAGGACAACATATAATCAAATAAATCAGAAGCATTTAAAAATATTTTTTGACTGCTGAATCCATATTCTTCATGAAACCATTCCATAACCAGAAACCCAAAAGGATAAGCATCTACGATACAGGAATCTCCTACCTCTTGAAGAAATGTATCAAAGATTTCTTTTACTTCTAAACATTGCGCCTGCTCGGTACTTGTAATATATTCTTTCATTGTGAGTTCTCCTTCTGTAGTCGATATATTTCAAAGGCAATTATATCGTAATTTCAGCTTATGAAAAACCCTTTTATTGAATAACAAGCTTGTACTTCTCCGGATTATGATAAATATCGTATCCTACATTATCATCATCTGGTGCATAATTGAATTGGAAAACAGGATTTCCTTTTTCTATGTCCTTAGATGTACGGTATACAGATACATTCATTGCCTGTGGATAGCCTTTTTCTTCCACACAGAATTTAATTGTCTTAAACGAATTATCTCTACTCATCTGAACAATCTGTTCTGCAAATGCTTCCTTATCTGATATTTCTCTTGAATTTGAAACAACTGACATATAATAATTACCACCACTATCGAAGTTGTTACTTAAATCAGGAATCCCTGTGTAAATGCTGCGTTGGTAAATATAAGAAGCACCAATACCAATCACCGATAACAAAATCACTCCAAAGACTATATATCTCCATTTGTTTTGTTTATTTCTTATTTTGCCGTTACCCATTCATCCCCATCCAATTTCTCTAAAATATTCTGATCTGCTCCATACTCAAACATTTTTGTAGAAAGTCGCTCCGCAATTTCAAAAAGGTTATTGATGATACACTCAATATCTGCATCCTCTTCAACATCGAGTCTCTTGCACAGACTTCTATTTCTTTCATATACCTCTGCATATAGTTTATCACAAATACTTCCCGGTTCCATTTCATTTTTCACAAGACCGACCACATCTTCCGGTAACTGTTTTGCATCATATCCGCCTATCATCAAATTAAACAGTATTCTCTTCTTATCGTCTCTACTCAATTCTGATTCCTCCATTGTAATATTTCATCTTGTCTCACTTTTACAACCGATTATACATTCAATATTTTGTAAAATCAATATGCATGGTGCGAAAAGTGAGACAAACATTTTGACACAAATCGACAGGAGGGATGAATACAATGCCAAAACCAAGAACTAAATCCGGTGAAAAGAATCTAATCAGTGCCAATCTGGTGGCACTCCGTAAAGAACATAATTTGTCCCAACGTGATCTGGCTCATCAGCTTCAACTCGCTGGATATGATATGGATAAAAATGTCATTACCAGGATTGAAACCAACCAGCGATATGTTACTGATATTGAAATCAAAGCACTTTGTGAAATTTTCAATGTATCTTTTGAGCAACTTATATCTGATTAAGAATAAATACTCCACTATTCTTCTTCCGCAAAAGCCTCTTCACTCTCTTCTATACGTAAGTCTAAATAATCTATGATTGCCTGTTCGACATCGGAGATGTCTCTTATAATGGGATTACCAGCTTGTAAGTTATCTTTATAAAACGACAAGTATGTTGCCCTTCTTCGTAACTGGTTTTGTTTATTATTGCAATGAACAAGCTTTACAGCATCAGGTATCAAGAATAGTTCAATACTATTTTCAATATCTTGAAGTAGTTCTTGTCTGTACAATATCATATGGTAATTTTGAAACCAATACTGTTCTTCAGTTAATGTTTTCAAATAATCTACTTCATCCTGCGAAAACAAATTATTCTTCCAATAATATGCTATCAGAATCTGATTTCTTGATTTTGAGACAAGTCCAGAATACTTCTGAATAATATCTTCAAACTGAAAAAGTGATATTGCATAAAAATAGTACAATTGCTCCTCGTTGAAGTTCCTAAGCAAACATTCTTTATAACGAACTTCAAAGAAGCGATGCATTTTCTGATTATCAAATGCCTGCATATCCGCAAAACGGTCTGTAGCATATAACATAGCTTCCGGTGAAAATTTGAGCATAAAGCACAGCTGATGATAATCGTATTTTTTCACTTGAAATTTTTCCAGTTCCAATTCCCTAAAATACCTGATTTTGAATATATTGTTTATAAATACTTTCTTTAATTTATCATCATCTAACTTCGATATCCTATAAACCATTTGATTTATAAAGTAAAGCTTATTATTATCATTATCCGGCTTATACCGAATATTACAATGTGCAATCAGTTTTTTCCAATAACGTGCCACTAAATTATGATTATTAAAAGTCTCATATGTCCATACTTCCTTTTTGTCACTTCTCTCCAACTCATATGCTTCAATTGCTTTATCAAAAATCGCAATTATTTTTTCATTATCTTCCTTATTACAGAAGAAATAGAAATCATCCGAAAAATATGAAAATTCACATTCTATACCTGCATCCGTAATATATTGCTGTATCACTCGGCTTATTTCTGTAAGATTTTTTTCAGCAAAATACAGTGATAAATAATTTCCCATCAGCAATCCATTTGTTGCGCCACAATTCATATTTGACAGATAACGTTCTTCATGACCATCAAAATCAATTTTATGGGTATAAATTCTTCCGTAATACTCTTTGATGTCAAGTCTAATAAGGTTATCATAAACACATAAATTGTTAAAATCTCCTTCTAACTGAGAATCATACTCTCCTGATGCGAAATCTCCAGTCTCCACATTTGCAGATAATCTCTTATGCGTAATATCCATTGCTTGAATGCTATCGAAATTTGGCATATTTTTAAAATGATGATATGCTGCCACTAAATTAAGAATATTAGGCATTTTTAGTGTCCTATACTTATCTCCGTCTTTTTGTATTCTAAAGGAAATAGGTTCTGCCCATGCAAGCGACGCAATATCCATTGGAGTTATATTGTTTGGAAACGCCAACCCATCAATATTCAAAAAATGTTTGACTGGATTTTTAAAATTATATATGTTATTAAGTTCCATTTGTATACAATCCTACCTTCCTCGTATTATGGTTAATATCTCTATAACAGAATACTTTCAAAGTATTCCTGCAATAAATCCTTGTGCACAAAAAACATATTTAGAACATAATAGATAAAGGGCACTTCAATCCATTCCCTTTTGCAATCATCAATCTTAATCATTTCACATGGATAATCAAACGGTATATGTGATGCATCTATTTTGAACATCTTTATTCTTTTCTTCAGTTCTCCTTTAATATTGTGAGATCCAATCCTTTTTTCATATTCATCTATACTATAGAAAATATATTCATGATCCAAATGTGTAATTGTCCCGCTATCCATGCTATATTGCAAATGAACCATCTGGGTAATTATCGCATTCTCGTCTGTTCGGAAGTCTTCGCACAATTCTTCAAAGGTAATATCCGTTCCCTCATGTTTTATCCACAAACTATCTTCGTATGAATTCGAATACAATTTCGTACTTTCAGGCAATTTACAAAGATCTAGTGTAAAAATTCTCCCCTTTTCGACTGCTTCCTCTAGATGGCTTAAATGAATTTCACCAGTATAAATATAAGCATCCTCTGAACGGAATGATAATCGATTAATATATTGCTTTTTAATCAAATCATTAAAAACCATTGCCAACGGTCTCGGAATCTGTAAAAATACAGTTTTATTGTGTACATGGTCAAACAACCTGACTGGATCATCATGTGCGCTCAGCGTTATCTGTTCACTAATCGGTATTAATCCATAGGTCCTATATTCAGATGCCTTTGAGAAATAGTCATTATATAATTCGTCAGTATTTGGCTGTTCACAAACTAAGTGTTTACGTCTATCTTCTGCGTAATAATGATATTTCAATTTTATGAACACATAGCTTAAAATTTTTTCTGGTTCATTCCTAAATACCGTATTATCCATTGAAGTAGTTTCTCCACATAAGGGAAACGCCATCATATAATTATTGTTATAAATCCATTCAGCTAGTGGTTCTTCAACTGGAGGCATATGCGATTCTATCCCACGTTCTTTTGCATATCTAACCAATTTGGATTCCAAATGTTCTGTTCGATATTTATTAAGCAGTGTAATTAATTCTGCATGGTCGCACATCTGTCCAATTATTCTTAATAGTGTAGGGTCATTTTCTCTATACAGTCCTGGAATAATTCCATTTCTGAATCGTCTGTTCCTTTCTTCTGACCAATACTCATCCTCTTCCAAATAAAATGCATAGTTCATTTCTGAACTCATCTGATAACAATATTCTAAAAAATTATTTATCTCAATCTGATTCAAGTTATCGCCCCCAAATACATATATTTCTTATTGTATTATCTCACTAATCTGCCCTTTTGTCAGCAACATGACAGCAAAAAGAGCATCCAGACCATTTCTGATCCAGACACTCTTCATCCTATTTCCGGTTTCGCTCATTCTCTGCTTCCATAGCCATTTGTGGCACTGCCTTTCCACTCCGCTTTGCTATCTCTGACTGCTTCTGATGTAGCTTTGCAAGCACAGAAACACGCTGTTTTGACCTTTTGCGCGACTTATTGTTCACATTCCCGTCAATCATATTATAATTCTGTTCTGTGCCGGATTCTGCACTTCTAAGGTACTCTCCGTTCTCATAATACTTTTGATAGGTCAGCTTCTCTGGTGGCTGGTTCTGTACCGGTTCTATTACTGCAACTCCCGGTAATAAATATCGTCGCATTGCTTCAATCGTTTCAGGTGTATTGAATGTTGTCACGTCTTCTGCAACAATATCCCCTGTATCACTGACCACCAGAAATCCAACATTCTGTTTATAGACATCATTCTCCATAAGAAAGAACTGACGGCCATCAACAATCACTTCATCCGCAGCTACCCAGTTACCTTTCTTCCCTTCTACATGAAAATCATCTGTTTCCATGGAAATAAGTGCTGCAGAAGAATTCAGTTTGATAAATCCGGGAACTGGTACAACCCGTTCCTTATCTACATAATAACAGTTGGTAACACCGTCTTTATTATAGGCAATCACATCACTCACACTCAGTGAATGATATCCTTTGAAATTCTTTGGTGGCTGTTTCAGAAATCGTTGCCAGATTTTTTCTGCAGAATCCTCTGGTAAGGCACTGCTGATATAAACCTGCTCATAATTCTCCACCCGAATGTCAATCTGCTGTTCCTTCATATATTGATAGGAGCAGAAACGCAGTTTCCTGTGTTCTGCCCCACCCTTTATCTGATATATGGCATATTGGTGTAATTTCATTACTCCTCATCCTCCGGTTCCTGCAGGTACGGTGTCAAATCAATTTTGTGGTATTCTGCATTGGAAATACGTTTCATTTTTTCAATGGTATTCACAGTGAGTCCATAGACCTCTGCATCATCCTCCACATGCGGTAAAATCTCCTCAATTTTCTCAATGGTTGTGCTTCGTGTCCCAGTATTGAACATTGCCATTACCAGGTATTCATTTTCCTCAAATCTCACTTTCATCATAATTCTACGTCCCCTTTCTTATTCTGCTGTAACTTGTCTTTGGATGGTTTGCTTTGTTCCTGTGACTTTATTTTAGCCTGTCTGTCTCGTAAAGCCTTTAACACTGATTCCTTCTTGCCTTCCTTTTTTGCACTATCCGTTTTTTCTGTATCTGGCTGTTTGATCTGTGTCTGCACCGGCTCTGGTTTACTTACTGCTTCTATGGTTTTTCCTCCTGGTTCATCAAACTGTTCCGATTTAGCTGGCTCTTTATATACAACTTCTTTTTCTTCCGGAAACACAGTTGTCTTTTCTTTTTCCTTTTCAGTTCCAGCCAAGTATACCTGCATCTTCTGAACCGCTTCCTGCACCAGTGGACTTTCTTTGTAATGATCGATGCAGTTTATCATATCGACCTCCATTTTTCCTGCTGACATCAATGGATAATCACCATCATAAAAACTACCATCATCCAGATGGAATCCAACTCCTTTGATACCATTCATTCTATCTGACGGAATCTGCTCATATATCTTCAAAGCTTCTTCCATCGTTAGATTCTCTTCAAATTGTCCCAGAACGGGGAATTCCATACATTCAGCCACATAAAAACTTATGGTTGCTTCTTTCTCTGGTGTTCCCAGTCCTGCTGGTTGTTCCTGTGCAAAAGAATCCATAGCTTGCAATAGGTTTTCTACACGAATTGCTTCATCTTCCGGTAAATCTTCCAATTCTTCAAACCACGATTTTAGAGTGTCGATTTTATCTCCGCCCTCTAGGAAATCATCACGTAACTGAAGAATTGCCGCCTCTCTGTCCTCAACAGAATCACCATACTCATATGTATCAATATCTTTTGAAAGTTCATCCAATACAACTGCTAATCGCAAAGCTGCCCTTTCTCTTGCAATCTCTCCCTGTGTCTCCTGGTAATATGCCAGGTCATGCGGATTGTTTTCTCCAATGAGATTGTAAACTCTATCATCCACTGCTTTTCGGAGTGCGGGATCATCGGATAGTGTCGTATATTGAAATCCTGATGTTTGGCTATACTCAATCTCTTCATCAATGGTTTTCAGATATTCCTCTGGATCTGTATAAACAAATACTTCTCCACTTGCGAAAGTTACTCTACCAACCGGCTCTTTTATAACAGATTCCACCTGCAGGTTTTCTTTTTCATCCAAATACTTCTCCGTTTTTGCAAGATACTCCGCCATTGTTCCCGTCTTTTCAATAGAAATCGGATTCACATCCAACGGCATTCCAGCCACCTTCATTCCATGCTCATGCAGGACATTAAAGAATGCGTCTTCTGCAATATCTCCCTCATAGGACAATACAACATCAATATCCGAACCTTCTGCGAATAGCCCCTCTCTGGTGCGACTGCCATATACACGGGCACCGATTAGCTTCACATCTTCTTCTAGTCCCATTGCATCCAGTTCCGATTGTGCATAATCCAGTACCAGTTCTTCAATTTCTGCACGGCTCTGTCCATTTAAAGCTGCTTCCCTGCGTCCGATTTCTGAAGTTGGTCTGACTTCTTCTGCAAGGATTTCTTTTGAATGTATAATTGTCATTTCTTCAAATTCTCGATAATTCATCGGTGTGCACATGATATCTGCCATCTGCTCATCAGCAATAATTTCACGAGTTGCCTTCTTGATATTGATATCTGGATTTTCATACAAACCGCCGTTGATTTCATGAAGCTTATCATCATAGAAAATATAATCATACCCATCTTCTGTTGGTTGAATGGTCATATACAGATTCTGGAGTTTTAAAGCCACTCCTTCATCCTTCCGATCACCATTTGGGTTCTCAAATGCTTCAAAGATTGAATCCGGGCAGTTCATTTCTCCCTGCAGACGCTTAAATCTTGTCTCCTCTTCCAATTCAACAGCCGCATCTAATTCCTCATAATCCATTGCAACGCAGTCTTCCAAGGAATAACCTTCCTCCTCCAATACTGCTTCTAAGGCTTTATAAATGGTTACTGCAGGATTATCATAGACACCTCCATCTATCTCCAGATAATCTTTTCCATAGAAAGTATAGTCATACCCTCCATCCGTTTCGTGAATAGAAAGAAAACCTCCCCCCACCTCATATGCCAGTTCTCTAGGTTCGACTTCCGGAACACTTGTTAAAACTTCATCCAGTTCTTCCAGCCGTTCTCTCGCTTCCTCTCTGAAAATATTCACAAAACCATCCAGTACCGCCGGATGGCTGGTCACAATATAATCTGCATTCAAATCCAGTTCATCCCGGCGATTCTCCGGTATATGAATACGTTCTGCCCAGGCTTTGTTATCTCTGGAAAATCTTCCATCCTCTGATAAATGCTGCAAAGTATCTGCAAGGACAAATGCAACACGTTCTGCACCATATTCCTCTAACACTGGGGTAACAACTCCATGGTTCAAGTGCAGACTGTCAAAATTCTCGCTGATAGCTTCCTCGATGGCATTTTTACAGTCCATATTGAGCTTTCTGGAATCCAGATATGCATCTGCCATACCGTGTTCCGTTGCTTCTGCTAACGTACCTCTAAATACCGGCAGGTATTCATTCTGCTCCATGCCCATAGCAGAAATATCTCCTACCAATTCCAGATTTCTTGTCTCCGTATTGTAATGAAAAACTGAATCAGAAAGTTTTCTATCACCTATCAGTTCATTAATATCATGCACCGCTATTGCAATTTCTCGTGGTGTTAAGATATTATCATCTTTCAGCAAAAGCAATTCATCCTGTGATGCAGGAATAATATAATAACTGCCATCAACAATTTCGGCTGCCTCTTCCATAAAGCTTGGATATAGAATAGCTGCGGCCCCATGCTCTAATTGGTCATTGGTTACCATGAACAACTCAAATGGTTCGTTTTCCGAATCGATCTCTACTACAGGTATCACTTCTTGCATGGTTTGAGCAAAACTTCTAAACTTCACTGGAAAATTTCTCTGTGAGGATGAAAGTGCATTCTGATATAACTGCTCTTCTGTAATTCCATAGTTTTCCATCGTTTTGTTTTTGATAGTTGTTGATAAAGTTCCTTCTGGTGTTTCCGCTAATGGAATCTTATATATAATCGCCATATCATAATACAGACGATGCGGTACTTCTTCTAGTAGATCTGCATTGCCTTCCTGCGGAATCATCTGAATATAGATGGAATCTTTGATAGTATCATAACTTTGAATTCGTTCTGCTATACTGGATTTCTGCACAGGTTCTTCCCTTTCCTGTTCTCTCTGCTTAAAGAAATCTGGCAGCTCTGTAAAGCCAAAACTATCTACATAATAGCTTTTTGCTTCTCCATTATGACTGACAACAATCACGTCACTAACCGATAAAGAATGACCATAAAAATCATCTGGACGGTCAATGTTGAATCTCTGGAAAATATAATCCAATGTATCATTTTCTGTCAGCACATCCGTATACATCAAATTATAATCTTCCCGAAAGACCTGCATCCCGTTGTTCTCCAAGAACGAAGTTCCCATGAACTTATATTCTTGTCCCATACCATCATCCCTTACCTGATAGATGCTGAACATTTCTTCCTGACCTTCCATAATTCTCTGTTCCACCTTTTCCTCTGCCCGGTATCTTTCCCACGTTTCTTTTTCAATACCATAGATACCATCGTGGGTATGAATGGCAGCCTCATTGTCATAAGTAGCTTCTGTCCCGTCTTCATAAAGGCAAAAGATTTCGAGATTCCGATGATACAGCTCCAATGCTCTTTCCTTTGTCAGTGGCAGCATTCCAGAGTTTTCATAGCCATACTCATGCATCCTGGTCAGCCCGATCATGGAATCAGGCAAAGCATCTATTTCTGCCTGCGCATTTTGTATCACCTCTGATGGTGCCCGTAAATCCGGTTCCTGTATTGCTTCTGCCAGCTCACGGATCAATGCTTTCGTAACTTCCATATTGTCAAATTGGTAAGCATAATTCACAATCAGATTTCTGTCATCATTATTGAATAATGTTCCTCTGTATTCTGCACGGTCAATAAGTAGTTCTGCCTGTGTCATAGAGGAAAGACTGGCTGCATCTGTTATTCCTGTATCGGCATCATATTCGATATCATAGAAACTTACCGGATATTCGACCTCATTACCACTGGCTGTATACCATGGAATCACCTCTGCTCCACGTTCAAAAAGATAAGCTTCCAGGTCCGGTTCTCCAATAAATTCATCATTATCTTCCAGCCGTTTAAAATCTGTTACCACATCCAGAAGCTGCTCCCTGTCCATGCCACGAATGACATCGTATGTATAATCACTTTCCATACTTGCTGATATCTTCAAAATCAAATCATCATCCATAAGATGCTGTTTTTCTGGTGAATCAATCTGCAATTCCTGTAACTGCGCTGACAGTTCCTCAATAAACTCTCCTGCCGTATGTCGAATGGTATCCATAGAAGTACGTAATTCTTTCATATCCACATTACTACTCCATCCGGCGATATAAGGAAACGAATAATCAGAGGTATCTAACCCAAAATGCTGGCAGACCGTATATGCAATACTTTCTGCTTCCACCTCTCTGGTCATTTGATTCTTTTCAATACCTTGCTCTGCCATCAGCTCCCGGTCATGCAATTTTGCATGTGCCACCTCGTGAATGGCTGTTTTCATAGTCTGACTCTCACTCATTCCCTGTTTGATTACGATTTCCTTATCCACGTTATGGTAATAACCATGACTATCTCCTTCGATTTCATCAAATCGAATCGGAACCTGAGATACTGCCGTGATTGCCTGCATGAATATATCATAGTTCTCTACACTTGCAGTCAACTCATCCGCACCTAACGATGGGAGTGGTTCTCCATCCGTCTGCGTCACATCAAAGACCGAAGCTACCTTGAACCTTGGAATGATATATTCCACTTCCTCTGTCTCCGGCTGCCCGTTATCTTTTAACACTGGTTCTCTGGTATCTGGATCAAGCTTCTCAACCTCTTCTCTTTGTCTGATCGGCGCCGGGGAAATAATCTGAATCCCTTTTTCGCCACGCTTCACATGGCGATTAAACTTATTCTGCCATGCCTGATAACCAGCAACTAAGGTTGCATCTGGTTTCTGCATCGCAATCAACAGAGTGTTATTAAAACTGTAATTATGAAACTGTGACATGGTTTTTAGGTAATCCACATACCTTTCCGAAGTAAAAAGGTCTTTTACTCCCTGCTCCAGCCGTTCGGTAATCTCCTTGAGCTGTTCATCTCTTTTTTTCGACATAATTGCCCTCCATTTCTGCATAAAAAAAGGAGCAACCATTTTACTGATTGCTCTTCCTCTAATGCACTACTTATACTATTTTGTGCTGATTCTGCTTACTATGCAAAAATCTTCGAATCTCCATAATAGGAGTATCCTGTTCATCCTTAATTACCACATAATAAATAATGTATTGATCTACATAGATTCTGTAATAAGGATATTTTCGTTCTCTCCTTGATTGATACTGTTCAAATGATTCCGCTGATGATCTTCTTTCCAAAATTGCTTTTTCTACATGATCTAATAAGTCATTCGCTGCCTGTTGATTTTTTAAATCATCAATAATATATGACAATTTATCATCTAAATCTTCATAGAAAATTGGCAAATATCTCAGCTCATATTTCTTATCGAGCATTGATTTTCCTCCGTAGCTTTCCAAACACTTCATCATGTGTCAGGCGAGTAGTATCTTCTTCTGCAAGTTTATCAGCAACATCCAATTCATATTCCACACTGTCTGTCAATCTGGAATATGAATCCAAACTTAGAACTACCATAGAACCATATCCATTTTTGGTAAGATACACAGGTTCTCCTTCATTAACCATTTTTTCAATATCTGTGAATTTATTTCTCAAATCGGAAACTGGACGAATTTGTATCATATCGCATCACTCCTTATCATTACTTTATCATAATTTGTCATCTCCTTTATTATACGCAATTTCCAGAAAAAAATCAATCAGATTTCAATCAAATTGATTGTTCTTTTTTCTTTGCCGGTGAAGTCTTTTTCTCAATCGTTCCAACTTGTGACTGCTTTTCCTTTAACTTCGACAATACCGATACTTTATTGGGACTATCTGCAATTTTTGAGGTGTCAGATACTCTTCCTGCCAAATTTGTAGCTTTTCTACTACAATCCGCAACTTCGGCTTCATCTTCTACTCCCAACGCTTCTGATGGACCGCTTTCGTCCATATTCAGCAAGGAATTTAATTCTGCCAAACGTTCCATTTTTTCGTTCAGCTCCTCTTCCTGTGCAAATGGTTTCTGTACCTCTTCCTGTGCAGTTGCAAGCTGTTCTTGCAGAGTCTCTAATTTCTGCTGCGCTTCCGACAGTCTTTTTTCGATACTTGCAATGGCATTGTTAATACGCTGCACATTTCCCAGTGGGTCTTTTCCGATTTCGATGGTATAACTACACTGCCTTTTGATTGTTACCATATATTTCTGATAAAAACTGTCAAAAGTTGCACTCATAGTAAATCCGTGATACTCACCAACAACACCGGAAGTCTTCACAGCTTTCAGACCTGCACAGGCAGCGATCAATGCCGTACCTGCTTCTTTCTTATCGTTAAACACTTTACCGCCAACACTCATAACAAATGCATCTTTCTCCTGTTCCAGTACCTGCTTTGCTTCTACCAGGTCAGAAGATAATCCTGCAATTCGCTCCTTAGTTGCGGTAATCTGCATTGGATAGGTTCTTGCAATATCACTTTCCAGACGATATTTCTGACTGGTATGGTTCGCCTTTAACAGTTTTAATTTGCTGACCTGGATATCCAGATCCATCTTCTCCTTAATATAAGGATTGCCGGTGGCAAGTGCCTTGATTTCTGCATAAGACAGTGCGGTATCATCCACATCTTCACATGCTCTGACCGGTGATTTACTGGTCATAATCTGACTAATGAATTTCTGCTTGTTCTCCAAAATCTGCCACATATAAGAGTCGAAAGTATTCTCTGTAACATAGCGGAATATCTTAACATTCTGATTCTGATTTCCTTGTCTTAGGATACGTCCTTCCTGCTGTTCCAGGTCTGCAGGTTTCCATGGACAATCCAAATGATGGAGAGCTACAAGCCTGTCCTGGATGTTCGTACCGGCTCCCAGTTTTGGTGTGGAACCTAAAAGCACTCGCACCTGTCCTGAACGAACCTTGGCAAATAATTCTGCTTTTTTTACTTCTGTAGTAGCTTCATGAATAAAAGCCACCTCTTCCCTTGGTACACCCTTTTCTACCAATTTATCTCTGAAATCATCGTAAACATTGAAACTGCCATCCGTTTTTGGTGTCGACAAATCACAAAAGACGAGCTGTGCCGACTTCTGTGGTGTTGACTCCTGCCAGATGGTAAAAGCATTTTCTACACATCGGTTTACCTTACTGTCCGGCTCATCCGGTAGCATATCATTAATCAATCTCTGATCTAATGCACATTTCCTTCCATCATTCGTAATCTTCAGCATGTTATCTGTCCTCGGGTCAACCGATCCGCTACGCACGGATTCTGCACGATCTGCAAAGCTGCTGACCATTTCCTGCTGGATTTCACTTGGCTTTAAGACTTCATTGATATACTCTGCCGTTGGGATTGGCAGATTCAACATATCTGCGGTCTGGATATCGGCAGACTCTTTGAATAAGGAAATCAGCTCCGGCAAATTAAAAAAACGGGCAAACCGTGTTTTTGCACGATAACCCGTTCCCTCTGGTGACAATTCAATGGATGTCACCGTTTCACCGAAGGAGGCGGCCCAGGCATCGAAATGTCCCAGCCCCATTCGCTGAATCTGATCATATTGTAAATATCGCATGATGGTATAAAGTTCCACCATACTATTGCTGACTGGTGTTCCGGTTGCAAAGGTGACACCCTTTCCACCCGTAATCTCATCCAAATACTGACATTTCATAAACATGTCACTGCTCTTTTGCGCATCCGTCTGTGCAATCCCTGCAATGTTCCTCATTTTGGTATAAAGGAACATATTTTTATAAAAATGTGATTCGTCTACGAACAGTCGGTCAACACCCAACTGCTCAAAGGTTACTACGTCATCCTTTCTCTGCTGGTCGTTCAGTTTCTCTAACCGAACCAGCAGACTCTTCTTCGTTTTTTCCATCTGTTTGATGGTAAATCTTGCCCCGTCTTCATTGCTTGCATCCTCAATGGCATGAGTAATATCCTGAATCTGACGATTGATGGTTGCCACCTGACGCTCTTTGGATAAGGGAATTCGTTCAAACTGGCTATGCCCGATGACGATGGCATCATAATCTCCCATGGCGATTCTGGAACAGAATTTCTTGCGGTTTGCCGGTTCAAAATCTTTCTTGGTTGCAACCAGAACATTAGCTCCCGGATACAAGCGAAGGAAATCATTGCCCCACTGCTCCGTCAGATGATTTGGTACTACATAGAGACATTTCTGTGCCAGTCCCAGTCGTTTACTCTCCAACCCTGCTGCAATCATCTGGAACGATGTGCGCCACCCCTGCGGCAAAGCCACAGGGTAGACGCTTTTAACGATAGGTAACTCTTTGATATAATCTCCAAGTTTTCCCCCGCCCCAAACCGTGCGTGACAGTTTCCCATCACACGGCTTTC
>JAQUUB010000012.1 GCA_028694115.1 Lachnospiraceae bacterium
ATTAAAGATGAAGAATATGTGGTGAAAAGTAAAGATTCAATAAGTTTCAAAGCAGATATGGTTCATACTTATATTAATCATGGAGGTGAAACGATATCCTTTTCAAATACAATTAGTTATACTTGAGAACTTATTTTTTTGTTGGGAGAATAAAGATAAAATGGATAAAAGAATATTTAGTGTACAATTATATGCTTTTGGAACCATATTTTTATGGGCATCGGCTTTTGTTTTTACAAAAATAGCATTGAACTATTATAGTCCAGAAACGATAGGAGTTTCCAGATATCTCATTGCTGCTATATTTTTTATCGTATTAGGTTGTGTAAAAAAAATTGGATTTCCTGAAAGAAAGGATATACCTAAATTTTTTTTATCAGGAGTATTAGGATTTACAATCTACATGATTGCATTTAATCGGGCTTCCTCATCATTAACATCAGCAACTGGCAGTATCATAATTGCAACGGCGCCTATCATTACTGCAATACTGGCATTCATTTTATTTAAAGAAAGAATAAAATTTCTTGGATGGGTAGCAATCGTTGTTGACTTTGTAGGAATCATTGTACTAACAGGGGGTTATAGTACGTTTTCCTCAAATTCTGGTATTTTGTGGATGATTACTGCTGCAGTATGTATTAGTGGCTACAATTTGTTTCAAAGAGATTTTGTTAAAAAATATTCAGCAATTCAGTCTACAGCTTATAGTATTTTTGCAGGGACATTATGCTTATTGGTGTATTTACCTAAGGCATCAAGGGAGATTGCCAGTGTATCTGTTTCTCATTTATTAATACTATTTTTTCTTGGAGTATTTCCTAGCGCGCTAGCTTATTTGTGGTGGGCGAAGGCATTAATGATGGCAGATAAAACAAGTGATGTTACAAATTTTATGTTTATAACACCTTTTTTAGCGGCATTAATGGGATTTTGTATTATGGGTGAGATACCAACAATAATGACAGGCATAGGAGGTCTTATGATTATAGCAGGCTTGATGCTATTTAAAAAAGAAAATTAGAGCAGTTTTGTGACACAGTAGTGTGGCTATCTGCTCTTTTTTTATGCAAATATATGCAAAATAAGTTTTATTAGAAAAAAGAAATTATTTGACAGATAGTATTGTACAAGATAATATAGTAATTAGCATATGCCCATTAAAAAGGAGAATTACTATGAGAATCGTAATATCAACAATAGGAGATACAAAAGAAAGTAACCTTGATAAGAGATTTGGAAGATGTGAATTTTTTTTGATTTATGACACAGAGACAGATTCCTATGAAGCAGTTCCAAATGAAGGAATCAATGCATCTGGAGGAGCTGGAATCAAGGCGGCAAGCCAGATTATTGATGCAAAGGCAGATGTAATTATTACAGGAAATCTCGGCCCCAATGCATTTGAGTTAATTGAAAAAGCTGGAATCAAAGGATATACCTGCGAAGTTGTTCCTGCATTCCAAGCTGTTGAAATGTATCAAAAAGGTAGTTTGACAGAAATCTCAAATGCTGGTACAGCACACCATGGAATGCATTAAAAAGGCAGGTTTGGTTATATGAATATAGCAGTGCTTAGTGGAAAAGGAGGTACAGGAAAGACTACAGTATCCACAAATCTGGCTTTGACTCTTACAATTAATTATGTTGATTGTGATGTAGAAGAACCAAATGGATTTATCTTTCTAAACCCCTTGATAGAAAACAAGGAAGAAGTGTATGTAGAATATCCTGTAATAGACAGAGAAAAATGTACATTATGTGGCGCGTGTGCACATGCATGTCAATTTAATGCACTGGCAAATGCAGGAAAGGAAATGGTTGTTTTTGAAAAACTTTGTCATGATTGTGGTGCTTGCAAACTGGTATGCAAGAAGGATGCAATCAGATATGAAAAAAGAGCAACTGGAATGATTGAAGGAGGGAGCGTAAAAACAATACGCTGCTTCAGAGGAGTAATGAATATTTCAGAACCTATGGCAGTTCCGGTGATTCGGAAATTATTAGATCATTTACCGAAGAATGATTATATAATAGATTGTCCACCGGGAACCTCTTGTAATGTTGTGAACGCATTACGTTATGCAGATGCAGCAATTCTTGTTACGGAACCATCCGAATTTGGACTCCATGATTTAAAGATGGCAATTGAAATTGTAAAACTTTATAACATTCCATACGGAATTATCATTAATAAAGATGATGGGAAAGATAACATTGTTAAAATTTTTTGTAAAACCAATGAAATCGCGTTAATTGGATTAATTCCTTACAGTATGGAAGCCGCAGCCCTCTATTCCAATGGAAGGATGTTATGTGAGGATGGTTTTTATCAAAGGATTTTTTCTGAAATCTCCAGGAATATTAAGGAGGTGCTTGGGTGGAAATCGTAATTATTAGTGGAAAAGGTGGAACAGGGAAGACAACTGTTGTTGCAGCCTTGTCAGAACTTGCAGAAAAAGTAATGAAAGTAGATTGTGATGTGGATGCTCCTAATTTATACCTGTTTTATAAAGGAACGGATATAGAAAAGAGAACATTTTATGGCGGGAAAAAGGCAAAGATAAAGGAAATCCTCTGCACTTCCTGTGGAATCTGCGATGAAGTCTGCAAGTTTGGAGCAATAAAAAATTCAACAATCGATTCATTTTACTGTGAGGGTTGTGGTGCCTGTACGATAGTCTGCCCGCAGCATGCAGTTCAATTAGAAGATGAAAAAACAGCAGATACATTTATTACAAAAACGGACCATGGAATGATTTCAAGAGCAACTATGGGGATAGGAAGTGATGGCTCGGGTAAGCTTGTAACCAATCTCAGGAAGAATGCAAAACAATTTGTTAAGGATGAGCAGATTACGATCCTGGATAGTTCTCCTGGAATTGGATGTTCTGTGATTGCATCAATTACAGGCGCGGATGTTGCTTTGATTGTGACAGAACCAACAAAGTCGGGGCTTGATGATTTAAAAAGAATTATTGAACTTTCAATGCATTTTGATGTACAAGTCATAATCTGCGTTAATAAATTTGACATCAATCCAGATATGACAAAACTTATCGAAGAATATGCACGAGAAAAAAATTTGATTGTTGTAGGAAAGATACCCTTTGATAAGACAGTAATGGAATCGGTGAATGCATTAAAACCCATTACAGAATATAAAAATAGTTCTGCCAAAAAGGCGATTGAAGAAATGTGGATAAGAATGAAGAGCCTGGCAGGCAAAGAATAGTATTTAATTATAAAGATAATATGGAGGAAACAGAAATGAAGATTGCAGTAGCAAGTGATGGAAAAGTTGTAAGTGGACATTTTGGGCATTGTGAAGGATTTACCATGTATGAGGTGGAGCATGTTGAAATTAAAAATAAAGAATTTATACCAAATCCAGGGCATAAACCAGGATATCTTCCAGTCTTTTTAAAAGAGCAGAAAGCAGATGTTATCATTGCAGGAGGAATGGGAGAAACAGCGCAGGAATTATTCAATGAGAATAGTATAGAAGTTGTAGTTGGGGCACAGGGAAATGCAGATGATATTATAAAATCCTATATTGCTGGTGGATTGAAATCATCAGGAAGCATTTGCACGGAACATGCTCACGAAGGACATTGTAATGATTAAAATCACAACCTTAATTGAAAACAATCCGGATGATAATGGTGAATTACTATTTGAACATGGTCTATCACTATATATTGAAACGAATGGAACAAAAATCTTATTCGATACTGGGAAAAGTGGAGACTTTCTTAAAAATGCAAAGTCTCTTAATAAAAGCCTTGAAGAATTAGATTTTTGCATCATTAGTCACGGGCATTATGATCATAGTGGCGGAGTGATAAAACTGATTAGTAAAATAAGTAAGTATCCAAGATTCATTGTAGGAGAGGAATTCTTTAAGCTAAAATATAAAACGGTTGAAACTCCGTATTATATATTTAATGGGAATTCCTTTGATGAAGATTTTTTACGAAAGAACAATGTTAATCTCATTAAAGTCAAAAAAGATATGATATATCTAACCAATCAAATAATTGTTTTTCATCATTTTTTTAGATATACTGATTATGAAAAGAGAAATAGTAGATTCTATATAAAAGAAAATGAGGAATATCTTCCAGATGATTTTGATGATGAAATAGTACTAGGTATGATCACAGATAAAGGATTAGTTGTGGTTGTTGGATGTTCACATGTAGGCATCATTAATATCTTAAAAACAATCTCAGAACGAGTGGATATTCCAATCTATGCAGTGGTTGGTGGAACGCACCTAATAGAAGCCGATGAATGCAGGATGCAAAAAACAATGGATGCATTAAAAGAAATGAAGGTACAATTAATTGCAGTATCACATTGTACTGGAGAAGAAGGCATTCAGCATATGCGTCAAGAATTGAAACAACAATTTCATTATAATAATACGGGTAATGTAATAGAAATTTAAATATATGATATTATGAGGTGACTAACTATGGAATGGATTTATGAAGAGGACAGAATAAAGTTAATAGATGAACAAGGAATGCTTATGTCGGAAGCTACATTGATAAAAAAATCAAATGGAGATATTGATATAGAACATGTATATGTTGATTCAGCCCTTAGAGGTCAGGGGATAGCAGGAAAAATGATGAAAGCGGTTGCAGAATATTTAAGAGAAAATAATAAAAAAGCAATTGCATCATGTTCTTATGCCAATGCTTGGTTGCATAAAAATAAAGATGAATATAAGGATGTAATTTCTTCACAGATAAATGATGTAATGGCATGTAGAATAGATGGAAAGCATTAGTTGGTAATTAATAGTAAGGAGAAAAGATGGCAAGACCTACAAAATGGAGAAAAATCGAACATATTCCAGCAGTACCTTATTTTATACCTTCTGATAAGGAAATAATTGAGCTACCTAAAAATACTTTAAAATTGGAAGAACTAGAAGCAATTCGATTAAAAGACTTAGAAGGATTAGAACAAAGTGAATGTGCTGAACGTATGGAAGTCTCAAGACCAACCTTTCAACGTATTTTATTATCCGCAAGAGAGAAAGTGGCAGATAGTCTTATTAATGGAAAGACAATTCGTATAGAAGGCGGTAATTTCACGCGTAATATTTGCCCAATTCAGTGTAATGATTGTGGGAAAGAATGGAAGGATAGCTTTGAGAATCTAGAAGCTATTAAAAAAGGCTATGTATGCCCGGAATGTGGATCTGATAATTTAGTATGTCAGGATATTTGTAAGAAAAAGTTTTGCAGAAAGAACTGCTGGCGTCATCAATAGCGTAGATAGGAGAAGAAAAATGGTTGAGAAATATTGATGAGCAGCTATATCAACGTAATGAGGTAAACATGAATGAAAACAGAAAAATCAGAACAAGTTATTAATCGTGAAAAGACACATTCGGAACAGGCAATGGAATATTTTAAAGAAGGGTATAATTGTTCCCAATCAGTTTTTTTGTCTTTCTGTGATGAGTATGATATGGATTTTGAAACGGCATTAAAAATAAGTTCCTCTTTTGGGGCAGGGATGGGAAGACTTCGGGAAGTATGTGGTGCTGTTTCGGGAATGTTTATGGTAGCAGGATTAGTTTATGGATATAGCAATCCAAAAGATCATAAAACGAAAACAGAACATTATGAAAGAATCCAGTATCTCGCAAAAGAGTTTGAGGATAAAAACAGATCTATCATATGCAGAGAGCTTTTAGGATTAGGAGCTGGAAAAGATAAACCAGAGCCAGAACTTCGGACGGCAGAATACTATAAAAAAAGACCTTGTGTTGAGCTGGTAGGTATGGCTGCTGACATTATGGATAGGTACATAAAGAATAATCTAAAAGATGAATCGGAAATTTCTCTAAACAATACGGGGATATAATCAAATTAAATGAAGATATCGAATGATGGACTTTGTGCAGGAATGACAGAGTCCATTTTTAAAAATGGTTTCTTGTGGAGAATTAAGTATCTGCCAATATCTGAATAAAAACATGTATTTAAAAAATTCAGATAGTATGGATTATGATTAAACAAAGGAGATGAACAACAGTGACATTACAGCAGTTAAGATATGCAGTTATGGTTGCAGAAAAAGGAACAATCAGTGAAGCAGCAAAGGAGCTGTTTATTTCACAACCAAGTCTTACAAATGCAATCAAAGAATTAGAAAATGAGATGCAAATATCAATATTTAGCAGGACAAATAGAGGAATCGTGATTTCTAATAAAGGGGATGAATTTCTTGGTTATGCGAGACAGGTACTAGAACAGGCAGATCTTCTAGAAGAAAAATATTTAAACGTGAAAAAACAAAGTCCTATTTTTTCTGTTTCAGCACAACACTATTCTTTTGCAGTGGATGCATTTGTTGATGTAATCCGTGAATTTGGTGGAAATCAATATGATTTTACTTTACGGGAAACCCAGACATACGAAATTATCGAGGATGTAAGCAGGCTAAAAAGTGAAGTTGGTATTCTATATACTTCGTCAAAAAATGAAGAGATTATTTTAAAGCTGATTAAACAAAAGGGCTTAGTATTTGAAGAGCTTTTTACAGCTAAGCCACATGTATTTATCAGTTCAAAACATCCTTTGGCAGGGCAAAAGGTAATAAGTCTTGAAGATCTGGAAGAATATCCATATCTTTCGTTTGAACAGGGAGAATATAATTCGTTTTATTTTTCAGAAGAAATTTTAAGTACACTTGACAGAAATAAAAATATTAAGGTCAGGGATCGTGCAACTCTTTTTAATCTTGCAATAGGTCTGAATGGATATACGGTGAGTTCTGGTGTGATAAGCGAAGAATTAAATGGAAAGAATATCATAGCCAGACCTTTGAATGTGGACGAAACAATGAAAATTGGTATTATTAAGAAAAAAGATATGTCATTCAGTAGATATGGGAAGACGTATATCGATGCTTTAAAAAAGTATGTAATGAAACTTGGAACATAAGCTAATAATTTGTATAATAAAAAACGTATAAAAGTAAGTTGGATATAGGATTAAGCTATGTCCAACTTATTTTTTATGTATTATTTTATTTTGAAAAAGTGATTTATAATTACACAAAGTGGAGTGTGGAGAAAATAGATTGGAGAAAAAAATATGAATAGTAGAATTGAAACAAAATGTATTCACGAAGGTTGGAAACCGACGAAAGGGGCAGCAAGACAGCTACCAATTTACCAAAGCACAACCTTCCAATACGACACTAGTGAAGAGATGGGAAAGCTGTTTGATCTTGAGGCAGAGGGTTATTTTTATACCAGACTTCAAAATCCAACAAATGATGCGGTTGCTGATAAAATCTGTGCGCTGGAAGGAGGTACTGCTGCAATGCTTACTTCATCAGGTCAGGCAGCAAATTTTTATGCGATTTTTAATATCTGTGAAGCGGGAGATCATTTTATTGCATCCTCAGCAATCTATGGAGGAACCTACAATCTTTTCGGAGTAACCATGAAAAAGCTTGGAATTGAATGTACCTTCGTAGATCAGGATCTACCAGAGGAAAAACTAGAGAAATTTTTTAAGACAAATACAAAAGCAGTATTCGGTGAAACGATTACAAATCCAACCGTATCTGTATTTGATTTTGAAAAATTTGCACGACTGGCTCATTCCCATGGTGTTCCTCTGATCGTTGATAATACTTTTGCAACGCCAATCAATTGCAGGCCATTTGAATGGGGTGCTGATATTGTTACACATTCAACAACAAAATATATGGATGGTCATGGAATAAGCGTAGGAGGATGTATTGTTGACAGCGGTAAATTTGACTGGATGGAACAGAAAGAAAAATTTCCTGGACTTACGACTCCTGATGATTCTTATCATGGAATAACCTATGCAGAGCGGTTTGGAAGAGGGGCATATATTACAAAGGCAACTGCTCAGCTCATGCGTGATTTTGGCTCGATTCAGTCACCACAAAATGCATTTTATATTAATCTTGGTCTGGAAACGTTGCATCTTAGAATGAAAAGACATTGTGAGAATGCATTAGCAGTAGCAAAATTTTTAGAAAGTCATGAAAAGGTGTCATGGGTTAACTATCCAGATCTTGAAAGGAACAAGTATTATAAACTTTCTAAAAAGTATCTCCCAGACGGCTCCAGCGGAGTATTGGCATTTGGAATTAAAGGTGGCAGAGAAAGATCAATCCGATTTATGGACAAACTAGAACTGGCATCCATAGTGACACATGTTGCTGATAGCAAAACATGCTTATTGCATCCAGCAAGTCACACGCATAGACAGTTAACGGATGAGCAGTTGAGAGAAGCGGGTATAGCACCTGATTTGATTCGATTATCAGTGGGAATTGAAAATGTGGAGGATATTATAGAAGACCTTACACAAGCATTGAATCAAATTTAAAGTGATAAAAAGGTGATTGCGAAACAAGTTAGCAATCACCTTTTTATTACTTTTTTATCATCACATCTGATATGGTTGCAATTGGGCAGATGGTGCACCATGTCCTGGGTTTATATACCATTGCAAGAATCAATCCAAGAAATGTTGTAGTCATCATCATTGAATAAAATCGGTATGACAGATGAGTCAGCCAAGGAGCTATATTCATGATATCAAATAACTGGGGCATTTCAAAAGGAAGTGGAATCAGGATTAGAAATCTCAGATATTCCATTGGAAGTTTCACACCTCTTGCCACACTAACTGTGGACATTAGAATAAAAGTAAGACTGATACCAAAATAAGTCAGCATGATCCATTTCATATTTCCCTTAATAAAGAATTGTGGGGTTTTAAGACCAGGCCACTTTTTCGACTTTCCGCAAGTGGTATATAAACTTGCTCTAGGACAATAACCCTGGCACCATGTTTTCTTTTGATCTCTTAGTAATAATATAATAGGTAATGTCATGCATACGATACCTAATAAAGAAAAATGTATATTGATAAGACCTGATAAAAAGTAAGAAATTGTAATTGAGAACAAAAATTTATGATTACGCATAGTTCACCTCTGGTTTTAGATTTTTGAATATGCAGATTATAGCAATCATGTTACCAATTATTCTGTGACAAAATCACATAGAATAAATTATAAATAAATGCAAAAAAATTTAAAGTTTGATATAATAATTGCATACACTCACAGCTGATATATTCAAAGACAAGGAGGAATTGATATGGAATTAAGAGGAACAAAAACGGAAAAGAATTTAGCAGAAGCATTTGCAGGCGAATCACAGGCAAGAAATAAGTATACTTATTTTGCTTCCGTTGCTAAAAAAGAAGGTTATGAGCAAATTGCAGCTATTTTTGAGGCGACTGCAAATAATGAGAAGGAGCATGCCAAACTTTGGTTTAAAGCGTTGGGAGAATTAGGAAATACAGCAGATAATCTGCTTCATGCTGCAGAAGGCGAAAATTATGAGTGGACGGAAATGTATGAAGGATTTGCCAAAGATGCGGAAGAAGAAGGATTTACGACTTTAGCAGAACAGTTTCGAATGGTAGCGAAGATAGAAAAGTCTCATGAAGAACGGTATAGAGCTTTGCTCAGCAATGTAGAAATGAAGAACGTATTTGAGAAGGCAGATGAAGCAATGTGGGAATGCCGTAATTGTGGACACCTTGTCATGGGTAAAAAGGCACCAGAGGTTTGTCCGGTTTGTGCGCATCCAAAGAGCTTTTTCGAGGTGAGAAAAGAGAATTATTGATTATTTAGTCAAGTATTGTATTTTACTATATGAAATGATATGTTTGTCATATTCATAAATGAATGGGGGATTTTTATGTTTAAAAATCGAAAGTTGAGTACTAGTATCACATTTTTCATATCTATTGTTGCACTTGTATGTATAGGTATATTGTATTTGGTATCAAATAACAATATGTCAACTGCTATGAGTGAGAGTGCAGAGAAGAATATGGTTACTTCTCTAGAGACTAAAACACAGATAATAGATGAATACATAGCTAATGCTGAACATATTTTAGCTGCATTCTCTATGAGTGGAGAGCTTAGAGAATATGTGAAAGACAAGGATAATCAGGAATTAAAAAATGTAGCGCAGGATTATAATACAAGCTTCTATTCGGTAGTAGGCAATTGGGAGGGACTCTATCTTGATACTTGGGATTCAGAGGTTATAACACATTCTAATCCCGAAGTTGTTGGTATGGTAATGCGTGAAGGAGATAAATTAAAGTCATTGCAGGATGGAATGCTTGCAAGTGATGGTGTTATGACGAGTAGTATCATAGCATCACCTGCATCAGGAGAACTAGTTATTTCTATGTATGCGCCTATGTATGAGGGAAAGACTCCTATTGGATTTGCAGGTGGTGCACTTAAGGCTGCTGGAATGAAGGAATTACTTGATGCATCTTCTCTAGCGGGATATGACAGTGCTACCTATTCATTAATTAACGTGGATGCGGGTGTGTATATTTTTGATAATGATGCGACACTTATGAATACTGAAATTAAAGATCCGAGTATTCTTAAAATTATTGATGAAATCAATAATAAAAAGGAGACAGGTAGTATTACATATACAGGAACTGATGGAGAAGAGTATTTTTCTGTATACAAGTCACTTAGTGACCGAGGATGGGCATTGATAATTAGAGATAAATCAAGTGAAATATTCTCCGCCATGGAACTAAATAAAATCTATCTCGGATGGGTCTGCATAGGAGCATTATTATTAATTACATTATTCTCATGGTTAGTTATTAGAATTAATACAAAACCCTTGACTAGAGTTCTTGTGACTATTAATAACCTTAAGAATCTCGATTTAAGACAGGATGATGATATAAAAAAATATATTGGTTACCAAGGCGAGGTAGGAATGATTGCTACAGCGATAGATTCTTTATCAGTGACGTTTAGACAGATAATTTTGACGCTTAATGATTGTTCTAAATCCCTTACAAAATGTTCTGATACTATGAGTGTGACGTCCAAGGATTTACTTGATACGATTGAAAATAATTCTGCTACAACAGAGGAGCTGTCAGCCAGTATATTATGTACCAATTCCTCTATTGGTACCGTTACTTCTGAAATTCAGAAAATGACGAATATGGTGGGCAATATAGAAGAGAGAGTAAAAGATAGTAATTCAAAGAGCGAAAAGTTAATTGATACAGCCGAGGCTATGAATACAATGGCTGATAAAACTTTAGATAATAATAAAAGTAAAATCGAGAGTACTAAGAAAAACATTGAAGTTGCAATTAAGAATCTTCAATCACTTAATAAAATTAATGAGATGGCTACTCAGATTTTAAACATAACGAGTCAGACTAATTTACTGTCACTTAATGCATCAATTGAGGCGGCAAGAGCCGGCGAAGCTGGAAGAGGATTTGCAGTAGTTGCTGGAGAAATTGGAACTCTTGCTGAGAGTTCATCAAAAACAGCTTCAGAGATTCAGAGTATATGTGAAGAATCTGATAAGAGTATTGAGAGTGTACGCATGTGTTTTGATGATATTATTACTTTTATGGAAGCAGATGTGTCAGGCAGATTCAAGGAGTTTGCTGATATGGCAAAGGAATATGGAGATGCAGTAAAAGATATTAAGAGTGCAATTGCATCAATTGATGAATCTTCAACTCTTGTAGTAGAATCGGTATCAAGTATTAAGAAACAGATAGAAAACGTAAATACGGCTTCTTCTGATAATGCAGCTGGAGTAGATGATATCATTGTGAATAATAATCTTACTACAACAAATGCGGATTCTATTATAGGTATTGCTGATGAAAACCAGCGTAATGCCATGGCCATTAAAGATATCGTTGATAAATTTACGAAATAGTAAATTTTTTTGGGCTAGATTAACAGAGTAATTAGATCCTGGATATCTTTTATGATGTTCAGGATTTTTTCATAAAAAGTATAAATAGATATTACTATTTGAATGAAAATAGTCTATAATTAACTCGATATGCATTTATAGATATCATATACTAATGATACTACTAATATTTTTTGAGTAGATGGAATGGGGTTACTAATGTTTACAATAACGTATTTATGTTTTTGCTTATACTGCATTTTTCAATTAATATTCTACTTCGTAATGGATAACAGACATCAGAAGAGTCGTTCGATACAGCAAAAATATTTCCAATCGCTTCTAATTATTGCGATTCTTTCATTTTTGGCAGATATTCTAAGTAGCATGTATGGCATTTCAGACTGGATTTTTCCATTTTCAGTATTTGGAAATTATATGGAAGTGATTCTTAATACGATTTTGATCACACTTTATTTTTCTTATGTTTGCTTACAAATAACAGATATTAATTTAGTATTGAAGCGTTTTATGAATATTAGTCTTGGGATATTGTCAATTATTTGTTGTGCAATGGTTGTTTCCACAGTTTTTAATGAAAAAATATTTTACTATGATGAGGCTCAAATATACCATCGTGGTCCTTTCTTTTGGGTACCTATGCTAATTATGTTTATAATGATGGTAATGATTGAAGTCTTTGTTTTGAGTCAAAAGTCAAAAATGGAGGCAAATCACTATAAGTCTCTGGTTTTATTCCTTATTTTTCCATTGATTGGATGGGGATTGCAGTTATTAATTTTTGGACTTCCGTTTGCTTTGATTAGTGTAACTTTTGCAGCTCAGGTTATCTTTACCAATATTCAGAATCGAAGCATGAATACGGATTACCTAACAGGTGTGTTTAATCGACAGGCACTTGATGGCTATATTAAGAATAAAATTGAGAGGGAAAAAAAACGTCATTCTTTTTCAGCAATTTTGCTTGATATTGATAGTTTTAAGAATATCAACGATAGTTATGGACATCATGAGGGAGACCGAGTTCTGGTAAATACAGCAAAACTTTTACGTGCTTCTGTTGGATACAAGGATTTTATTGCACGCTATGGAGGAGATGAATTTTGTGTTGTCTTTCATACGGATGATCCGGCGACCTTAGAAGCGGCAGTAAAGCATATTTACAAGAAGCTAAATGATTTCAACAAGAATTCAAAGAAACAGTATCAATTAAGCTTCAGTATCGGTGGTGCAGTATTTGATTCGTCAAAGGGAACTGATGCAGATGAATTTTTTAAGGAAATTGATAAGAAAATGTATGATGCAAAATGCCTGAGAAAAGGGACTAGTGATACATTAAAAGGATAATCCATAAAAACAGATACTTACATATTGACATTTGTCGATTTGAAGAATACAATTGGATATATCGAATAAAATAAATGTGAGGTGATAAAGTGTCAATAAGTGAATACGAAAAAAATGCAAGGGTTTTTAAAGCATTTTGTGATGAAAATCGTCTTATGATTCTGGAACTTTTACAGACAGGTGAGAAATGTGCCTGTAAGCTGTTGGAAGATTTGAATATTGGTCAGTCTACTTTATCCCATCATATGAAAATATTGTGTGATTCCGAGGTTGTGAATGCCAGAAAAGAAGGAAAATGGACCTATTATTCCATCAGTGTGGACGGCAGTGCCTATGCAAAAGAGCTGCTTGATAAAATCACGGAACTATATTGTATGGTACAGGATTCTTCCTGTAGATAACGCCATCGAAGGATGGCGAGCCATCAGAATGATGGCTTTATTATAACAGCACATATCGACAAAAATAGATTTATTAAGAAAGGAAGATTATGATGCAGATTTTACAAGACATAGGATTATTTCTTCAAAATCAGGTGCTCGCTATGAAATGGCTAAATACATTGATTGGTCAATTGCTCTCCTTATTGGGACTCGATGTATCAAACAGGCTGGGAGGTAGTGTACAGTTTTTTCTTTATGATGTGATTAAGATTACTATTTTACTGTGTACCCTGATTTTTATGATTTCTTATATTCAAAGCTTTTTTCCACCGGAACGTAGTAAGAAAATTATGGGTAGATTTCATGGTATCCATGCTAATATTATGGCGGCTCTTCTTGGAACTGTAACCCCGTTTTGTTCTTGTTCTTCAATTCCACTGTTTATTGGTTTTACCAGTGCTGGATTACCACTTGGAGTAACCTTTTCCTTTTTGATTTCTTCTCCAATGGTAGATCTCGGTTCTCTAATGCTACTAATGAGTATCTTTGGTATTAAGGTGGCTGTCGTTTATGTAATTATTGGCCTGATTGTTGCAGTTATTGGAGGTACTATCATTCAGAAAATGCATATGGAACAGTATGTGGAAGAATTCATAAGAAATGCATCGAATGTGGACATTGAATCTCCAGAATTAACAAAAAGAGATCGAATGGTTTTTGCGAAAGATCAAGTAATAGCAACTTTTAAAAAGGTATTTCCGTATATACTGATTGGAGTGGGTATTGGAGCAATCATCCATAACTGGATACCAGAAAGTTGGATCGAGATTGTCCTTGGAAGTCACAATCCATTTGGAGTAATACTTGCTACACTCATTGGAGTTCCGATGTATGCTGATATTTTTGGTACCATTCCGGTAGCAGAGGCATTGCTCTACAAAGGTGCCCAGCTTGGAACAGTATTGTCATTTATGATGGCGGTTACAACACTTAGCTTACCTTCCATGATTATGCTTCGTAAAGCAGTAAAACCCAAGCTTCTTGGATTATTTATTGCAATCTGTACCATTGGTATCATTTTGGTAGGTTATTTATTTAATATATTTCAATCAATTTTATTATAAGAAAAGGAGAATATTGTTATGGCATTTTTGGGATTTGGAAAGAAGAAAGAAGAAGTTCAGGCAAGCTGTGATTGTGGAGGAGCATGTGAACCAAATGCACCAGAGAGTAACGAGAGTACTGTAAAAGTACTTGGCTCTGGCTGTGCAAAGTGCAACCAGCTCGAGGCAGCTACAAAAGAGGCATTAGAGAAGCTTGGAATGGATACAACAATTGATCATGTAACAGATTTTGCAAAGATTGCAGAATATGGAGTCATGACGACACCTGCGCTTGTCATAGATGGTAAAGTGGTTTCTTATGGCAAGGTTTTAAAAACAGAAGAGGTTATCCAAATACTGGAAACAGAAAGAGGATGATTTATGTTACCTATTTACCGACATTATTGTCTGTATAATATTAAAAATTATTTTATAATGATTTAGAGGCCGAAGAGAAATCTTCGGTTTTTCTTTTTGCCTAGAGAATCAATATTTTGGATTGTGTGACATTGTCACAGAAAAGAATGCAGTTTAGAGATAAAATAAGGTCAACAAAAACAAATAGTAATTCATTGAAGGGAGAATATTATGAGTGTATTGACAATAACGAAAGAGAATTTTGAAAAGGAAGTATTACAATCGGATAAACCTGTATTGCTTGATTTTTGGGCATCATGGTGTGGACCTTGCAGAATGGTTGGTCCAATTGTGGATCAGGTTGCTAAAGAAACAGCTGAAACAGTGCGAGTAGGAAAGATTAATGTGGATGAAGAACACGAACTTGCACAGACTTATCGAGTGATGAGTATTCCAACATTAGTAGTAATAAAAGATGGTAAAGTAGTAAAAAGTGCAGTGGGTGCTCAATCCAGGCAGGCGATTTTATCGATGCTTCAATAAATAAGAAAAGACAGAGAACGCACTCTGTCTTTTCTTATTTATTCGTAATGTTTTTTAAATATAATTGAAAAAATTGGAGTGATTACATAATGAAATTAAAGAAAAAAATAAATTCAGATTTGAACCGTTTGCCTATTCAGGTAGTATTACTTGTATTAATTATTGTAGCAATGTCGGAATTTATATCGGTATCCTTTATTATTATCAATTTAATGAAAGAGCTTAATATCGATATAAAGGATAAAATGATACAAATGTTTATGGTAAAAATAGCGGTTATAAATGTCAGCATGATTTTACTCTTTGTAGTCATTGTATTGCTTGTGTCGAGAGTTTTTAAGATGATTAATAATTACGCCTTTTATAGCCACACAACTGGATTACCAAATAAAAATTATATGATGAACAAGTTAATCAATGAGATTGCTGAGAATGGGAAATTTGCTGCTTTAATTAGTCTTGATATGGATGATTTTAAAGCAGTCAATGATACCCTGGGACATCTTGCAGGAGATGAATTATTAAAGCTTGCAGGAGAACGGTTTCGAAAAGTACTTCATGAACAAGATTGTGTGTGCCATATTGGTGGAGATGAATTCCTATTTTTTCTTAAATCTGTAAAAAACAAGGCAGAGACAGAACAAATGGCAAAAGATATCCTTTCATTATTTACAGAGCCTTTTTATATTAATGAGAGTAAGGTTGATTATGTAAGTGGGAGCCTGGGGATTGCATTAATGCCTAGGGATGGAGTGGATTTTCGAACCTTGTATAATTGTAGTGATGATGCAATGTACATGTCAAAAAGAAATGGAAAAAGCAGCTATACATTCTATGACAAGAATATGAGCTTTCACATTTATGAAGATATGGTAAAAAAGAAAGAAATTAAAGAGGGAATCAAGCAAAAGGAATTCAAAGTATTTTATCAACCAAAGTACTCTAAAAGTGGATCGCTAATTGGTGCAGAAGCATTAGCCAGATGGGTGAAAGAGGATGGGACAGTAATCCCACCATCAAAATTTATTGAGTTTGCAGAAAAAAATGGTCTCATTGTAGCAATTACCGATTTGATTGTGGATGAAGTATGCAGAGATGTGTTTTCTTTTTTAGGAAAGGGAGAAAGCGATTTTGTCGTATCTATTAATATTACATCAGAACATATTGCCAACAGAGAATTAATACAAAAACTTATTGAGAGAGTTGCATATTATCAAATTCCAACAAAACATATGGAATTCGAAATCACTGAATCCATGGTAATAGAAGATTTTCATAAAGCAGTCGATAATATCGCCTTGCTTAAGTCACATGGTTTTAAGGTCAGTATGGATGATTTTGGAACGGGCTATTCCTCCTTAAATTATCTCAAGAATCTTCCTATTGACATTATAAAGATTGATAAATCGTTTATTGATTCCATCAGTCACGATGAAAAGGATAAAATGCTCTTAGAGAATATTATTCAAATCGCACATGGTTTTCAGTTTACTGTGATTGCAGAAGGAATTGAAGATGTGGAACAATTAAAAGTTTTAAAAGAAATGCAATGTGATATGTTCCAAGGATACTATTTTGGAAAACCAGTTAAAAAAGAGGATTTTGAAAGAATGTTTTTATAGTGTAATATATAAGTATAGTGATGAGGTCAACAAACGTATTAAAATATTAACGTTTGTTGGCCTTTTATTATGGCTAATCAATGTAATCAACACTCCCACCACGATCCTTGAAATAATCTTCAATTTGAGCAATTAAAATATTTGCGTCATTATAATCATCTGTTTGCACATGGTTGGCAATAAATGCATCACCACCTGCCTCCAAAATACGGTATTGTTCGTCATGGGTAATGACGTAATTATACTCTTCTCCATCAAGGGTACATAACAGATGAACTGAAGTTCTTATCTCGGACGATTTTTGGTATTTGCTTGTAGTAAAACCAGCAATACTTAATAGTAACATAATAAGTATGACTGCAGAAAAACTAATCAGAATGCCCTTCAAGATTTTCCGGTTGCGTCTACTTCTATTCGCCAGTTGTTCATTTAGCAATGCCAATTGAACAGCTATCTCATTGACATTCTTTTCTTCTTCAATTTTCGAACCCAGTAATTCACTGACAGACACCTCAAAAAGTTCAGCAATCTTGGTCAGCATGTCAGCATCTGGCACTGATAGGCCTTTTTCCCATTTCGATATGGTTTGCCGTACAACATTAAGCTGCTGTGCCAAGGTTTCCTGTGACAGACCTTTTTGCTTGCGAAGGATTTTAATGTTTTCGCTGAACATAGTATCACCTCCTAGTTTTATTTTGATGTTAACATATCATGTTGAGGCACATTGCCACAAGCAATGCAGATTAACATGATTATAACAAACATATATTTTGCTAGCAAGATAAGTGTATCTATCTTTTTTGGCGGGAATTGTATCATATGATTGATATTTACAAAGCAATTGGACGAAGCAACTTTAAAATAAAGACGATATGGCAATGTCTTTTACATCCCTTGGAGTTCCCTCACTTCTTTGAGCCTCTGCCATCAGAACAAACAGGAAGAAGTCGCAAGCGACTTCTTCTTAGCGAATGTGGAGAGGAGAATTATGAAGAAGATTGTAATTGTAGGTGGTGGTATTGCTGGATTAACAGCTGGAATTTATGCCAGAAAGTCAGGATTTGAGGTAGACCTATTTGAAAAGAATCATGCAGCAGGAGGGCAATGTATCGGATGGAATCGGAAAAATCACCATATTGATAATTGCATTCATTGGCTGACTGGTACGAAGCAAGGTACAGAACTTCGAAAGCTATGGGAAGAAATTGGAGCATTATCACCAGAGATGAAATTTGTGGAGAATGACAAGTTTTATACAAGTTATTGTGGAGATCAAAGCGTAACACTCTGGAGGGATCTTGAAAGAACAAAAAGAGAGTTGCTTTATCTTTCACCAGAGGATGAATTTGAAATTAATCAATTAATGGAATATGTGAAATATGCGGTTTGCTGTGAGATGCCAGTTAAAAAACCTATGGATATGATGAATTTGTTTGATTACATTCATCTGGGGAAGGCAATGGGTGACATGCCAAAAGTAATAAAAATGTATGGTAAAGTAAGTGTAAAGGATATGGCAGATAAGTTTAAACATCCGATGCTGAAAGCTCTTTTTAAAGATTATCTGCCACAGGATTACCAAGCATCTTCTTTTGTTGTATCCTATGCTACTATTGTGGCCGGAAATGGAAATATTCCTGTAGGTGGATCACTTGCAATGACACAACGAATTGTGAAAAATTCAAAGCGTTGGGCGGAAAGTTATATTGTGACAGTGCGGTGAAACGGATTGCAATAGAAGACAGCAAAGCAGTCGGCGTAGAGCTTCTGAGCGGTGAAATGGTTTCCTGTGATTATGTAATAAGTGCAACAGATACTATGGAACTATTTGATAAACTGATTGGCAAACAATATATGGATAAAAGGTGGAGTAGTTGTTACAGTGATGAACAAAGATATCCATTATTTAGTGGTTTTCAGGTTGCTTTTTCCATAGACCAATCACTTTATCAGCATACTGAAACAGTATTTTTTGATTGTGAACCGTTTCAAGTCGGGAGCAGAATGCAGAACCGCATGTCAGTAAAGTCCTATCAGTATGAGCCACAATTTGCACCAGAAGGAAAAACGGTATTGCAAGCAAATATAATACAGTATGATGATGAGTACAGATACTGGAAATCAATGGACAAAGAAGAATATACAAAAAAGAAATTCGAGTTAGCAAAAGTAGTGGAAGAAAAAATAGTAGGGAAGTTCCCAGAATTGAAGGGTCATATCGAATTACTGGACTGCTGGACTCCTGTTACATATGAGAGGTATTGTAATTCTTATCATGGTGCATATATGAGTTTTATTACAAAAAAGGATGTGAAATCTTTTGCTGTGAAGGGTATCGTGGAGAGATTGCCGAATGTGTTTATTGCCAGCCAGTGGACACAAGCTCCAGGTGGATTGCCATCTGCCGCTGCCAATGGAAAATTTGCTGTACAAAGGATATTAAAGAAAGAAAAACGTAACTATGTGATTTAGGAATATCATTAAAGCTATTACAATCTTTCAATAATTGTAATAGCTTAATTTTATAACTAAGATATTGGCTTACGTGTGGTATTAATTTATTTATATTATAGTGGGAAAGTTTCAGGTTCAGCAGTGAAAGAAGAAATAGTAGCTGTTCCTTTTGTAAAGTAAAGAACTGAAAAAATCCCATCATCAGCGCTGTACATAGATTTTATAGATGGTGTGGCCTCAAGTGCAGCTTCCCTTACTTCACGTCTATCATCATTTGCAACTTCTCCAGAGACACGGATCCATTGTCCTTTTTTATTCATACCACAAATTTCAACCTTAGGATTTTCTAGCATTTGCTTAAAACATTTTTTTGTATTATTTGTGGCAATGTATAAATTTCCTTCATATTCAAAGACAGCGCCAAATGGTCGAACCCTTGGTTGGTCTCCTTCAGTAGTTGCTAAATAATAAGTACCACTTTCTTGTAAGAATTCTAAAGCTTTTTTCATAAGTGTTGTTCCTTCCTTAAATATATGTTAACATTGATTACACGATAATAATATCATGTATAACTAAAATGACAAGTACGATTTTTATGTAAGGTAAGTATCTAATTAGATACTATGAAAGGAGATATGATGGAGAATACGAATAGTCTTTTTGGAAAATGCCCATATTCTACAGCACAAAAAGTGTTTTCGGGAAAATGGTCAATTATAATTATATATAATTTGACTGAGGGGGCACTTCGTTTTGGAGAATTGCAAAGAAAAGTTGGTGATATTACACAGGCTACATTAACAAAGCAATTGAGAATGTTAGAAGATTTTGGATTGGTTAATCGACATGTTTATTCAGAAATCCCGCCTAAAGTGGAGTATTCACTAACTGATTTAGGAAAAGAATTCAAACCAGTATTAGAACAGTTTAGAATTTGGGGAGACAAGTATATAGAATCTCTTAAAAATCCTCTACGTTCTTAAAATTGTTTTTGAAGGAAGAATGTGGTATTGTAAATGTAATTGTTTTACAATTAGAAAGGAAATTATTATGGAAAAAACAAATAGACTTTTTATTCTCTGGACAAATGCAGATATTTTAACCTCAGACAAAATGGTAATGATGTATGCAACAAATAGTATGTTAGAGCAATGGTGGGATGCTGTAACTGTCATTATCTGGGGTGCTACTCCTAAATTAGTTGCTGAGAATGATTTGATTCAAACTAAAATTAAAATTGCGCAACATGCTGGTGTGCATTTTTCAGCATGTAAAGCCTGTTCAGATCAATTAGGAGTTTCCGATAAGCTTCTTGATCTTGGTATAGAAGTCATGTATTGGGGTGAGGGATTGACAAACATTCTTAAGAATGAGGAAAAATTAATTACAATATAGGGGATAAATAAAGTGAAAAGAAAATACTATCTAGATTATTTACGAGTACTGTCTATTTTATTATTGTTTCCAGTTCATACATTTATGATCTGGAATAATTATGGACAGAAATTTTATGTATGGGGTGGGGAAAATAGAGTATTAAGCAGTTTGATTATAATAGTTAATCCTTGGTTTATGCCAATTCTATTTGTGATTTCTGGAATTTGTGCAAGGTATTCTTTAGAAAGGAGAGGAGTAAAAGAATTTGTTAATGAGAGAATCAAAAAACTTTTAGTTCCACTTGCTGCTGGTATGGTTTTACTTGTACCAATACAGACATTCTATGCTAGGAAATTTTTCCTTCATTATGAGGGGGGAGTAATAGATAATCTTAAATATTTTTATACGCATCTTACCGATTTTAGTGGTTATGATGGCTGTTTTACACCAGGGCATCTATGGTTTATTTTATTCCTGTTTCTCATTTCAATTGTAAGTCTGGTGGTTTTTAAATTCATTCCATATGATAAGGTCAGCAATTGGATCAGCAAGCTCTCTACTTGGAAAATTGTAAGTTTATTTTTGGTGGTATGGTGCATGTATTACATAGGTAATTTTGGAGGCTTTAGTCTGGGTAAGGATATCACGTTGTTTCTGTTAGGATACTATTTTTTTAGTAGTAATGAGGTAATGGAAAAGCTAAAGAAAAGCAGTACGATTTTAGTAATTATTTTTTTGATTTCTACGATAGTATTGACAATCAGTTATTATTATTATTCTTATTATGGGGATTTTCTTGTGAATTTTGTCGGCTTTATAGGTGTATGTGCATTACTGGCAGGTGGAGAAAAGATGTTAAATAAGGAGACCAGATTTATTAATTACTTTAACAAAGCTTCGTTTCCAGTTTATATTTTGCATCAAACAATTCTGGTGGTACTTGGTTACTATACACTGCTGTATGTGAGAAATATAGTAGGACAAATTGTGATAATTCTATTTGGAAGTTTCATAATAACAGTTATACTTTACGAAGTTTTGAAACGAATTCCATTTGTAAGAGTACTGATTGGAGTTAATATTAGAAAGTTAAACTGACTTTAGATGCGCACAAAAAATGCGCAAGAATGGAAGGAAATATGGAGTTTATGATAGCAGCGGATAGCGATATTGAACAGCTGGTACAAATGAGAATGTTCTATATATTCGAGCATTTTAAAGGGGCTACAGACACTCAAATAGAAAAAATTCAACAGCAACTGCCTGATTATTTTGAAAAGCATATCGGTAGGGATATCATTGCATTTATTGCGAAAGAACAAAATAAAGTAGTTGCAACGGCATTCTTGTTTATAATAGAAAAGCCAGCAAATCCCAGATTTGTAACTGGGAGGATTGGAGAAGTGTTAAATGTTTATACTCGTAAGGAATATAGAAGACAAGGGATTGCTAAGTGTTTAATGGAGACGTTATTAGCCTACTCAAAAGAACAGAAACTTGATTTCGTTGAATTAAAAGCAACGGAGGATGGATATCCACTATATAAAAATCTAGGATTTTCTGATGAAAAAATATCATGTGCATCAATGAAGTACGTTATTTAAACAATCCTTGCTTTACAAAAGAGGGGATTTCGTTATAATTAGAAATATATAGAAATAATTACAAAATACTACATATTTTTACTAAAAAACGATATGGTAATGTAACTTTATTCATCGTAAAGAAATCATCAAGAAAGGGGCAATCGTTTGAAGATAGATCAGCTGATTTATTGGAAGGGTGAATTTGATGGAGATGTAACCATCAAGGAGGAAGCTCAATGGGTTTTGGTTTTTGGAAGTAGTGAATTAATTCAGAGTACGCAGTTGTTTGATGAAATTAGAACAATGTATCCGAACAGCTATATTATGGGATGCTCAAGCGGCGGTGAGATATTTGGTGCGGCGGTAATTGATGATATGGTCATCATTACAGCAGTGCATTTGGAAAAAAGCTCGGTGAAATTCAGTAGGTATGATCTTTCCGATGGGGAGTGTGCTTCTCAGATAGGAAAAAAGATTATGGATTCCATAGTAAAGGAAGATTTGAAGCATGTATTTGTCCTTAGTGAAGGTCTTAACATGAATGGAAGTAAACTTGTCGAGGGACTGAGAGAAAATAATGAAACCCATGTACCAATTACCGGAGGTTTGTCTGCTGATAAGGTTCTTTTTAAAAACACCTATATTATTGCAAATGACTATGCGAAACAAAATCAGATTGTGGTTGCAGCATTTTATGGAGATATTAAGACAGGCTGTGCCTCAATGGGAGGATGGGACACTTTTGGCATTGAACGGATTGTCACGAAAGCTGACGGTAATGTACTGTATGAAATGGATGGAAAACCAGTTCTTGATCTGTATAAAGAATATCTGGGAGATTTGGCAAATGATTTGTCAAAAAACGTATTGCTGTTTCCTCTCAGTATCAGGGAAAGAGACTCTGGTTACAGTTTTGTAAGGACGGTTGCCGCAATTGATGAAGAAAAAAAGTCTCTTGCCTTTGCAGGGGATATCCCTGTGGGTTCTTATTGTAGACTGATGAAGAGCAATCCATACAATCTGGTCGAAGGATCAAAGCAAGCGATTTCATTAAGCAAGGAAATGATTGGGGAATCTAAGATAGACCTGGCAATCCTAATCAGCTGTATCGGTAGAAAACTCGTATTAAAGCAGATGGTTGATGACGAAGTTCAGGTTGTAGAAGATACAGTTGGTAAGGATACGGCGATAACAGGATTTTATTCCTATGGCGAGATATCACCATATCAAAAAGATACCACCTGTGAATTTCATAACCAGACGATGACCATTACGTTGTTAACTGAGGAGTGATGTTATGAGTGAATTCAATTTACTATTGCAAAAACAGATTAAGAAGACATTCCAAGATGAAAAAACCTGTTTAGAAGCATACCCTCAGATGAGGTCGTTATTACTGTTGGTGAATCAGGCTTATAATGATTATGAAGATGATAAAAAGCTTTTAGAGCGTAGCATTGACATTAGTTCCAAGGAATACATAGAGAGTATTGAGCGGACCAATCATCTGCAGGCACAGCTCATTCATAATGAAAAAATGGCAGGAATTGGTCAATTATCTGCAGGTATTGCACATGAAATCAATAATCCTTTGGGCTTTGTTCTTAGTAATATGGAAATGCTTCAAAAGTATTATGGAAAGTTACAGGGTTTTTATGATGTTACTGAAAAAATGATGGAACAGGCAAAGGAGTCTGGAAATAGTAATCGTATGGAAACCTTGGAAGCATATTTGAAATCAAATAAGATTGATTACATTTTATCGGATTTCAAATCCATGATGGAAGAGAATATAGAAGGCTTATTTAGAATTGAAAGGATTGTGAAAAGTCTGCTTGGCTTTTCAAGAACAGGCAGTCTTAATGAATTCGTAGAGTATGATTTAAATGCAGGAATTAAAAACACTTTGACCATTGCTTATAATGAAATAAAATATAATGCCTCAGTAACGGAAGAGTTAGAAAATATTCCAACCATATTAGCTCTGGATGGACAGATCAATCAGGTTTTGCTAAACATTATTGTGAATGCCTCTCAGGCAATTAAAAGTAAGGGTACTTTTGGCACGATTCATATTCATACCTATGCAGATGAGAACTATGTTTATTGTGAAATAGCAGATGATGGAACTGGAATTCCTGAGAATATCATTCATCGGATTTATGAGCCATTTTTCACTACAAAGCCTGTCGGAACTGGAACAGGTCTCGGACTTAGTATTGTATATGATATTATTGTCAATAAACATCATGGATTTATTGATATAAGTAGTGTACCAGAAGAGGGAACTACATTTAAGATTAAACTTCCCATTGAACAGATTATAGATAAAGCTGGTTATTGAACAGTTGTATGGAGGAAAATTTGAAGAAAATTTTACTGGTAGATGATGAAGTACATATTTTAAAAGCATTATGTAGGGTGTTTATGGATACAGACTATGAGATACTTACCGCTGAAAGTGGAGAAGAAGCATTGCGAATACTGGCTTCTAATTCGGTAAATCTTATTATATCGGATATGAGAATGCCACATATGGATGGATATGAATTATTAGTAAGAGTGAAAAAGGATTATCCTGATATCATTCGAATCATTCTGAGTGGTTATACGGATGAAAAAATAGTAATAAAAGCGTTGCAAAATAGTGTAGCAATACTTTATGTGGTAAAACCATGGGATAACTCAAAGCTTTTAAAGACGCTGGAGCAGATTTTCGAGACAGAAGAGATATTGATATCCGCAAATCTCCTTTCCATTATTAGTAAAACAGAGCATCTGCCAACCATGGAGGATAGTTATTATAAAATTCTGGAATTGATTGATAGGGAGGCGGATTTATCAATGATTGCTCAGGAGATTGAGAAAAATCAATCGACGGCATCAAAAATAATGCACGTTGCCAATTCTGCTTATTATAATGTCAAAACTGGATCCATTAAGCAGGCTATTACCTATATAGGAATACAAAGTACAAGAAATCTGGTATGGTCAACCTCGGTCATGGAGGGATTTATACCCAAGGAAAACTATCGCAAGGAAATCGAGTTGATTTTGAATCATGCCTATATCACGAATAAATTACTAAGCTTCCTTTACCAGGAATATCTTAAGAAAAAATTACCGGATACCTCATCTTCGGCAGGACTTATGCATAGTATCGGATTAGTTCTCCTGATTTATAATTATGGGGACGAGTTTATCAAATTGTTGGAGAGTGCCATAGAGCAGGGAAGAAGTGTGTTGGAATCCGAGAGGGAGCAATATCAGGTGACCCACAACGAGGTAGGGAGCTACTTATTGAAGTGGTGGGAATTTCCTTATGATATCGTGGAAGCAACGATGTATCATTACCATCCGATGGATACCAATATTGTGAATAGGGAGCTCGTCTGTGCTCTTCATATTGCACAGTGCTATGCCTGGAAGCATTTGAATATTGAACTTAATAATAATTTTGATGTAAGGGCTTTTGAATTTTTGAATATTGATACCGTAAGATTTGAAAAGAGTCTGGAAACGATGACACTATAATCCTATATTTATTAGGAAAGGAGAACTATAACATTGTATGAAAAATATTCGGTTTTATTTGTAGATGATGAAGTCAATATTCTAAACTCGCTCAAAAGAGGATTAATTGATGAGGAATATCAATGCTATTTTGCCTCAAGTGGACGGGAAGCCTTAGAAATACTGAAAAAAACCAAAATTGGAGTCATCGTAAGCGATATGCGTATGCCGGAGATGGATGGTCTAAAGCTACTGAGGGAGGTAGAAGTATTATATCCATGGATGGTAAAAATAGTATTATCTGGGTATACTCAGTTACCTCAGATATTAACAACCATTAATCAGGTTGATATCTTTAAATTTATAACAAAGCCCTGGAAAATGGAGGAAGAGTTTATAACGGTTATTCATAAGGCCTTGGATTATTATATAATCAGGGAGGAAAATGAGGAAATAAAGACCGCTCTGAAAAATAAAAATCAGGCATATACGAATATGCTAAAGCGTATCGAGGATTCGGTTGCTTCTGCAAAGAAAAGCAGTGATATCCTGGGTGAATGCGGAAAGCAGATTCTTTCATTTCAACATAAACTGGTTGATCACCCAAAAGAGAGCTATTCTCATTTTCTGGTATTACAGGAAAAAATATACGAGCTTTTTTGTAATGCGGTAAAGGGAGAGGAAAAAGAGATAACGACAGAAGAGCTTCTGGACGAAGTTGTACAAAATATGGAGGTAGTATTGCCTGTCATAAAGGTTGAAAAGGCACAAGGCTTCCAGCAAAAAATCAGACTTCATGATAAAGTAGCAGTTGCCCTATTTAGAGCTTGTGTTTATGCATTTAAGGAAGAATTTGAAACAAATGAGATTATTATTCATGGGGCTGTTAATCATAGTAACAAACCGACAATCAGTATCATAAGTCCGAAAGGAACGACCGAATTTCAGGATATGGATTTAAAATTTGATTTTCTAAATGCAATATTAAGCCCAATCGCTGAGAAAATCATGACAGATATAAATATAGCACCCGTTGATGGAAACATTATATGTTTATTAGAATTGTAAAGCGGGGACGGTTCTCAGTTATGAATTTTAAAACAGGACGGTTTTAATTTAGAATATGAATCGCCACATCATACTTTGGTGTGGCGACTTTATCTATCATCAGAAATATAAATATTATAATCCCCTTGACTCTAACGCTACGTAATAGTGTAACATGACAAATGTGATAAGGGTAAAAAACATTACACGCAAATTTGTGCTTGCATCCATGGTTTGCAGGCTGTCAAAAGAATGGAGATTAATATGAATATTACAGCAATACGATCTGATGAAATTTATTCTAAAATGATTCAGGCAACAAATGAAGAGAAGGATAACATCTACCGCTATGAGTTGATGAAGCCCTTCGAATTTAAGTGGAAGTGTATCGGAATGCCGCTTAAATCGGATGTGGAAGGTGGATATGATGTTGTATCAGCAAGTACGATGAGTGGTGGTTATCAGCCTTCAAAGATTACTTCAGAGTGTTTGGATAAAATCAAATTGATTCAAGATGATTCTTTTTGGAATGTATGTGAAAAAAGTATTCTAGACACATTAGAGGGTTTCGAACATCATGGAATCGCCTTGCCCATAAAAGAGTATATCTTCACGATCCTTTTAAATGATCCTAAAAATCCTATGTCTAAAATGACTGGTGATTATTGTGGTGATGGAGGGATTCCAGGATACATTATTGGTACTATAATCCCAAATGAAACATCCCTTCGAATGCTACCAGTGGCACTTGCGCATGAGACAAATCATAATGTCAGATGGCAATTTATGAAGTGGAGTTCTGGGATTTCTTTGGCGGATATGCTAGTGTCAGAGGGACTTGCTGAGAATTTTGCGGCAATGATGTTTGGTGAAGATAAAATCGGAATGTGGGTGAAAAACACTTCTGAAGAAACCTTAAGAAACACTATAAAACCTATAATTCGAACACATCTTTATGAAACTGAATTTAGTAAGGTATCATCCTACCTATATGGTGACGAAATCATGTCAATGCGAGGAGTGAAACCAGTGGGTATGCCATATTGCGCAGGCTATGCATGTGGATATGCTATGATAAAGCATTATTTGAAAAAGACTGGCAAGAGCATTTATGAAGCAACAATAATGACAACTGCCGATATCATAAAAGAAATGGAGGATTTTTGGGATTGAAGATTAATGAAGTTGCAAAACTGACGGGTATAACCGTGAGAACTTTGCACTATTATGATGAAATCGGTTTGCTGCCACCAAGCGAAATTACAGAGTCTGGTTACCGCTTATACAACGACGCTTCCCTAGAAACCCTGCAACAAATACTTTTTTTCAGAGAGCTTGAATTTCCACTTAATGACATCAAAGAGATGATGACAAATCCAGGCTATGAAAAAGAGGAGGGTCTCTGTAAACACAGGGAGCTATTGCTTAAAAAACGTGCAAGGATTGATGATCTTATTAATTTATTAGATTGTACCATGAAAGGAAACAATACGATGAGCTTTCAAGAGTTTGATATGACTGAAATAGAAAAAGCAAAAAGAGAGTATGCCGAGGAGGTAAAAAACCGTTGGGGCCATACAAAAGCATATGCTGAAAACAAAGAAAAAACTGCAAGCTACGATAAAGCAAAGTGGAAGTTTCTAAGTGGTGAGGGAGCAGAAATTCTAAAAGAGTTCGGTGAGTGTCGGGAACTCTCGCCTGATAGTGCCAAGGCACAGGATTTAGTGAAAAAGTGGCAGTCTTATATTACTGATAATTTTTACAACTGCACCAAAGAAATTTTATCTGGACTTGGTTTGATGTATATCGGGGATCAGCGTTTCACAGAAAATATCGATAAGAATGGGAAAGGTACCGCCGAATTTATGGCAAATGCCATTGCTGTTTACTGTAAAATTGAGGGAAATGTAGATGGAGAGGTTTCGAGATGATTGGAGAGATTGTAAAGGTAACTGTTGATAGGCCAATGGGAACTTATCATCCAGAACACCCAGACATGTATTATCCGATAAATTACGGATATATTGATGGAATTATGGCTCCTGACAAAGAAGAACAGGATGCCTATATAGTAGGAGTTGAAGAGCCATTAAAAGAATTTACTGGAAAAATTATCGCAATTATCCATCGAAATGATGATATAGAAGAAAAATGGGTCGTGGCACCTGCAGATATGGTATTTTCAAAAGAACAAATAATGGAACAAGTTCATTTCCAGGAACAATACTTTGATTCAGAGATAGTGATGTAAAAGAGTAGGAAGTATGAACTTTAAACAACATGAAAGGGAATTTTAATGGATTTATATCAAGAGATAGAAAGTTATTTACCATATAATGAACAGGAAGAAAATGACCGTATGATAATGCTAGACTTCATGAAACATAATCCTGACTACTTGTTACGCAGTAATATGGTGGCACACTTTACGGCCTCGTCCTGGGTGGTGAATCCTATGAAAACAAAGATCTTGATGATTTATCATAATATTTATAATTCGTGGTCCTGGACTGGTGGGCATGCAGACGGGGAAGCGGATCTTTCTGCTGTAGCCATGAGAGAATTATGTGAAGAAACAGGGATTAAGAAGGCAAGACTGCTTTCCAATGGTATTTTTTCTTTAGAGACTTTGACAGTGGATGGACATAGGAAACGAAATAAATATGTACCATCGCATTTACATATGAATATAACGTACCTAATAGAAGCAGATGAGAACGATTCATTATTTATAAAACCTGATGAAAATAGCGGAGTGAAGTGGTTCCCATTTGAAGAAGCGGTAAAAGCGGTTAGTGAACCATGGATGCTTCAACATGTCTATATGAAATTAAATGAAAAGATGACGAGTATTATACTAAAATAGATTGTAAAAAAGAAGGGTCAATTTATCTACTGAAATAATTAAGAAGATATCCAAATATAAAGCGTAAAATTATTAAGAATGGAGATTAAAATGAAAAAGAAAGTAAAATCATTATTGATTATGATTGGTATTTTAATATGTCTTCAGTTATTACGGATTGGAATGAATTCTTTCTTTTTTTTATTTCTGGAAAGAACAGATTTTACTGATAAAATTTCAACAATGACTTCAATGATTCTACTGACAATCTTATTTGTATTTTTTCAAGGAGAAGAGGTAATAATCTTTCAGTTTTTCCAAAGAGATTTCATGCATTTTATGTGGTATCTACGGTAATCTCTTTGGGTTTGTTAATCTCCACACCATTTGTAACAAAAGATATGACACTTGCAACGATTGTATTGCTGTTTTATTCTAGCATTGTAACACCAGTGTTTGAAGAATTAATCTTTCGTGGATACATATGGAATAATCTGGAGGTCTTATTTCACAAGAATTATATAAATTACATAATTTCCACCCTGTTATTTGCTCTTTGGCATCTAGGCTATGTCGATTCGATTGCTTTTCGCGTACACAGTGATCTTGCAAATGCAATGTTTTGGAAGGTAATAACAGGTTTATGCTTTGGTATAATTTTGGGACTTGTACGACTGAAAACAAAGAACTGCTATTCAACCATGCTACTTCATGGAGTTATGAATATTTTTGGCCGTTAAAAAATAGATAGAATTTACAGAGGGGTGATTATAAAATGAAACGTTCTTTGATTCAATGGATGGGTATACTTGGGGTGGTAAGTCTGATTTCTTATATTGCAGCAGTTGTTTTTTCACCGATTGCATATCCAGGCTATAATTGGATGGCACAGGCAGTCAGTGACCTAAGTGCAGTAAATGCACCATCAAAAATGTTGTGGAATCAGTTGTCATCTTTATATGGTGTATGCGGAATGATTTCTATTATGATGGTGTGCGTATTTATACAGGGGAAGCTTACAAAAACATTAAGGATTGGTATTTATCTATTTGCCGCAATGAACTGGGTATCAAATGTCGGATATTCAATGTTCCCACTGTCGGATAGTGGGTATTCCGGGAGCTTTCAGGATATGATGCATTTGTATGTTGTAACTGTACTTACGGTTATGCTTTCCATCGGGTCATTGGTGGTTATTATGATTGGTGGGTACCGCAGGAGGAGATACCGTTCATTGGCAGTTTGGGCAACCATAGCATTATTATTTATGTTTGCTGGAGCAATTGGAACGAATATAGTTCAAAGAGAGTTTTTTGGAATACCGGAGCGATTCAGTGTATTTGCAGCAACTGGTTTCAATGCAGTGCTGGGAATTTACCTGTTCCTTGGATTTCAGGGAGAATACATAACACAATGTGGTGAGGAATAATGAGGAGACAAACAAGATGAGTATAAAAAAGTTATCAGATTTACCTAACATAGGGACAGAGGTAGAGCGTCAGCTTAATGAGGTGGGAATTACAACCATTGAAGAATTAGAATCAATTGGTGCAGAGCAGGCGTGGCTGAAAATACAAGAAATTGACGAATCCGCCTGTATCCATCGACTTCTTGCATTGGAAGGTGCAATTCAAGGGGTCAAAAAAACGTTATTACCTGAGGAACGAAAAATGGAATTAAAAGAATTTTATCATTGGCATAAGAAATAATTTATTTTGAACTAAACGCAAGCTGAACAGCAAAAATAATAAATATAATTCCAAAGATTTTCTGAATTAAATTGATGCTTTTGGGAGAATTTATCATGAATTTTTTTGTTGCCCCTGCTAATATCCCATAGCCGATAAAGACTGCAAATGTAAGCAACATAAATGCGAAACCATACAGGAGGCATTCCATCGTATAGTTTTGGCTGTATGAACTTACATACTGGGGTAAAAATGAAAAAAAGAATAAAGTTAACTTTGGATTCAACAGGTTGATGAGTATTCCACGACGGACGATACCTGTGAAATCATCTTCCGTTTGTGCATTGTCGAAATTTAATCCAGATTTAGAAAACAACATTCCTAATCCAAGATAGAGCAAATAGAAGGCACCTATTATTTTTATCATTAGAAAAGCTTTTGGATAATTTTTCATAAGTAAGGAAGAAAGTATAATGCTTGCACATAGATGAGGAACGATGCCAATTGTACATCCAAGAGCTGCATATATGCTTGCTTTTTTTCCTTTTGAAAATCCAGTGGAAATAGTATAGATCACTCCTGTACCAGGAATCAAAATTATGATTAGTGATGAAATGAAAAAAGTATAGGTATTCATTAATTGCTCCTTATTTTTAAGTTTATTTGGAAATTATCTTTGCTATACCTTATCACATGAAAGTGGCTCTGTTAAGAACCGCTTTCGAGAAATTATTATAGAACCACTAGAAGGGGCTTTTATGATACATATAGATATTAATAGAGAGTCTGCAATTTCTCTATCAAAACAGATCTATCATTCGATTAAAGAATCAATACTAAGTGGGACAGTGCAACCAGGAGAAAAGTTACATTCCTCACGTGAACTGTCAAAATATTTGAATGTAGCAAGAAATGTTGTAATTGAAAGTTATGAACAACTGATAGCGGAAGGATATGCCTACTCAAGAAATGGTTCTGGAACTTATATTTGCAAGGGCGTTCAATTTGAAAAACGAGAGACAGGAAATAGAAAAGAACAGTATGAAAGAAAAGATTATTCGAATTCTTATGTCATATCTTTTCGCACAGGAATTCCTGATTTAGAGTCTATTCCAATCACAAAATGGGCGCAACTATATAAGGAGACTGCACTTACTATTAAGCCGTCACAATTGGATTATCAAAACTCTTTTGGCGATTTCGAATTAAGAACTCAGCTTTCCCTTTATTTAAATCGTGTCAGAGGCGTTCGTACATCGCCAGACAATATTTTAATTACAAATGGTGCGGCTCAGTCATTTAGCCTGTTGTGTCAATTAGTATCAAACGATCGTTTTGCTTTGGTTGAAAATCCACTTAGCTATGGTATTCTTCATACATTGCAAAGTAATCATGTGAGAATAGAAACAATAGGGCTTGACCAATATGGCATGGTCACATCGGAACTGCCCCAAAATCCCCCAAGCTTAATTTTTACAACTCCAAGCCATCAGTTTCCTACGGGTGTTATTCTTCCAGCCAGTCGTAGAATTGAAATGATAAGTTATGCACAAAAGCATAGTTCTTACATTGTTGAAGATGATTATGACAGTGAGTTTCGATTTGATGGCAGTCCAATACAATCTATGCAGTATTTGGATCCAGAGAGGGTAATTTATGTTGGAACATTTTCCAAGACGTTAATGCCCGCACTTCGGATAGGATATATGGTTTTACCAAATGTACTGTGCAAGCAAATGGAAGATGCAAAGTATGTAGCAGATCTGCATTCCCCAATTCTCGAGCAATTAACACTGGCGAAGTTTATTGAATCGGGTCACTTTAGCCGTCATATTGGGAAGATGCGAAGATTATACCTAAAGAAGCGGAACTATTTAGTTCAATGTTTGAAAGACGTTTTTGGAGAAAAAGTAACCATTTCAGGGGCACAAGCAGGGATGCATTTAATAGCATCATTTCATGAAACGTACTTTGATAGGGACCTAATGAAAAAAATAGAGGACCAAGGGATACAAATTACAGCTGTAAATAAGCACTATTTATCATCTGGATCAGGGACACCATATGATCAATCTCTGATTTTGGGTTATGGGAATACCAAAATTGAGGAAATGGAAATGGGAATAAAGATTTTATCAGAGGTGCTACTTGACAACAGGTAGCAATTCTATTATCATAAAATTGAACAATGTTCAAAAAAGAGGTGAGAGTTTGAAATCGGAAAAAACAAAAGAAAAAATTATTCAGCAGACCATATTATTAATTGAAGAATGCGATGGTAATATAGCAGATATTACGATTCGAAAAATCGCAGAGCGAGCAAAGGTAGGAATTGGTTTAATCAATCATTATTTTATCTCTAAGGATTATCTGATAGAGATATGTGTTCAAAGTATTATTAAAAATGTAGTACACTCCTTTAAAATCGCCAATTGTGCTGGAAAAAATCCTAGAGAAATTACACAATATGTTGCGAAACAGGTAATGGATTTTTTGATGGAAAATAAAGAAATTTCAAGAATATCTATTTTAGGTGATCTGAATTTACCCAAGGAGGAAGATAATTCTTTTCATACGGCATTTGGTTTTGCATATTGCATGTCTGGTGGAATTAATCCAGAGAAAAAGATGAAAAGTGCATTCTTTCTGGTAGCACTATTACAAGGATCCTTTTTAAGAAAAGATGTTTTAAACAAGAAAATAGATATCGATTTTTACGATAAGAATCAACGAGATAAATATATAGGTGATATAGTAAGTATGATTATGGAGGGTAATATAAATGAATAGGAAAATAGGAGTATATAGTTCAATTATAAATATAGGAGCTGTTGTTTTATTTGCAATCAGTATGCTAATAGGATCCAATTGGGGTGGTTATGTTTCATCAATGTTTATTGCTTTTAGCTTTGTCTTAATGATGTGTAGCTTTTGTATGGTCAGTAAAAAGGAATATCAGACGGCTGGCTATGCTGCAATGATATTTGGAGGAATCTATGCAACAATCATATTATTGGTATATTTTGCACAAGTTACAACAGTTCACAATGAAAAGTTGTTAGATTCAGCATTAGCAATCATTGATTATCAAAAATATGGTCTATTTTTTAACTATGACCTTTTAGGATATGCACTTATGGCTTTGGCAACATTTTTTGCTGGATTAACCATTACATATAAAACAAAGACTGATAAAGCTCTAAAGGTTCTTCTATTAATCCATGGAGTATTTTTTATTTCCTGTTTACTATTACCGGTGCTCGGGGTATTTAAACAGGATATGAGTGGAGGCGAGTGGATTGGTACTGCGATACTCTTGTTTTGGTGCATCTACTTTATTCCAATTGGTGTATTGTCTGCAAAATATTTTAGAAATGCAGTTTAAAAGAATTGAATATAATGATATCAAGAAGGCTATGGATTTTGTTGTCCATAGCTTTCTTGATATGCAAAATTCTAAGGAAGCATTTTATGTTTGGATTCAGGAAGAAATTATTATAAATAGCAAAAATAGTCGAGAAGAACATATTACAAATACGATAAGATAAAGCTACAAAAGGAGGGAATGCAATGGAAGAAATTATGCAAGTACAGCAGCTTTCAAAATCGTATGATAACAAAAAAGTAGTAAATAATTTGAACCTGTCAGTGAAAAAGGGCGAGGTTCTAGGTCTGCTGGGAGCAAATGGAGCAGGCAAAACTACAAGTTTGGAATGTATTCTTGCTACAAAAAAATCAGATAGAGGTAAAGTTACTATTTTAGGTATGAATCCCTATCGTGATAGAAAAAAACTATTTCAAAAGCTGGGGATACAATTCCAGGAAGCAAATTATCAGAGAGAAATCAAGGTTAATGAATTATGTGAAGAGACGGCTTCGATTTATAAAAATCCAGCAGACTATCATCAACTTCTAAACCAATTTGGAATCGCAGAAAAGGAAAAAAATATGGTGAAGGACCTTTCTGGTGGAGAAAGACAGAGATTGTTTATTATTTTAGCATTAATTCCACAACCTCAGGTCGTTTTTTTAGATGAGCTGACAACGGGATTAGATGCAAGAGCAAGAAGAGATGTATGGAAAATTCTAGATGAGTTAAAGAAAAAAGGACTATCTATGATACTTACTTCGCATTTTATGGATGAAGTCGAAGCATTGTGTGATGTAATAGTGATTTTAAAGAAGGGTGAGACAGTGTTTAAAGGTACGGTGAAAGAAGCCATAGAGAATAGTCCTTATGATAAATTTGAGGATGCGTATTTATGGTATTCAGACGAGGAGGGAGAGCAATGAAACCATTTTTTACAATGTTAAAAATAGAAGGCAGATTATCAATCCGTGATATGAATATGGTAATATTTGCAATTATTATGCCAGCAATTGTACTTATTATACTTGGAGTCATTTATGGTCAAAAGCCTGCTTTTATTGGTGCAGAATATAGTTTTTTAGAACAATCATTTGGAGCATTATGTACAATATCAATCTGTGCAGGAGGATTAATGGGATTACCTATCTTGATATCAGAATATCGTGAGCGAAAGATTTTAAAGAGATTTCAGGTAACACCTATAAGTCCAGCACTGATTTTGTCTGTACACTTATTTATTTATGTGATTTATTCGATTGCTTCGCTGATTCTTCTCCTTTTTATGGCAAAAATATTTTGGGGATTTCAGATGAGAGGATCTATTCTTGCCTTTCTGGGAGGCTTTGCATTAGTAATGATTTCAATATTAAGTATTGGTATTTTGGTGGGAGGCGTGGCTAAAAATAGTAAGAGTGCATCGGTCATAGCCTCTGTATTATATTTTCCGATGCTTGTGTTTTCGGGTGCAACTTTGCCATATGAAATAATGCCGTCAGTGATGCAAAATATAGTAGATATCATGCCACTTACACAGGGAATAAAGATTCTAAAGGCTGCAGTTTTAGGTCAATCATATGGAAATGTAATTATTCCAATTATTATAATGCTTACAATTTCTATTTTATGTATTGGAGGTTCACTTAAATTTTTTAGGTGGGAAACGTAAAAATAATTTCTAAGAAGCAAAATAACTGCTTCTAAGAAATTATATGTTTTACGTTGTGAAAAGATATACTAACGCATGAGAAAACCATGCTAAGTATATCTAAGTTTCACACTGAAAGAAGCCACAAGCGGCTTCTTTTTAATTATTTGTGCGCTTGTAAGTTTGGATTGTGACTTAGTTACAGAAATCGTATAATAAAATCAGTATCATAAGGATAAAATATTGATAATAGGATTATGCGAGGAGAAAATATATGGCGAAGAAAACTTTGATTATTGGAGGAGTTGCTGGTGGAGCAACAACTGCAGCAAGACTTAGAAGAAGAGATGAATCCATGCAAATCATTATGTTTGAACGAGGTGATTACATTTCTTATGCAAACTGTGGATTGCCTTATTATATCGGAGATGTGATTAAAAGCAGAGATGCTTTGCTATTACAGAAACCAAAAGATATGGAAAAGAAGTTTGAAATAGATGTTCGAATTGCTAGTGAAATCATAAAGATAATGCCAGATGAAAAGAAAGTTGTGGTAAAGAATCTTGCCACTTTAGAAACGTATGAAGAAACGTATGACAATCTGGTTTTGGCGACCGGTTCCTCTCCAATAAAACCTCCAATTAAAGGAATCGAATCAGAAAATATATTTACACTCTGGACAATACCTGATACCGATAGAATGAAAGCTTATGTTACGAATTATCAACCTAAAAAAGCAGCTGTTATTGGTGGAGGCTTTATTGGACTCGAAATGGCAGAAAATCTGCATGCATTGGGGATAGAAGTATCATTAATTGAAATGCAGAATCAGGTAATGGCTCCTATTGATTTCGAAATGGCCAATCTGATTCATCAGAATATGCGAATGAATCAGGTTCAGCTTATCCTTTCCGATGGGGTAAAAGAATTCCATACAGAAAATGGTCTTACAAGAATAGAACTAACAAGTGGAAAAATAGTGGAAGCAGATATGGTAGTTCTATCGATTGGTGTGAAACCAAATAGTGAATTAGCGAAAGATGCAGGGATTGCTTTAAACAAAAAGGGCGGAATCATCGTAAATGAGTATCTAGAGACTTCAATACGGGATATCTATGCAGTCGGTGATGTGATAGAAGTTGATCATTATGTTACAAAGGAGAAAACGATGATTCCTCTTGCGGGTCCAGCAAATAAGCAGGCTCGTATTCTTGCTGATAATCTTGCAGGAGACAATAAAAAGTATAAGGGATCATTAGGAACTGCGGTGGCAAAAGTTTTTGACCTTGATGTAGCATCTGTTGGAATGAATGAAAAACAGCTAAAGGCTATGGGTAAAGTAAAGAATGAAGATTACTTTACGGCTCTGATTAATCAAAAATCTCATGCAGGATATTATAAGGGTGCAACACCAATCACCTTAAAAATGATTTTTGATAAAGAGGGAAGGATTCTTGGCGGACAGATTGTAGGACAGGAGGGCGTGGACAAGAGAATCGATACGCTTGCAACAACCATGCGCCTGAACGGAACTGTTTATGATTTAGCAGAACTTGAGCTTGCATATGCTCCCCCATTTTCATCAGCAAAAGATCCTGTTAATATGTTGGGATTTGTAGCAGAAAATATATTACGTCAGTTTGTTACTTTTATGGAATGGAATGAGCTAGATGCATTACTAGCAGATACAAGCAAAAAGGATGATTTTACTGTTTTAGATGTAACGGAGGATATGGAGAGAATGGTATTTTCAATTCCAGATTCTTATCATATTCCATTAGGACAGCTTCATCAGAGAATAGAAGAATTAGATAGAGACAAATTAATTATTCCGTATTGCGCAGTTGGTGTTCGCTCTTATAATGCTGCAAGAGTTTTAAGTCAGAACGGCTTTCAACAGGTGGCGGTTTTGTCCGGTGGAACATCATTTTATAAATCTATGCATGATGATAGCAAAATGGTGATGATGGCGGCAACTGTAACAAAGGATGATAAAATGGAAGAAAATAAGAATATGATACCTAGTAAAGAAATGAAAGTACTAGACTGCTGTGGATTACAATGTCCAGGCCCCATTATGAAAGTAAATGAAGCTGTATGCAATATGGAGGAAGCACAAATTCTCAAGGTTTCTGCTACAGATATGGGATTTGCAGCAGATATTGATTCCTGGTGTCGAAGAACTGGTAATACGTTAGTGAAGACAGAGCGGAAAGAGAAAGAAAGTATTGTATATATTAAAAAGGGAAAAGAAACATGTGAAGTTACGGAACCACATAATCTGTCAACACTACCACAGGGCAAGACACTGATTGTGTTTAGTGGAGATCTGGATAAAGTGCTTGCATCCTTTATTATCGCAAATGGAGCAGCTTCCATGGGGCGGCCAGTCACTATGTTTTTCACCTTCTGGGGACTGAATGCCTTAAGAAAATCCGATGGGAAAAAGGTCAGAAAACCGTTCATGGATCAGATGTTTGGGGCAATGATGCCAAAGGGAAGTAAGAAACTCAAATTGTCCAAAATGAATATGGCAGGAATGGGAACAGCCATGATGAAAAAAGTAATGAACGATAAAAATGTGGATTCACTCGAGGCACTAATGCAGCATGCACTAAAAAGTGGTATTCGATTAGTTGCATGTACCATGTCTATGGATATTATGGGAATCACACAGGAGGAATTAATTGATGGCGTTGAATTTGCAGGAGTTGCTTCCTATCTTGGAGATGCAGAAGAATCCAATGTCAACCTGTTTATCTAACTAGAGTTAGAGAAGGGAACGGAGTAATTTCTTATCCGTAATTGAGATTCCACCTCTTTTCAAAGTGACATAACCTTCCTCTGAAAAATATTTTAACATTCTGGATACTACCTCACGGGCAGTACCAAGATATTTTGCGATTTGCTCATGTGTCATGTGAATATCATCACTCTCAGATTTCGTAGATTCATCTAGTAGGAATGCGGCAAGTCTCTTATCGAAACTCGTGAAGAGAATTTGCTGCATGGCCCACATAACATCGGAAAATCGCTCGGTTGCCAATTTATGTGAAAAAAGTTCAACATATACATTTTCAGAAGATAAACGAGAAAACGTAAGAGAACTAATCTGTATCATATCACATTCTGATTCTGCATCGATAGAGACATCGAAGTCAATTGTCTGCAAAATGCAGGAAGCAGATAAGATACAGATATCCCCATCTTCTAATCGATATAAAGTGATTTCACGACCTTCATCAGAAGTAATATATGTGCGAAGAGTACCGTGTTTTACTAAAATGACACCAATACACTCATTTTCACCATAATGCACAGCTTGTCCTTTGGAGAAATGAGTCGATTTGGAACCAGAAATTAATAATTCTTTTTGAGACGGATTTAATTGTTCCCAAAATGGTAAGTTAGAAACTAATAATTCAATGTCTTCGTGATTAATCATTGGGAAGCTCCCTTCAGTAATTTTACTTTTAAATATATCATACAAGAAAATGCCTTATAATTGCAAGAATTTTATAAACATAGGTAAAGCGCATGTTATAACGCAGGAATAAATTAAGAGGAGGTAAGGCAAGTGCAATATTTAATTTCTTTTTTAGAGGGAATCATTACGTTTATTTCCCCTTGTTTACTTCCAATGCTTCCAATCTACATTTCCTATTTTGCAAATGGTGAAAATGATAAGAAAAAAACATTAAAAAATGCAGTTGGTTTTGTGATAGGATTTACAATTGTTTTTGTTGTACTTGGAGCCTTTGCAGGTGGAATTGGATCATTGTTGCAAAAATATAAAACAATAGTGAATGTAGTGACAGGAGTTATTGTTATTCTTTTAGGAATAAACTTTATAGGAATTATCAAAATAAATTTTCTTAATGGAACAAAAAAAGCGCAGGTGAATATCAAAAACACAGGATTTTTTACATCTGTTCTATTTGGAATTATATTCTCTATTGGCTGGACACCATGCGTAGGAGCCTTCTTAGGATCTGCATTAATGATGGCATCACAAAAGGGGACTATGTTTGAGGGAGTTATCATGTTGATTATGTATTCGGCGGGTCTTGGAATTCCATTTATAATTAGTGCACTTTTAATAGACAGATTGAAAGAAACATTTAATGTTATAAAAAGACACTATCGTATCATAAATATTGCTTCAGGGATTTTGTTAATTGTAGTAGGAATTTTAATGATGTCTGGAACGATGGGATATTTGTTAGCTTTATTTAGTATATAGTGTGAAAAGAAGTCGCAAGCGCCTTCTTCTCCTCAATTGTATGTGTAGATTGTAGCGATATGTTTGAAAGGATGAAAAAATATGAAGAAGTATTTGAAACTTGTTATCGGTATTGTTGTGTTTTTAGCATTAATAATGGGTACACAAGCATTATATAATAAAATATCAAATCAATATAAGGTGGATGAAAAATTAGTAACAGATAATGAAAAACAGAATCAAGAGTCATCATTGAGTGAAGAAAAAACAGAAACTGAAGAAACAGAAACTGAAGAAACAGAAGCTGATCTTGCGGCTGACTTTACGGTAGTAGATAGTAATGGTGAAGAAAGAACATTAAATTCTTTTATCGGGAAACCGATTGTACTGAACTTCTGGGCGAGCTGGTGTCCTCCATGTAAAGGTGAATTTCCTGATTTTCAGACAGCATATGAAAAGTATGGTTCAGATGTAGAATTTGTAATGGTAAATCTTACGGATGGAGTAAGAGAGACAAAGGAAACAGCTGCAGATTATATTGATTCTAATGGATATACACTTCCCATCTATTATGATATAGAGCAAAGTGCCTCAAATGCCTATTCAATTTATTCCATTCCTACGACTTATTTTATCGATGCAGATGGAAAAATAGAAACTTCGGCACAAGGAGCTATCGATGAGGAAACATTGGAAGAGGGTATCTCGATGATACAAAAATAATTTATTTTTTATAGGAAAACGACAAAAGCGTAAAGCCAGTTATGGTTTTGCGCTTTTTATCATTGGAATCGTACTTGATTTATTATTTTCTGGGGAGTAAAATAAAAAAGATTTTAAAGTTACATATCAGTTTATCTATCGTAAAGCAGATGGGAATAAAATGAATAAAAATAAATTTAGAAATCAATTTGCCATATTTCTCGCTATATTACTCACGTTTCTAGTGCTGTATTTTATTTCTTTTGAGTCAACACATTTCATTCATAATTGTACGGGAGAAGATTGCCCAATTTGTCATGAAATGTTGATTGCTGAATCTATGATAAGGCTTGTTAGCCTATCGGTCATAACAATATCTCTCATTTTCTTTTTTGCAGTTTCCTACCGGAAGAATGAATCTGTTTTTTTTCTCTGTCATATCCAAAGAAATTTAATTATCGATAAGGTAAGAATGGACGATTGAATTACATTTTGAAGTGGTGATTTGGACTATTTATCCGTAAAACTATTTTAAATTGTAATTTGGAGGACTATTCAAAATGAAAAAAATTAATAAAATGGTATTAGCTGGGGCTGTTCTATGTATGACAGTCTTAGTTGGTTGTGCAAAAGAAAGAACTACTAGTTTAGAAAAGCAAGAAACGAATCAAAAAATTAATGTTGTTGCAACTATATTCCCAGAATATGATTTCTTGCGTCAGATTGCTGGAGACAAGATTAATCTTACTATGTTACTGACACCAGGTGCTGAAAGCCATAGTTTCGAACCAACACCACAGAATGTAAAAAATGTTAATAATGCAGACTTATTTGTTTATGTGGGTGGAGATTCCGATGCCTGGGTAGAATCAATTCTTGATTCTACAGCAGAAAATTCTATGAAGGTCATTACACTTATGGACTGTGTAGAAGTAGTGGAGGAAGAAACTGTTGAGGGTATGACTCCAGAAGAGGAGGAAGAAGGAAAGGTCGAGACAGAGCCTGAATATGATGAGCATGTATGGACTTCTCCTAGAAATGCACAACTTATTGTACAGAAATTATGTAATGCACTTTCAGAGGTTGATCCAGAGAATGCAAAAGTATATCAGCAAAATACCACGGATTATATTAAAAAACTGGAACAATTAGATCAAAGTTTTCAAGATGTTGTTAATCACTCTGTAAGAAAAGAAATTATAGTAGGAGATCGGTTTCCGTTTCGCTATTTTGCAGATGCATACGGTCTAACCTATTATGCGGCATTTCCGGGATGTGCAGCCGATGCGGAGCCAAGTGCACAGACAATTGCTTTTCTTACGGATAAGGTAAAAGAAGATAAGATTCCGGTTGTTTTTCATATCGAGTTATCAAATGAAAAAGTATGTAATTCTATATGTGAAGCATCAGGAGCAAAGAGCGAACTTCTAAATGCAGTACACAATATAAGTAAAGAGGATTTTGAGAGTGGAGTTACTTATCTTGAACTAATGCAAAAAAATGTGGAAGTTTTAAAGGAGGCATTGAACTAGTATGAGCCTATTATCCTGTCAGAATCTCTCTTTCTCCTATGATGGCAGAGAAGTTTTATCTGAAATTAATTTTTCGGTTGAACAGGGAGATTATCTATGTATTGTTGGTGAAAATGGAGCTGGAAAAAGTACTCTGATCAAAGGACTTTTGAATTTGAAAGAACCATCTAAGGGTCAGATTCTGACAGGAGATGGGTTAAAACAGAATGAAATCGGATACCTGCCACAACAAACGCAAATTCAAAAAGACTTTCCGGCAAGTGTCTATGAGGTTGTTGTATCAGGAAGACTAAACAACCTGAAATACAGAATATTTTATAACAAGGAAGATAAGAGAATAGCATTAGAGAAGATGGAAAAGCTAGGTATTCTACCTCTCAAAAACTGTTGTTACAGAGAATTATCAGGAGGACAACAACAAAGGGTACTTTTAGCAAGAGCCTTACTTGCAACTAGAAAGCTTTTACTATTAGATGAACCAATTACTGGTCTTGATCCTATCATGTCGCAGGAATTTTATCGTATCATTAGAGAAATAAATCAAAAGGATAGGATTACGGTAGTGATGGTATCGCATGATGTGAAAGGGGTAATTAGTGAAACTTCTCATATTCTTCACGTTGATCAGAAACAACGGTTTTTTGGTACATCTTCAGAATATCAGAACAGTCCATTAGGAAAATATTTTCTGGAAGGGGGTAGACAAAATTGATTAAAACAATATTAGAGATGTTTACCTATCCATTTATGCGAAATGCAATTGTAGTCGGTATATTAGTTGCACTATGTTCTGCATTGTTAGGAAGTAGTCTTGTTTTAAAAAGGTTTTCAATGATAGGTGATGGACTATCTCATGCAGGATTTGCTGCGCTTGCAGTTGCCTATGCAATGAACCTGGCACCCCTGGTTGTAGCAATTCCAATCTGTGTGTTAGCAGCTTTTTTATTGCTTCGCATGAATGAAAATAGTAAAATAAAAGGGGATGCTGCAACTGCACTTATGTGTAGTGGTTCTCTTGCAATCGGTGTCATGACAGTATCATTAACAACTGGTATGAATACAGATGTTTGTAATTATATGTTTGGCAGTATTTTAGCAATGAGCAAATTGGATGTAACGATTTCCTTAGTTCTATCAATAACTGTTATTTTCTTGTTTGTTATTTTCTATACACGAATTTTCGCTGTTACATTTGATGAGACATTTTCAAAAGCTACAGGGGTGAAAAGTGATCTTTATAATATGATAATAGCAATACTGACAGCGGTTACGGTAGTCCTTGGCATGCGTATGATGGGAACATTACTGATTTCAAGTTTGATTGTATTTCCATCACTTAGTGCTATGAGAGTTTGTAAAAGATTTAAAAGTGTAATCATCACTTCAGTATTACTATCAATGGGATGTTTTTGCTCTGGAATTTATATTTCCTATGTTTATTCAACTCCTACAGGGGCAAGTATTGTAATGGCTAATATTTTTATATTTATCATTCTCTTTCTGATAGAAAAAATAAGAGAGAAGGTTCCTAGATGAAAATGAATAAAATTGTGGGAATTACAATAACGTTAATGTTATGTATGATAGTAAGTGGTTGTGCAAAAAAACAAGATACAAGAAATAATGCAAAGATGACGGTGGCTGAATCGCAAGAAATTGCTAGTTATGATGACTTTGACCAGATGGAAGCATCAAGTATTCAAGATACGGATGAGAATCAAAATGTTATTTCTGAAAATACAATAAGTAAAAATAGCTCTGTATACAAACCAGTTAACAGCAATGCAATCGTAAAAAAAGAATCCACCTATGATTGTAATCTGGATGCTGATAGAAAAAATTATGATGGTCATGTGGATATTGTAGTTGGTGATAATTTATATGCAACTCAGATGAATGATTGGTTTATGAATTTCGAACAATATGAAGGAAAAGTAATTGAAATTGAGGGATACTATATTGGCGATTTCAAACCATATGATTTTATTGGAAGATATGGACCTACTTGTCCTTACTGTCAGGGTGGGTATGTCTGTTTTGAAATTTTATCAGATGAGGATTTTTCACAGTATGTTACTGCAAAGGATTGGATTAAAGTAACTGGGATATTAAGAGAGGGAAATGATGCATCCATAGGTCCATTTTACTATATAGAGGTCTTGGAATTGAATAAAATGAAGGAAGTCGGACAGGATACAGTAACAAATTAAAAGGAGGCAGTTTATGAATATAACAATTGGAGTATTAATACCATTTATCGGAACAATGTTAGGAGCAGCATGCGTTTTCTTTTTAAAAAAAGATATCAATTCATTTATTCAAAAAGGACTCTTGGGATTTGCATCTGGTGTTATGGTAGCGGCTTCTGTATGGTCACTTTTGATTCCATCGATTGAGATGTCTGTGGATATGGGAAAACTTTCATTTATTCCGGCAACGGTAGGGTTTGCATTTGGTATCGCTTTTTTACTTTTAATGGATCGGATCATTCCTCATTTGCATTTAAATAGTGATGAGCCGGAAGGGTTAAGTAGTTCTTTGAAGAAGACAACGATGCTCGTTTTGGCGGTTACCCTGCATAACATACCAGAGGGAATGGCAGTCGGTGTTGTATTTGCTGGTATTCTTTCTGGAGATAGCCAGATAACGATGGCAGGGGCATTTGCTTTAGCAATTGGTATTGCAATTCAAAACTTTCCAGAGGGGGCTATTATATCGCTACCGCTTAAGAGTGAGGGAAATAGTAAGAAAAAATCCTTTTTATATGGAACTTTATCAGGGTGTGTGGAGCCAATTGCTGCTTTTATCACCATATTACTAGCAAAATTAGTAACACCTATTTTACCATATTTATTGGCTTTTGCAGCTGGAGCTATGATTTATGTGGTAGTAGAAGAATTATTACCTGAGGCATCGGAAGGAAAACATAGTAATATCAGTACCATTGGATTTGCAATTGGATTTATGATTATGATGGTCCTTGACGTAACTTTGTAAGGCGGGGACGGTTCTCAGTTATGAAAATAGGGTAGCGGGACGGTTCTCAGATTAGAATATGGATAGTAGCCTTTGCATAGGGTTACTATTATTGTACATACTAGGAATGTGTAAGCAAACAGTAATTATGCTTAAGTAACAGGAATGGAGATGTATAATGGATAAGAAGAAACAGGAAAATGAGAATCAGCAAAGAAGCCTCGATAAGTATAATAGCATTACGCAAAAGTGTACGCCTGAAAATCAGAATCAAACCCATAATTCTAGAAGAGAGGGTATTAATCCTATTAACCAAAAAAGATAAAGCATCCCATGAGGGAGAAAAGCATCCCATGAGGGGTGCTTTTAAATTGTTGATTTCTATTGACAAATAAAATTGAGTAAAATATAGTTAATGTTGTACTTAATGAACACTTAAATTTAATAAATATTGATTAAATTTAAGTGTTTTGCATTTGTTATATTTTAGAAATGAAGTTTAGTTGAATAAAAAAGCATATTCAATGATTAAGTGATAATCATGCAAAAGCATGATTTTGCATGATTGCAGCATGCAGATAGGTGTAAGAATGAAAAAACTAGATTTGTGTGGCAACTGGTTTATGAACAAAAGAGGAGAAGTAGATCAAACGGAAGCAAAAATACCGGGTTCTGTTATGTCTTCTTTATTACGTGCAGGGAAAATAGAAGATCCCTTTTATCGTATGAATGAATATGATGCGAATCAGCTTTTTTATAACGATTATGAGTTTGTAAAAAAGTTTGAGGTAGGAGAATTATTTTTACAAGAGAAACGGATTGAGCTTGTTTGTGAAGGTCTTGATACGCTATGTGAATTATACATAAACCAAAAAAAGATAGCAGATACCGATAATATGCATTGTATATGGGTATTTGATCTAAAGGATTATTTGACTGTGGGAGAGAATGAAATTAAAGTTCTTTGCAAGTCGGTACATGAGTATAAAGACCATGTTGTTGATCCAGAGGGAAAAGAAATCACATTTGCGGCCTGCGGATGTATGAAAGGGAATCAGTATATTCGAAAACCACACTGTATGTTTGGATGGGATTGGGGCGCTGGAATTCCTGACGCAGGTATTTGGAAAGATATTTATGTAAGGTCCTATAGCAATGGTAGAATTGATGATGTTATTTTCACGCAAATTCATGAAACAAATAAGGTAACACTTGAAATGGAAGTGATGCTTGAAAATTCTGGGCCGATGGAGAAGAAAGTAATAGCAGTACTTTTAGGCCCCGATGGAAAGAAATTTACTGCGGTGGGAAAAACGGATGCGGAACGCGCCAATTTAAAAATTGAAGTGGAACAGCCAATGCTATGGTGGCCTAATGAATTGGGTGAACAGCCATTATATAAGTGCAAAATTTTTGCATGTGAAGAAGAAAAGGAATACACAATCGGACTTCGTACATTAGAAGTAAGTCAGGAGAAGGACGAGTGGGGAAGCGATTTTTGCTTTAAAGTAAATGGTGTAAAGATATTTTCTATGGGTGCAGATTATATACCAGAAGATACTATTTATTCGCATATATCAAGAGAAAGAATTGATTATTTATTAAAATCTTGTAAGCGCGCGCACTTTAATACGCTCCGAGTATGGGGAGGCGGCTACTATCCTTCTGATGACTTCTATGAGCTTTGTGATCAATATGGATTTATTGTATGGCAGGATTTTATGTTTGCATGCAATATCTATAATGTTACAGATGAATTCGTGAAAGCAGTTTGTCATGAAGTAAAAGATAATGTGAAACGTCTAAGACATCACGCTTCGTTAGGTATGTGGTGTGGGAATAATGAAATTGAAGAAGGCTGGCATCACTGGGAATCTATGATGTATCATTCTGATTTGTTAAAACAAGATTATTTGAAGTTATTTGAAGATATCTTACCAAAGGTTTTACGAGAAGTTGATAAACAGACCTTTTATTGGCCGTCCTCCCCATCAAGCTTGGGTGGATTTGTTGATCCGGATAATGAAAATGTAGGGGACACCCATTATTGGGATGTTTGGCATGGACTCAAACCATTCACAGATTATAGAAAACACTATTTTCGTTTCTGTTCTGAATTTGGATTTCAATCATTCCCCTCGATAAAAACAGTAGAGAGTTTTACAGAGGAAGAAGATAGAAATATATTTTCAGAAGTAATGGAAAGTCATCAAAAAAATGATGCAGCGAATGGAAAAATGCTTTATTATCTTTCAGAAAACTTCCTATATCCTAAAGATTTTAAGAGTCTCCTTTATGTGACTCAGATACTCCAGGGAATTGCAATTAAGGCAGGGGTTGAGCATTGGAGAAGACACAGAGGAAGATGTATGGGAGCGTTATATTGGCAGCTAAACGATAGTTGGCCAGTTGCTTCCTGGGCAAGTATTGATTATTATGGCAGGTGGAAAGCGCTTCACTATATGGCAGAAGATTTCTTCGCACCGGTTGCCGGATCGATTGAAAGAACAGGTCAAACAGTAAAAGTATTTGTTCAAAATGAATCAAAGATAAGTAGAAAATGCAATGCTACGGTAAGAGTAAAAACATTTGACTTTGAGATATTGAAGGAAATCAGCTTCCAAAAGGAGGTGCAAGCTTTTTCTGTTTGTGAGCTAGGTGGAGATGATTTCACAAGCATAATAAAAGGAAAAGAAACACAGGTGTTTTTAGAAGCAGTGTTTACGGATGATTCTGGAAGGAAGACAATAGAGGTAGAAACATTTGTGCCCTTTAAACATCTAAAATTAAAAAATATTGAAATTACAACATCTGTAGTTGAAAAGGAAGATTGCTTTGAAATAAGTGTAAAGTCAAAGGGTTTTGCAGCTTTTGTTGAAATTGATTTACAACATAATGATGGTATTTTTAGTGATAATTATTTCTATTTGACAGACCAAGAGGAAAAGAAAGTACAGCTATATAAAAGCGATTTATCGAAACCAATCAATAATATACAAGAATTACAGAAAGAGATTACAATTCGTTCGCTAGCAGAGACTTATTAATGTGAGAATGATCTGCCCAGAATCACCATAGATAGGAGACTATTTATGGTGATTTATAATCTCCTATTACTGTACAATAGAAACCTCAAATGATATACTAAAAAAAGTAAAAAAACTTATGATAAATTAAGCAAATTAAGGCACTTGTATAGGATGAGGGTGAGGGAATGACAACGGCATATATCTTTTCCACAATTTTATTTGTTATGGCAACCATATCAATTTGTATGGGCATACACATTTTAAGTGATGATCAAAGAAAATCAGGAAATTCAAAATTGGTTTTCCTTTTATGCATGTTTGGCGCAATATGGGATATCGGATTCGGATTGATGGGACTGCAGACAGAGATTACATATCTTAAATTGTTTCGAGGAATCGGGATTTTCGGTGGACTATCGTTTATAACTACTATGACAGTTACGATAGCAGCCTGGCTTCAACTAGATGATGTAGATGTTAAAACAGCTTTTAGCGCAGAAATACTTATGGAGATTGTTGCACTGCCATTTCTAATAAATCGGAATGCAGTAGAGTTTGTTAAGACGGCTTATGGAACGTATTTTATTCCCGAGGGAATGAGTGCACGTATCGCACAGCCAGTATTTCTTATATTATCTACTGTGATCATGGTGGTAATTATCTGGGCAGGATGGAAAAGAGCCAAAATGAAATGGGAAAAGCAAGTCGTTTATATTACGATATATGGGGTTGTTTTTTATTTAGTGGGAAATTTGATTGATATCTTTCGTACTATTTTTCAAATGAAAATATTTCCGATTAGTATGTTTACACAAATGATTACTTTGCTTTTTATCAAGCATATTGTTACTCATCATGGAAAACATAAAATGACATTACAGAACTTCTCGAATTACATCTATTCTGTAGTTAGTACACCTATTTTAATCTGCGATAATAACGGAGAAATCCGTTTGTATAATGAATCGGCTAAAAAATTTTTCCATAGTTTTGGAACTCAGTTAACAGGCAAGGAACTTAAAGATCTATTTAAGTTTGAGGAAACTGACTTCAAATTGTTAAAGGAGAGTGGCAAAACACCAGAAGAAAAATTACAGCATATTGATGGAATGTGTTTTGCCAATAAAGGACTCTGTAATTTAGAGCTTACAAGTATTTTTGATGAATTTTCAAAAAAAATCGGTGATATTATTGTGGTAAATGATATTACTGAAAAAATAAGAATCATACAAGAATTAGATGAAAGTAAGGAAGAGGCAATTAGGGCAAATAAAGCGAAAAGCAGTTTTCTCGCAAATATGTCACATGAAATAAGAACGCCTATGAATGCAGTGGTAGGAATCAGCGAGCTGCTTTTAAGAAAAGAACTTTCTGAAGATGTTCGTGCCGATGTTCATAATATTCAGAATGCGGGTAACGGACTATTAAATATTATCAATGATATTTTGGATATTAGCAAAATAGAATCTGGAAAATATGAAATTGTGAACGAACCGTATAATTTGGAGTCTTTATTATTAGATGTTTCGAATATTATTTTAGTAAGACTAAAGGATAAAACAGTTAAATTTATCATTGAAGCAGATCCAAACTTACCCAAAACGATGGTAGGAGATGCGATTCGTATTAAGCAGATTTTGATTAATATTATCGGAAACGCCGTTAAATTTACAAAGACAGGGTATATAATACTTGAAATCAGCTGGATTCAAGGTGAAAATGGAAAAGCTTTTTTGGTTTTTCATGTCAAGGATTCGGGAATAGGAATCAAAGAGCAAGATATTGGAAAACTGTTTGGTTTGTTTAATCAAGTAGATACGAAAAAAAACAGAAATATCACAGGATCTGGACTAGGGCTTGCAATTAGTAAAAATTTAGCAGTTTTAATGGGAGGTAACATTACTGTTGATAGCGTTTATGGAAAAGGTACTACTTTTACGATTACATTAAATCAGTTCATAGAAGAGTACATACCAATTGTTCATATCATGGAAAAGGAAAAAATATGTGTCGGAATACTAGAAAAGGAAGAATTTATTAGAGAAAGTATCCAAAATATATTAGAGTTGAATCAAATTTCATTTATTCAAGGAACTACTATCGAAGCATTTTGGGAACAACCAATCACCCATTTGTTTATTAGACCAGTAGAACAGTTAGAGGCAGACAGATATTTAAAGGAGCAAAATGGAGACTGTAAGGTGCTTCTCTTAAACGGAATGTTTGAACCGCCTGTTAATAGTAATAATCATACTTCAATGTTGTTAGCTTTAGCTTCGATACAAATCAATTATTACTTTAATGGACTAGCGATTCCACAAACTTTTGAGTGTGACAGCTTTGATGAGACGGCGATTCAACCAATGTCATATGCAAAAGTATTAATTGTAGATGATAACCATACGAATCTGATTGTAGCGGAAGGTCTTATGAAGCCTTATCAGATGCAGATAGACAAAGCTATGGATGGGCAAACCGCAATTAGTATGGTAAAAGACAAGGAATATGATTTAGTTTTTATGGATCATATGATGCCAGGAATGGATGGTGTGGAGACAGTCAAAGAGATTCGTTCTTTGGCGGGTGAGAGATTTAAGAATTTACCAATTGTTGCTCTGTCTGCGAATGCATTAAGTGGAGCAAGAGAGATGTTTGAAAAATCAGGATTCCAGGGATTCTTAGCAAAACCTATGAATTTACAGGAATTAGATCATGTTTTAGTGAAATATCTAGCTGTAAAACGTCCCCCAGAAATGCCAATACGTGTAATTAAAAAGTCAGATAAAAAAACAGTTCTTAATTTCATTAAGGGTGTTCATACTGATATTGGAATGAAATATGCAGGAATGGATCTTGATATTTATCACACAATATTAAAAACCTATTATCCAGATATGACAGAACGATTAGTAGAATTAGAACATATTTTTGCAAAGAAGGATTTAAAATTATTTGCTACCTATGCGCATGCAATGAAAAGTGCATCAGCGAGTGTAGGTGCTATCGAAATTTCTGAGCTTGCGAAGATTCTAGAATTTGCAGGAAAAGAAGAGAATGTTTCAACAATTGAAGAAAAGTTGCAGGAATTCATCAATAAATTTAGAGAAGTATTACAAAGTATCGGGGAATATTTAAATAAGCTTAAATGGGAAGAAAAGGAACAGGGGATTGAGACACTGGATTATCTTGATAAGATTGATTCTAAGTTAAAAGAACGGTTATATCAGGCAGTTGACGGTATGGATTCTATTACAGCAGAAGAAGTATTAAAGGAAATCAATCAATATACTTATAATGCAGAAATAGCCTATTACCTTGAGAAAATTGGACAAGCTATAAACGATTATCAATATGATACTGCGCTTACTTATCTTAAATTACTCCATTAAAAAATCATATATGAAAATGCACGACATCTGTCAGAATCATTGTTTAACAGTTATCGTGCATTTTTGTTACTTCTTTATTTATTTTCAAGATTTTTATGAGCAGTTGAAAGCATCAGCTTGATACGGTTTAACTGATTTACTTCACTTGCACCAGGATCATAGTCGATAGCAACGATATTGGAACCAGGATATTGACGGCGTAGTTCTTTGATGACACCTTTTCCAACTACGTGATTAGGCAAACATGCAAATGGCTGTGCACATACAATATTTTGGGCACCCGCATGGATGAGCTCTATCATTTCTCCAGTTAAAAACCAGCCTTCTCCAGTTTGATTTCCAATGGAAACAATGGTGGAAGCATTTTTTGCAGTATCAGCAATGTGAGCTGGAGGTGTAAAATGTTTACTCTTAGCAAATTCCCTAGCAGCGCAGCCTCTGAATTTTTCCAATGCGAAGATACCAAGTTTTGAATTCCTTTTTGCTTTTTTGGAAGTACCAAGGTAATCTGCTTTATATATCTGATTGTAGAAGCAGTAAAGTAAGAAATCAAGCAAATCAGGAACGACCGCCTCTGCACCTTCAGCCTCTAATAAATCTACAAGATAGTTGTTTGCTGCAGGTAAGAATTTAACAAGGATTTCTCCAACAATACCGACTAAAGGTTTCTTTTCATCGGTAATTTCTAATTGGTCAAATTCCCTTATTATTTTTTTACACAATTTTGTATAACCGAAGTAAGTAGGATGGTTAGAAGTAACAAAATCCTGGCATTCCTTGCGCAGTTTTGCATGAAGTTCATTTGCAGAACCTTTTACTTTTTCGTAAGGACGCATGCGATACAAACAACGCATAAAGATATCACCAAATTCGGCTCCATATAAAGCACGGATAATAAGGTCAGGAGTTAATTTAAATCCAGGATTACTTTCTAATCCTGAAAGATTAATGGAAATAACAGGTACTTGGTCTAGTCCTGCTTTTTCTAAGGCACGTCTGATAAATCCGATATAGTTTGTTGCACGACATCCGCCTCCAGTCTGGGAAATCATAACTGCAACTTTATTCAAGTCATACTTTCCAGAAAGCAGAGATTGCATAATTTGACCAACTACCATAAGAGATGGATAACAGGCATCATTATTAACGTATTTCAAACCAATATCAACCGCTTCTTTACCGTCATTATCAAGTACTTCAAAATGATATCCTGCTTTTTTAAAAGCTGGTTCAATGATATCAAAGTGGATCGGTGACATTTGAGGGCAGAGAATGGTATACTCTTTTTTCATTTCTTCTGTAAATATAACACGTTTGTAAGCAGCAGCAACAGGATGACATTCCATGTTTTTTTGTTCTCGGACACGTATTGCGGAAAGAAGAGAACGCACTCGGATTCTTGCTGCTCCTAAATTATTTACTTCATCAATTTTTAAACAGGTGTAAATCTTACCTGATTTTGAAAGAATATCATTTACCTGGTCAGTAGTTACCGCATCTAAGCCACAGCCAAAAGAATTTAACTGTATTAAATCAAGATTTTCATTCGACTTTACAAAGTTCGCCGCAGCATATAAACGAGAATGATACATCCATTGGTCGGAGACCATAAGAGGTCTTTCAACTGGTGCAAGATGTGAAATAGAATCCTCTGTTAATACAGCAATGCCATAGGAAGTAATTAACTCTGGAATTCCATGATGAATTTCTGGATCAATATGATAGGGGCGTCCAGCTAGTACAATTCCGCGTTTATTGTTTGTTTCCATCCACTGTAGGATTTCTTCCCCTTTTTTCTTCATGTATTCTCTAACAATCGTTAATTCTGCCCATGCTTTATCAACGGCAATAACAATATCCTCAGGGTTTAACTCAGGAAAACATTCAATTAATCTGGGATAGAGGATTTCCTTATCCCGGAAAGAAAGAAATGGATTTCTAAAATCTACTTCTTTATGTCCAATTTCCTCTACGTTATTCTTAATATTTTCGGGATAAGAGGTAACAATGGGACAATTATAATGATCATTAGAATCCGAAAATTCTTTACGTTCATAAAAGACAGAAGGGTAAAAAATCATAGGAACCTTCTGCTTAATCAGCCAGGAAATATGGCCATGTGCAAGTTTTGCAGGGTAGCATTCTGATTCACTGGGAATCGATTCAATTCCTAGTTCATAAATCTGGTGAGTAGAGTTTGGCGATAAAACTACCTGATATTTCAATTCTGTAAAGAAGGTAAACCAAAATGGATAATTTTCGTACATATTAAGAACACGTGGAATACCAACTTTTCCATTGACTGCTTCGGATTCTGGCAGTGGTTCATAGGAAAAGAGACGTTCGGCTTTATATTCAAATAGATTTGGAATATTATTTTCATTTTTCGGTTTTCCAATCCCACGTTCACAACGATTACCAGAGACAAATTGACGACCGCCAGTAAAACGATTAATTGTAAGTCGACAGTTATTTGTACAACCTTTACATTTTGCCATCGAAGTCACGAAATCTAAGGCATTGATTTTTTCAATGGTTAACATGTTTGATTTATAAGAATTTGTATGTCGCTCTCTTGCAATCAGAGCAGCACCGAATGCGCCCATGATTCCAGCAATATCAGGACGAACGGCTTCACAGCCAGCTATTTTTTCAAAGCTTCGTAAAACGGCACTGTTATAAAAAGTACCACCTTGAACAACAATTTTTTCACCAAGTTCAGATGCATCACTTACTTTAATAACTTTAAACAATGCATTTTTGATTACAGAGTAGGCAAGGCCAGCAGAGTTATCTGCTACAGAAGCACCCTCCTTCTGGGCTTGTTTTACTTTGGAATTCATAAATACGGTACAGCGTGTACCTAAATCGATTGGATGTTCTGCAAAAAGTGCTTCTGATGCAAAATCTGTTACAGAATAATTTAATGATTTTGCGAAGGTTTCAATAAAGGAACCACAGCCAGAGGAACAAGCCTCATTGAGTTGAACACTATCAACCGTTTGATTTTTGATTTTAATACATTTCATGTCCTGGCCACCAATGTCGAGGATACAATCAACATCAGGAGCAAAGAAAGCGGCAGCGTAGTAGTGTGCGACAGTTTCTACTTCTCCTTCGTCTAACATCAGGGCAGACTTAATCAGGGCTTCTCCATAGCCAGTAGAACAGGAGTGGACAATCCTTGCATCCTTTGGCAACTGAGTGTAAATATCCTTAATCGCACGGATTGTAGTTGCCAGTGGACTTCCGTTATTATTATCATAGAAAGAGTAAAGCAGGCTGCCGTCAGTTCCAACAAGAGCGGCTTTTGTCGTGGTACTACCGGCATCAATTCCAAGATAACAGTCTCCACGGTAGGTAGATAAATCGCGAGTCTTTACTTTAGCAGAAGCATGTCGTTTTTCGAAATCATTATAATCTTTTTCTGTAGCAAACAGAGGTTCCATACGAGCTACCTCAAATTCCATTTTAATAGGAACTGACAATTTCTTAACCATCTCACTTAAAGTAGTGACAATTTCCTTTTTGAAATTCAGAGCAGAACCAATTGCAGCAAATAAATGAGAATGATCAGGTGCAATAATATGTTCCTCATCAAGCTTCAAAGTACGAATAAAAGATTCCTTTAACTCAGATAAAAAGTGAAGAGGTCCACCAAGAAATGCAACATGTCCTCTGATAGGTTTTCCGCATGCAAGCCCACTAATCGTCTGATTTACGACAGCCTGAAAAATAGAAGCAGCTAAATCTTCCTTTGTTGCACCTTCATTAATGAGTGGCTGAATATCGGACTTCGCAAATACACCACATCTTGCAGCAATGGTATATAAAGATTGATAATTTTTGGCATAATCATTTAAACCTGAGGCATCGGTCTGCAAAAGGGACGCCATCTGGTCAATAAAGGAACCAGTACCACCAGCACAGATTCCATTCATTCGTTGTTCTACATTACCACCCTCAAAATAAATGATTTTGGCATCTTCCCCGCCAAGCTCTATCGCAACATCCGTTTGTGGAGCATAATCAGTAAGTGCGGTTGACACAGCAATCACTTCCTGCACAAAAGGCACGCCTAAATTGGAAGCGAGAGTAAGACCACCTGAACCTGTAATCATAGGTGATAATTTAATATCTCCTAGCTCCATAAAGGATTTGTCAAGTAACATATGCAAAGTTTCTCTGATGTTCGCGTAATGTCTTTCATAATCTGAAAACATAACTTTATGTGATTCATCAAGGATAGCGATTTTTACAGTTGTAGAACCGATATCAATACCCAATGTATATAACTGTTCGGACATTGTAATTCTCCATTCTCTATTAAAAGTACAAGTGAAATACCTGCCTATAAGAAGACCAAATTACATTATACGACACAGTAAAACAAAGTTCAATTAAGAAATATTAAAAAAGTCTGAAATGTCTTATGAAATGCCTATAACAATCCGATATATCATTGTATTCTACAATATCTTGTGTTAAAATTTATAAGAGTGGCTTTTTGTATACTATTCACAAAAGAAGAAGGAAGAGCATATGAAAAAAGAACGTTTTAAGAGAATGTTATCTATTTTAATATCGGTTTGTTTGATTGTCACTATGGTACCAGCCACAGGGACGAATACTTATGCGGAAGAAATGGATGAATTAAATGAAATAGATATAGAACAGGAAAGCGTTCAAAATTCTTTTGCGGAGAGCGCAGACGAAACATCAGAAGAAACTTCAGAAGAAACTTCAGAAGAAACTTCAGAAGAAACGCTTGAGGAATCTTCAGTCGGTACAGACGGAGAAACGATTACGGTCTTCAACAATAGCAATGGTACAAATAAAATTGATTGGGGTTATGAACTTGGCACTTGCGTATTAGATGGTGATGAAGCTATTTTTGTTGATGCACATACCACTAATAGTGAGATTGATATTCCGACTTATGTATTAGTTTCGGCGTACAATGGGGTAGATAACTCAGGTATGAAATTCACACAGGAAACAGTAACAGATCCTAATGCTGGAAAAGTATATAAAGTGACTGCAATCAGTGAGAATTGCTTCTACAATAAAAGACAGACACAAATTATTAATATACCCAATACCATTAAAAGTAATCTTACATATAAATTTTTTGAAACATGTGATTCCCTGACTACAATTAACATCGTACGTTCTAGCGTGAATGAACCATATGGAAGATATTTTGACGGTGCAAATATTAACGACTCCAAAGGTGTTTTGATTGATTTGATTGATTTGAAAGAAACGGGAAAACAGAAGGTTGTCTATTGTCCTGTGAAAACATCGTTAACTACATATAATTTTCCGAATTATTATGCTTCCAGCTTTTTTGAGGTGGAAGACGGTGCCTTCAAAGGATGTGAGACTATAAAGGAGATAACGAATAATAGTTTATATAAAATCACACGGATAGGAAAGAACGCATTTGAAAACTGTACAAATCTTTCCTCTGCCATTGTATTTACAAAAGGAATTCAAAGAGTAGAGGATGAGGCTTTTAAGGGGTGTGTTTCTTTAAAAAGCATTAAGTTTGCAGCGGACTATCCTTCTCCTATTTACTTAGGTAACCGTGTCTTTGAAAATACTGCGATAGAGAGTATTCATTTTCCATATATGCTGACAGATGTCAGGGGAACAACATTTTATGGCATGAATTCACTTAAAACGATAACCGTAGATAAATTAAATGATTATTTTTATGCTGAAAATGGTGCATTATATAATTATGATAGCGTCAACAAAAAGCGAGGAAACCGATTAGTGGTAGTTCCAGCAGCACTTGGATTTACGGATGGGACTTATCAAATTCCCTATGGTGTCACGGAACTTGATCCGGACGCTATTATGAATTGTGAGAGCCTTTCTACCATTAAATTTCCAAGTAATATCTACTCCATTAGCAGCAATGCGATACATAGTTGTACGGCTCTTCGAAAAGTCTATATTTATAGTGGATTCCCAGATTTACAGCTAGATCAGACGAGCTTTGACGATATTTTTGCCGATTGCGGTTATGGCGCAAGAAGTATTACGATTTATACTGGTTTAGATACGAGAGCCTGGAAGTTTGCAGAACAAAAGGGATATCAAACAAGTTCCCTGTATGATTTACAGGATTATAGTTTTACAGATACGCCAGAAGGGAAAGTATTAACAGGAATCACCTATAATCAGCAGTATCAGAATGTTGTGATACCAGATTTTGTTGTTACGGATCCTGATACAAGACCAGCTACTACAAAGAAATTTGTTGTGAAAGTTTCAGAAAATGCTTTGGCAAATCCCAATATTACTTCCGTTTTATTTATGGCACATATGAAAGATGTAGATCCAAATGCATTTCGAATTGTTCCAGATCCAGATGATTTTTCAAAGGATACGAATGCGGATAGTCTTGATTCAATCTATATTGAAGAAGGAAACACGGCTCTTTGTAGTATCGATGGAGTACTCTATAAGCATACACTAAGCAGTAATGGGGTAGATTATAATATTAGCGAATTGTTGTATTATCCAGTAGGTAGGACAGCTACCACCTTTGATACTCCGTCAACACTATCCTATTTACCACCGAACGCATTCCGTGGAGCTTCTAAGCTTAAAATTCTGAATATTTTTGACAGTATTCAAGGAATCGGCGGAAATGCGACTACAGCACTTGGTGATTATAATGAAACAGCGGCATTTGCCGGATGTAAGAATCTGGTAGCAATCAATATTGTGAAATCAAATTCTGGCAAGCTTATTAGATATGGGTCTCATCAAGGTGTTCTCTATCAGGCTGATAATGGGGCACTTGTAACCTTGCTCTTTTACCCGAAAGGACAAAGGATTCCTTCAGAGGTGGGTCTGTCGGCAATCAGCTATGAAGTCCCATCGGGATGTTTGAAAATAGAAGACGTTAAGAATTGTATCTATTTGAAGGGTATCACAATTCCAAAGAGTGTTGAGACCATTGATAGTCATGCGTTCGAAGGATGTTTTGAACTTGGAAGTGTTATATTTAAGGAAACAGGTACAGGGAATGGTATCAAAACAATTGGTGAACGATCATTTGCGAATACGAAGCTTTTAAATATCACAATTCCAGCTACGGTTAAAAATATTGGCCAGCAGGCATTTTACAATTGTATTAAATTAGGTGAAGTTGTGATAAAAGGTGATAGCCTTTTGTCGATCGGAGAACAAGCGTTTTATAGGGATACGGCACTTACAAAGGTAACTATTTATGGCACTCAGTTGGTAAAGGGTGGAGAAGTTGTTGTAGCAAAATCTGCTTTTCGCTTTTGTACAAAATTAACAGATTTTGCAATCACAAATATGAAGAGTGCCTCATTATACGAATACAGTTTAGCAAATAATACATCTTTGAAGTCCGTTGATTTTAACCAGACGGATGTAAATGTAATAGAAAATTCAGTTTTTCAAAACTGCTCTGCACTAGAAAAAGTTGATCTTTCTGATAGCGATGGGTTAAAAAGTTTAGGCACTAGCTCCTTTAAGGATTGTTCCTCTTTGAGTAAAGTGGTATTACCCTCAAATTTAGAGAGAATAGGGGAACGAGTATTTGAAAACTGTTCTAAACTTAGTGATTTGAATTTTCAGGATTTGAAGTATTTGACGGCTATTGAATCAAAGGCTTTTAAAAACTGTGCTTTTTCATCGATTATTATTAAAAATGGACTTTTAGAACTAGGCGATATGGTATTCATGAATGATTCCCTGCTGACATCGATCTATTTGCCAGAATCATTACTAGATTCTGGTATTACAGGAAATCCTTTCGAGGGATTTAACCGTTCACTCAAAGTATATGGTGAGGAAAATTCGGGAATTCAAAAATTTTTAGATCACTTAATTTTAACGAATAAACCCACTTTTATTAAGGGAGAAATACCAACGATAAATATTAATGTAACTCCATCCATAGTATATATCTATGATATTGCTAAAAAACAGGTGCAGCTAACGGCAACTACCCAGCCGGAGAATGCTGATATTATCTGGAAGAGTGCGGATACAGACGTTGCAACAATTGATATTAATACTGGTTTAGTAAATGCGGTACAGTCAGGCTCCGTAGATGTTTATGCGATTGCAACAGAAAGTGGTGCAAAAGCGTCCTGTAAAGTAGTAGTAGAAAAGGCAAGAATCGAACTGTCAGAAGAAATACAAAGTGACAGTGTTATTTTAAATACAAAAGGGACTAATCACTATATGTATGCAAATGCAGTAAGTGTTCCTCTAAGATCGGTTTATTACAGAACGGAAAACAACAGGATAGCGACCATTAATCGAAACGGCAAGATTACTGGTATTAGGGAAGGTACAACAATTGTAACTGTTTATGCAGGAACAAAGGCAGATGGAACTTATATTGAGAAGGATATTAACGTTACGGTACGAAAACCTGCCATAGCATTGAATAAAACGAGAATCACTTTAAATGAAAAGGGTGAACAGAGTATGCTGACAGCGGATGTACTTGTAACACATACAGGTGCAGAGGAAAAAGTCATCTGGATAAGTTCTAATCCAAGAATTGCCACTGTAGATGGTGATAATGATATGGCTAAAATTACTGCAGTCAGGGCGGGGAAAGTGACAATAACGGCTACTTGTAATGGAATAAAGAAAACTTGCGTGGTAACAGTAAAACCTGTTTATACGAGGTTAAATGTAACATCCAAAACATTGTATGTAGGCGGAGATAAGATAGAGACTTTGCAGCTAAAGGCCAGTACTTCTGGAATTAACAAAGCAGTTTCATGGGATTCTAAAAATCCAGAATTTGTAACAGTAGATAGCAAAGGTCTTGTAACCGCGATTAGTTATGGAACAACAGTGATTACAGCTACTGCAAATGGAGTTACAGCGGAATGTGTGGTCAGGGTATTAGATAGTACAATAACAATTGCCAATCATGAGGGTAACGACCTGAAGCCCTGTGTACTATTATTGAATTCAAAGGGGAATAATAAATATCAGTTACGAGCAAAAGTTGTCGGACGTAGTTCAAAGGTAAAATGGATGTCAACAGCAAAAGGGCTGTGTACGGTCAGCTCGAAAGGACTTGTTACAGGAAAGCTCGGAGGAAGTGCGGATATTATAGCAATCGCTAATGGAGTAGAGACGTCTTGTAACGTAACCATAGTTGACACAACTACGAAGCTTGATTATGATAAACTCCTGCTATATGTAAATGGAACAGGTACAGAAAAAACGAGAACAATGACTGCTACGATTGAAGGTGCGGATACCATGAAAAATGTGACATGGAAGTCATCGAATGAAGCAGTAGTAAGTATTTCAAGTGCAGATGGAAGAGCTACTTCTAATCCAACTGTATATGGGGGGCAGGCAACAGCTAAAATCACGGCAGGTAAGGCTGGAAAAGCCACTATAACCGCGACTGCAAATGGTGTTATTGCCAAATGTGTCGTTACGGTCAAATAATTAAGGAGACAACTGGATATGAATTTTAACAAACTAGAACGTAAATATGGCAGATATGCCATTCCTGATCTGACCAAATGGATGATTGTAACCTATGTCATTGGATATATAATCAGCCTGTTTTCACCTGATGTATTAAGCTTTCTCATGCTAAATCCCTATGCTATAACGCACGGTCAGATCTGGAGAATTTTCACATGGGTATTTATGCCACCCTCAGATCTTGGTATTTTCACTTTGATTATGTTATTTTTTTACTATTCCATAGGAACAACATTAGAGAGAACATGGGGAGAATTCAAGTATAACCTTTATATTTTTTCTGGTATCTTATTTACAATTGTAGGTGCTTTTATTATTTATGGAATCGCTGCACTAACTGGATGGTTTCAATTTAGCACTCTGGGAGGAGAAGCATTCGGTTATTATTTAAGTGCTAACTTTTCTACGTATTATATTAATTTATCTATTTTTCTGGCATTTGCTGCATCCTATCCAGATATGCAGGTATTATTATATTTTATTGTTCCAGTTAAAATGAAGTGGCTTGCGTATTTTGATTTGGTTTTGATTGGCTTTAGCTTTGTTCAGTCAGATATATCAGGAAGAGGTGCAATTATCGCTTCTTTACTTAATTTTATTTTATTTTTCTTTGGAACCAGGAATTTGAAATCTGTTTCTCCCAAAGAAATTCATAGGAAAAAAGTTTATCATCAAGAGGTGCAAAGGAACACATCGGTTACAAGACATAAATGTGCGATATGCGGACGAACAGAAAAGGATGGAGATGATTTAGAATTCAGATTCTGCTCCAAATGTGAAGGGAATTATGAGTATTGTCAGGAACACTTGTTTACTCATAAACATGTAAAAAGATAGGAGAAGTCCAGGTGAACAACGAAGTATTATTTAAAGAACTGCTTGATCAGGCTGTTCGGAAAGCAAGATGTAACCACAATTATATTTCAGAGGATGAAATCAAAGAATGTTTTCAAACATTACAATTATCAGAAGACAAGATTTCTATTATATACGACTATTTAAGAAATACAGGAATTAAAATTGGGACTTTTGATGCAGCAGAAGAGGATGAGGAGCTAGATGAAAAAGATGATTCTTTTCTTGAAATGTATTTAGAGGAATTAAAACTATTACCAAAACATACAGAAGAAGAGAGCCTACAATTTGTAAAGGAAGTTCTACAAGGAAACTCAGAGAGTAAACAGCATGTAATCAATGATTATCTTTCCGAAGTAGTAGACATTGCAAAGCTTTATGCGGGTCAGGGAGTATCCATCGAGGATTTGATAGGAGAAGGCAACATCGGACTTATGATGGGAATCGAATTACTGCCTTGTATTGAAACACCAGAGGAAGCAGCAGGTCACTTAGGAAAAATGATTATGGATGCAATGGATGCTGCGATATCTTCTGAAAATGAGGATATAGAGTTTGATCGAAAAATACTTGAAAAAATCGAGAGAATCAGTGCAAAAGCACAAGAGTTATCAGAGGACCTTAGGAGAGAAGTAACAGCTGAGGAACTAGCTAAAGAAATGGATATAGAGGAAACTGAAATTTTAGAGGCTATGGAAATTACCGGAAACGCCATTGAGGGTATTAGGTATGAATAGAAGTGTTGGTTTAATTTTAGAGGGTGGTGGCTCCCGCGGTGTATTTACGGCAGGAGCCCTTGATTATCTTATGGAAAAAAACATTTATTTCCCATATGTAATCGGAGTATCCGCTGGGGCATGTAATGCAGTTGATTATGCTGCAAAGCAAATAGGACGTACGAAGGAGTGTATGATTGTTAAGGAGAAAGCTTATCAATACGTATCATTAAGAAATGTAATTACACACAGAAGTCTTTTTGATATGGATATGATATTTGATAAATTTCCCAATCAGTACATTCCTTTTGACTATGATACCTTTTTTAAGAAAGATACCTTTTGTGAACTGGCGGTAACAAATTGTTTGACAGGAAAAGCTGAATATTATAGTGAATATCAGAGTGGTAACAGACTTATGAGTCTATGTCGCGCATCAAGTAGCTTACCTATTGTATCGCCTATGGTAATCATAGATCAAAAACCCTTTTTGGACGGTGGAATTGCAGACTCAATTCCTCTTTTAAGATCCATTCGCTATGGAAATGAAAAACACGTTGTAATACTTACAAGAAAGTTTCATTATCGAAAAAAAGTAGATTGGAAACGGGATTCATTTATAAAGTCCTATTATCACAATTATCCGGAGCTGGTACGGAGTATTTTAAGACGACCAATTGTATATAATAGGTCATTAGATAATATTGAAGAATTAGAGCGTAAAGGGAAAATCTTTGTTATTAGGCCAAATGATAAGTTAATTGGGAGAGCAGAACAAAATTTTGGGAAATTGGAAGCATTTTATGACCATGGATACAAGATGATGGAAGATCAATTTGATGCAATGATAGATTATTTAGGAAAGTAGTAGAAGAGTAGAAAGCATGAAGGGAATGGAAATTAATATGAAGTTACAGGATATAAAAGCGTATGAAGTAGTTGAGGAAAGAGAAGTTGCAGATTTGAATTCAAAAGGATATCTTTTGAAACATAAGAAATCAGGTGCAAGAGTATTACTTTTAAGTAATGATGATAATAATAAAGTATTTTCGATTGGATTTCGTACACCACCTGCGGATAGTACAGGAGTACCCCATATTCTTGAACATTCTGTTTTATGTGGTTCGAAGGATTTCCCAGTAAAGGATCCATTTGTGGAGCTGGTAAAGGGTTCACTGAATACATTTTTAAATGCAATGACTTTTCCAGATAAAACGGTATATCCGGTAGCAAGCTGTAATGATAAAGATTTTAGAAACCTTTGCCATGTTTATATGGATGCTGTGTTTTATCCTAATATTTATCAAAGAGAAGAAATATTTAAGCAGGAAGGATGGCATTACGAATTAGAAACCCCTGAGGACAAAATCACTTATAATGGTGTGGTTTATAATGAGATGAAAGGTGCATTCTCTTCTCCAGAGGACGTCCTTGACCGTGTAACTTATAACTCATTGTATCCAGATACTGCCTATGCGTTAGAATCTGGGGGAGATCCAGAGGTGATACCTAATCTTTCCTATCAGGAATTTTTAGATTTTCACGGAAAATATTATCATCCTTCCAACTGTTATATTTATTTATATGGAGATTGTGATATGGCAGAGAGACTTATGTGGCTGGATGAAAAGTATTTATCACATTTCGATGAAATAACAGTAGATTCAGAAATCACTCTTCAAAAACCATTTGAGAAAATGGTAGAGGTTAAAAAGTCGTATTCTATTACAGAAGAAGAATCTTTAGAGGATCAAACGTATTTATCTTATAATGTTGTTATTGATACGAGTCTGAATAAGGAATTATATCTGGCTTTTCAAATTATTGAGTATTCATTACTGGCTGCACCTGGCGCTCCGCTTAAACAGGCATTGATTGATAAAAATATTGGAAAAGATATTATGAGCACTTATGAGAATGGTATCTATCAGCCATATTTTTCTGTAATTGCGAAAAACACGAATGTAGAAGCAAAAGAGGAATTTATGAATACAATTCGTGAAGTATTACTATCACAAGTGCAAAATGGATTAGATAAAAAAGCGTTAGAAGCGGGCATTAATTATTATGAATTTAAATATCGTGAGGCTGATTATGGCTCTTATCCAAAGGGGTTAATGTATGGACTTCAAGCTTTCGACAGCTGGCTGTACGACGACACAACTCCATTTATGCATATTGAGGCAAATGATACGTTTGCTTATATTAAATCGCAGATTGATAAAGGATATTTTGAAAATCTGATTGAAAAGTATCTGCTTGATAATCCACATTCTTCCATTGTTATGATTGTTCCAGAGAAAGGGTTGACAGCTAAAAAGGATGCAAAAGTAGAATCAAAGCTGAAAGAATATAAAGCAACATTATCAAAAGAACAAATCGAAAAATTAGTGGAAGATACGAAAGCATTGGAAAAGTACCAAGAAGAACCAAGCTCACCAGAAGAGCTTAAAACAATTCCCTTACTTAAGATTAAAGACATTGATCGAAATGCAGAGAAATATATAAATGATAAACATGTCATTAACGATACGGTTTATCTGCACCATAATATCTTTACAAATGGGATTGGTTATCTTGGACTCTTATTTGATATGAAAAATATTCCTATGGAATTGATTCCTTATGCTGGACTTTTAAAGAATATTCTTGGACTTGTGAATACAGAAAATTATGCATATGGTGATTTGTTTAATGAAATCAATCGTTATTCAGGTGGAATTCATTGCAATATTGCTACGTATGCAGATGCACATGTATTAGGTGAGTTTGTTGCAAAATTTGAAGTCCGCGCAAAAATGATGGCGGATAAGACGGATTTTATCTTTAAGATGATAGAAGAAATATTGTTCACGTCTAATCTTGAGGATGGAAAGCGAATCAATGAAATCATTGCAATGATGAAATCCAGAATGCAAATGAGTCTTACCTCAGCAGGACATTCCACGACAGCACTACGGGCATTATCGTATTTCTCAAATACTTCTTACTTTACAGAACTCGTAAGTGGATTTAGTTTTTATCGTCTGGTGGAGGAGATTGAAGCAGATTTTGAAAATAAAAGGGAAGATGTTGTTTGTAAGATGAAAGAGGTTTTAACATACCTCTTATGTGAAGATAATTTGATGATTGATTTTACCGGAAGCGAGGAAGCATTTTCTTTATTACAGAATCAAGTGGAAAAATTAAAGGAAAAGCTTAACAAGGAGAAATTAGCGCATTGTAAATTTGATTTTCCATTAGAACAGAAGAACGAAGGGTTTAAGACTGCTTCCCAGGTTCAATATGTGGCAATGGCAGGGAATTATCGCACAAAAGGGTTACCTTACACAGGTGCATTAAAGGTACTCAGAGTCATCATGGGGTATGATTATTTATGGAATAATATCAGAGTAAAGGGTGGGGCATATGGATGTATGAATTCCTTTACCAGAATTGGTGATAGTTATTTTGTATCGTACCGTGATCCTAATTTAGAAAAGACAATTGCAATTTATGAAAAAGCGGCTGTATACTTAGAAAGTTTTTCGGCAGATGAGCGTGAAATGACAAAATATGTGATTGGAACAATTAGCGATATGGATGTGCCTTTAACACCGAAATCAAAAGGGATTCGTTCCTTAACAGCATTCCTTGGAAATTTAACTTATAAAGATGCACAAAAGGAAAGAGAAGAAGTGTTAAATGTCACAAAGAATGTAATCAAGGGGTTAGCTCCTTACGCAAAAGCAGTCATATCTGAAAATAATCTTTGTGTGATCGGTAGTGAAGAAAAAATAAAGGAGCAGAGTCAATTATTTAAAACAGTTGAAAACCTTTTTAAATAAGCATGCAGAGAGGAGTAATTATGAAAAGAAAACTAGCAGGGATTGTAACGGTACTTGTTTTATCAATGGTTTCACTGACAGGGTGTGGAAGTAATAAAAATGCGGAAACAACGGAGATGGTTGAGTCAGGTGGCGGACAAGATTCACTCGCCTATGATGAATCCTTTCAGTCTGCGGCTGTACCAGAAGGAAATGCATTAGAGGATGGTGCGACTGCAAAACAAGGTAAGAATGAAACAGGCATAGATAAAAGTATAGAAAAGCAAAATGGAATGGATAATCGTAAGCTTATTAAAAATGTAAGCATGAATGTGGAGACAGAAGATTATGATACATTATTAGTGAGTATATATCAGCGAATCAATGAGCTGAATGGCTATGTGCAAACTTCTGATATGGGAAAAAATGCTACAGGGTATGAGGAGCAGAGCCGTTATGCCAATATAACGGCACGGATACCAAAAGATAAAATTGATGGTTTTGTGACAGAAATTTCAGAAAAAGCAAATGTAATCTATAAAAATGAAAATGTAGAAGATGTTACATTAAATTATGTGGATGTTGAGAGCCACAAAAAGGTATTGGAGACGCAGGAAAAAAGGCTTTTAGAATTATTAGAAAAGGCTGAGAGCATGGAGGATATCATTGCGCTGGAAACAAAATTATCGGAAGTACGTTATCAAATTGAGTCTTATACCTCTCAAATCCGTACATATGATAATCAGATTGAATATAGCACAGTAAACTTATATATTCAGGAAGTAGCTACTTTAACACCACAGATAGAGCCCGGTGTAGGAGAACAGATTAAGACTGGATTTTTGAAAAATGTATCAAATATTTTGGAATCATTAAAGTCATTTGGAATCTGGATAGTAATAAGTATTCCTTATTTTATAATCATTGCAATTCTAGTAGTAATTGCTTATATTATTTATAGGAAAATTAATGAAGTATCACAGAAACGATATAAGAAACATGTGGAACAAAAAGCACTAGAACAGGAGAAAAAGAATGAATCCCAATCATAAATCAGGATTTGTAACATTAATAGGAAGACCTAATGTTGGAAAGTCAACATTAATGAATCAGCTGATTGGCATGAAAATTGCTATCACATCAAATAAGCCACAAACTACCAGAAACCGTATTCAAACAGTTTATACGAGCGAACAGGGACAGATTGTGTTCCTTGATACACCTGGAATTCATAAGGCAAAAAACAAATTAGGGGATTATATGGTAAAGGTAGCGGAACGTACCATTTCTGAAGTGGATGCGATACTTTGGCTTGTGGAACCGTCAACCTTTATTGGTGCAGGAGAGCGTCATATTGCAGAACAATTAAAGAAAACAAAGACTCCGGTTATCCTGGTAATTAATAAGATTGATACTGTTAAAAAGGAGGAAATTCTTCTTTTTATTGATACGTATCGTAAAATCTATGATTTTGATGAAATAGTACCTGTCAGTGCTTTAAAAGGAGAGGGAAAAGAAACGCTTTTAGAATTGATTTTTAAATATTTACCATATGGTCCAGCTTTTTATGATGAGGATACCATTACAGATCAGCCAGAAAGACAAATTGTGTCGGAACTTATTAGAGAGCAAGCTCTTCGGTGCCTAGATGATGAAATTCCTCATGGGGTTGCTGTTTCTATTGAATCAATGAAATATCGAAAAAATATTGTTGATGTTGAGGCAACTATTGTATGTGAAAGAGATTCACACAAGGGAATTATTATTGGAAAACAAGGTGCAATGCTTAAAAAAATAGGAACTGCCGCCAGAAGAAGCATTGAAGATTTATTAGAAAGCAAGGTAAATCTACAGTTGTGGGTAAAAGTGAAAAAGGATTGGCGGGATAGTGATTTCCTAATGAAAAATTTTGGATATAATCCCAAAGAAACAGAATAGAAATGTGTCAAATCGTAAACCCTATAAGTAAGCTGATGCTTAAAATTACAAAGGGGGATATGAAGAAATGGATACAGAGAGATACTGGAATAAATTTGAGCATTCCGGACAGATAAAAGACTATATGTCGTACAAAAATGATGATGATGTCAAAAGTTGGTGTCGGAGTGAGGAAGAATTAGGAGATTTAGGTAGTGAGAGATTTTGTGCTTGTGACAGGCATTGTACTAAAGACAAGCAATCTGGGTGAATTTGATAAGAGAATGGTTTTACTCACCAAAGAAAGAGGAAAGATTACTGTTTTTGCTCGTGGGGCAAGACGACAAAATAGTCGTTTTATGGCAGTTTGTAATCCTTTTTCTTTTGGTGAGTTTAAACTATTTGAAGGAAGAAGTGCATATAATTTAATGGAAGCTTCTATTTCCAATTATTTTGAAAATTTGAGAAATGATCTTGAGGGAGCCTGCTATGGACAGTATTTTCTAGAGATTGCAGATTACTATGGTAGGGAGAATAATGATGAAGTGATGTTATTAAAGCTTTTGTATCAAAGCTTAAGAGCCCTTTCGAATGAAAAGTTAGACAATTGTCTGATCCGTTACATATTTGAATTAAAATCTTTAGTAGTAAATGGTGAGTTCCCAGGGATTCCATCGGAGCATAATTATTTGGAAGCTACCGTTTATACGTTAGAATTTATCGAGAAGGTTTCGATTGAAAAGTTATATACATTTACAGTATCGAGTGGCGTCCTATCTGAATTATCATATATTGCAAAGAACTTTTGTTCTCGTTTTATGAATGGGAATTTTAAAAGTCTGTCTGTTTTAGAAGGATTACTTAATTAATTTTTTGTTGAAAAAGAGTAGGTTCTTCGTTATAATATATTGAAGTGTCCGTAGCAACGGACTTAGGAGGGAGCCGAAATGGCAAAAAGAAGCAGAAAACAAAAAAAACGTAGAGCAAAGGCGATTGCGCTTCGTTCGGTCATTGCACTACTATTAATTATTGTGATATTCTTCCTTCTGTTTGGTGCAGTCAAATTATTTAATGAATTAGGGAATAATAGCAATGCTACGACCCTTGATGATACGATTTCAATTACCAGAAAAGGTGCAATTGTTGGTACCATTCTAGAATCTTTCGATAAGGAATATTATAGTGAACTGGAACTAAAGGAAATGACGGAAAAAGAAATTGCAGCTTATCAGCAAATTTCCGGGTCTTCTAAATCAATTGATTTAAAAGATTTTGAAGTAAAGGATGGCAAAGCAGAATTGCATTTGAACTATGCCTCTGATGATGATTATCGTGCATTTAATGGAAAAGAATTATATGTTGGAACCATTCAGGATTTATTGGAGAACGGTATTAATTTCAATATTGAATTAGGTGCAGTAGAGGAAGATGCGACTGATTTAACAGCAGGAGCAGCATTGGGACTGGAAGGATATCATGCCATTGTCTTAGAGGAGAATATTGATGTAAAGTCTCCTGGTAAGATTCTTTATTGCTCAGATAATGTATCCGTGTTAGGAAAAAAAGAAGCAAAAGTAAATGAGAATAATACAGAATTAGCCTATATTATTTACAAATAAAAATGTATGGAAGCATGCAAACAGGAGGAAGTTATGGAAAAGACGATGGAAAAAATCGTAGCATTAGCAAAGGCAAGGGGATTTGTATATCCTGGATCTGAGATTTACGGAGGACTTGCGAATACGTGGGATTACGGTAATCTTGGAGTAGAATTAAAGAATAATGTGAAAAAAGCATGGTGGCAGAAATTTATTATGGAGAACCAGTATAATGTTGGTGTTGACTGTGCGATTCTTATGAACCCTCAGACATGGGTTGCTTCCGGTCACTTAGGTGGTTTTTCAGATCCATTAATGGATTGCAAAGAATGTCACGAACGTTTTCGTGCAGATAAGATTATTGAAGATTTTGCAAATGAAAAAGGAATTACCTTAGACGGTGGACTTGATGGATGGTCTCAAGAAAAGATGCGTGATTTTATTGATGAGCATCAGATTCCATGTCCTACTTGTGGAAAACATAATTTTACAGATATTCGTCAGTTCAATCTGATGTTTAAGACCTTTCAGGGTGTAACAGAGGATGCTAAAAATACGGTATACTTAAGACCAGAAACTGCTCAGGGTATTTTCGTAAACTTCAAAAATGTGCAAAGAACATCCAGAAAGAAAATTCCTTTTGGTATTGGACAGATTGGTAAATCCTTCCGTAATGAAATTACACCTGGTAACTTTACCTTCCGTACAAGAGAATTTGAGCAGATGGAGCTTGAATTCTTCTGTGAACCTGATACGGATTTAGAGTGGTTTGCTTATTGGAAAGCATTCTGTATTAATTGGTTAAAAACTCTTGGCATGAAGGATGAAGAAATGCGAGTAAGAGATCATGATCAAGAAGAACTTTCTTTCTACTCGAAAGCAACGACTGATATTGAATTCCTTTTCCCATTCGGATGGGGAGAATTATGGGGAATTGCCGATCGAACCGATTATGATTTAACACAGCATCAAAATGTATCCTGTCAGGATATGTCTTATTTTGATGATGAGAAGAGAGAAAAATATGTTCCTTATGTCATTGAACCATCTTTAGGAGCAGATCGTGTGGTATTGGCTTTCCTTTGTGGAGCATATGACGAGGAAGAAATCGGAGAAGGAGATGTACGTACCGTTCTTCATTTTCATCCAGCACTTGCACCTGTTAAAATTGGTGTACTTCCCTTATCTAAAAAGTTAAATGAAGGCGCAGAAAAAATATTTGCAGAGCTTTCTAAAAAATATAATTGTGAATTTGATGATAGAGGAAATATCGGAAAGAGATACCGTCGCCAGGATGAAATCGGTACTCCTTTCTGTATTACGTATGATTTTGATTCAGAGGAAGATCATGCAGTTACGGTACGTGACCGTGATACCATGGAGCAGGAAAGAATTAAAATTGAAGATTTAGGAAAATATTTTGAAGAGAAATTTACATTCTAATTTATGATAGAAATAATCGACACTGTCAGAGTAACTAACTGACAGTGTTTTTTAGACTTGTTATGTATGTATAAGCATGCTATAATTGGAAACAAATGGATAATAAGATATTTTGTGTGTCAGAAAAGACGATATGAACAAAGGTGTTTGTAACAGAATATAACAAAAGACAAAGTGCCCTAAGGGGTCTTTGTCTTTTAAGCGTCTTTTTTTTCATCGCTTATCCATAAATTGTCAAGGAGGGATAGATTATGCAAAAATGGGTTTATTTATTTCATGAAGGTAATGCAGCTATGCGTAATATTTTAGGTGGAAAAGGCGCCAATTTAGCTGAAATGGCTAATCTTGGACTACCAGTACCACAAGGATTTACCGTTACTACAGAAGCATGTACGGAATACTACAGACAAGGGAAAACGATTACAAAGGAAATTGAAGAACAAATATTTCAATCGTTAGAATGGTTGGAAAGAGAACAGGGAAAGAAATTCGGTGATTTAGAAAATCCACTATTAGTTTCGGTGCGTTCAGGTGCAAGAGCCTCCATGCCGGGAATGATGGATACGATTTTAAATCTTGGTTTAAATGACGTGTCGGTAGAGGGTTTTGCAAAGAAGACTGGCAATCGAAGATTTGCCTATGATTCCTATCGCCGATTCATTCAAATGTTTTCGGATGTTGTAATGGAAATGAGTAAGACTTTTTTTGAAAGTATCTTAGACGAGATAAAGAAGGAAAAAGGAGCTCAATATGATACGGATCTAACAGCAGATGATTTAAAAGAAGTAACTTTAAAATACAAAGCAATTTATCAGGAAAAAATGGGACAAGAATTCCCACAAGAACCAAAAGTACAATTAATGGAGGCTGTGAAAGCAGTATTTCGTTCCTGGGACAACCCAAGGGCGATTGTCTATCGTAGGATGAATGACATTCCGGGAGATTGGGGAACGGCGGTTAATGTGCAGTCGATGGTTTTTGGAAATATGGGAAATACATCTGGAACTGGCGTTGCATTTACGAGAAATCCATCGACGGGAGAGAAGGGAATCTACGGCGAGTATCTGATCAATGCGCAGGGAGAAGATGTGGTAGCAGGTATTCGTACCCCACAGCCTATTACAAAGCTAAAAGAGGAAATGCCTAAGGCATATGAACAATTTATAGAAATTGCAAACAAACTGGAAAAACATTATTCCGATATGCAGGATATGGAATTCACAATAGAGGATGAAAAACTCTATTTCCTTCAGACAAGGAGTGGGAAGAGAACAGCTCCAGCAGCTCTGCAAATTGCCTGTGATCTTGTAGATGAGGGGATGATTACTCCTGAGACAGCCGTTAAGAGGATTGATGCAAAATCTTTGGATCAATTGTTGCACCCAACCTTTGTTGCAAAAGCGCTGCAAGATGGAAAAGTAATTGGAAAGGCTTTACCAGCTTCACCAGGTGCGGCGGCTGGAAGAGTCTATTTCACAGCAGAAGAGGCAAAGGAACATCATGAAAATGGAGAAAGAGTTATTTTAGTGCGCCTGGAAACATCGCCAGAGGATATTGAGGGAATGCATGCAGCAGAAGGAATCTTAACGGCCCGTGGTGGTATGACATCCCATGCAGCCGTAGTTGCAAGAGGAATGGGAACTGCTTGTGTATCAGGATGCGGTGAGATTCAGATTGATGAAAAGGCAAAGGTATTTCGCTTAGGTGGGGAAACGATTTCTGAGGGTGATTATATTTCACTGGATGGTTCTACAGGAACGATTTATGTGGGTGATATTCAGACAGAGGAAGCCTCGATTGGAGGAAACTTTAGTAGGATTATGGAATGGGCAGATCAGTATCGTACATTAAAGGTGCGTACCAATGCAGATACTCCAGAGGATGCAGCAAATGCAGTCAAGCTGGGGGCAGAGGGAATTGGACTATGCAGGACAGAGCATATGTTCTTTGAACCAGAGAGAATCCCAAAAATCCGTCAGATGATTTTATCTACCACAGAAGAGGAGCGTGTGAAGGCATTAGAGGAATTAATTCCTTTTCAAAAGGAGGATTTTAAAGGAATTTATGAAGTGATGGAGGGAAGACCGGTCACCATCCGCTTCCTTGATCCACCATTACATGAATTTGTACCATCCAGTGCAGAGGATATGGAGGAGCTTGCAAGGATGATGAAACTAACCCTAGAGGAAGTACAAGCTACCTGCGATTCCCTTCACGAATTTAATCCCATGATGGGACACAGAGGCTGTCGATTAGCAGTCACCTATCCAGAAATAGCAAAGATGCAGACGAGGGCAGTTCTAGAGGCAGCGATAGAAGTAAAAGAGGAAAAGGGTTATGAGATTGAACCAGAAATTATGATTCCATTAGTAGGTGATAAAAAAGAATTGCAGTTTGTGAAGGAAGCAGTCATTGAAATTGCGGAGAAAGTAAAGAAGGAGAGAAACTCTGATATCAAGTATCATATCGGAACGATGATTGAGATACCAAGAGCTGCGCTTCTTGCAGATGAAATTGCAGAAGAGGCAGAATTCTTTTCCTTTGGTACGAATGATCTTACACAGATGACATTTGGATTCTCAAGAGATGATGCAGGAAAATTCCTAGATGCATACTATAAATCGAAGATCTATGAATCAGACCCATTTGCAAGACTTGACCAGAATGGAGTCGGACAGCTGGTTGAGATGGCAGCAAAAAAGGGACGTAAGACAAGGCCTGACATCAAGCTCGGGATCTGTGGGGAACATGGCGGTGATCCATCCAGTATCGAATTCTGCCACAAGGTAGGACTTAACTATGTATCCTGCTCTCCCTTTAGAGTGCCAATTGCAAAGCTCGCAGCAGCACAGGCGGCGTTGAATCATAAAAAAATATAAGTAAAGAAAACACCAGATCATGAAATGAAAAAATCTGGTGTTTTTCTTTGAAATCGAACTTCTGTTCGTCATGGATTTATGGTATAATATTTCTAGTGGGAACGGTTGCCCCTTGAGAAAGTGGGTAGATGCCTATGTACATAACGTATGATGAATTATTTCAGTTTGGATTACTGATTGTAGCAATTATAGGTCTCGTGTTGAAAGCAAGTCATAAAGACACAAAATAACCGCCCCTCTCGCAAAGTTGTGGCGGTTGTTTTTAATCTCTTCAATTTGCAAGGGGTACAACTTAGTACCACTCTTTGTAAATAAACTATAGCAAATATTTTAAAAATTAGCAATAGGGATTTCCAATATTGACAGGTGTTCAAGCAAAGAGTAATATATAACATATCGATAAAAATAGATGGGATACTTTCAGTAATAGTATATCAATGTGAAAGCGGCTGAAAATTTTTATACAGGAGAATATTGTTGTGGAAAATGAAGAGGTGAAAAATAATAAAAATTTGTGGGTAAAAATAATAATTGTTATATTAATGTTTGTAGTTGTGGCAGGTATCTATGTATATAAAAATTCAGAGAAAGAGAAACTAAATAATCAGAAGACATCACAAACAAACTCTGAAAATGTAGATGAAGAGAGTACAAGTGAAGAGAGTACAAGTGAAGAGAGTACAAGTGAAGAAAGTACAGATGAAGAAAACTCATCATTAGAAATATCTTCGGTTGATTTGGATGAAATTAAGTCTTATGGACTTCCTTTTGTTATCGACTTTGGTTCAGATTCTTGTATCCCTTGTAAGGAAATGGCACCTGTTTTAGAAACATTACATGAAGATTTTCAGGGAAAAGCAATTGTACATTTTGTAGATGTGTGGAAAAATCCAACTGCCGCAAATAATTTCCCGGTATCGGTTATTCCAACACAAGTGTTTTTTACTGCAGATGGAAAACCATATGTACCAAGTGATGAAATTGCAAAAGAAATTGAATTTACAATGTATAGCGCAAAAGATAAGAATGAGCATGCGTTTACGGTTCATCAAGGAGGAGTTACCGAAGAGCAAATGCGAAAGATATTTGCCGAAATGGGGGTTGAGTAAGGATGTATGAAATACTAGAATCTTTTTCAATCATGATAAAAGATAGTATTTGGCTGGCACCACTATTAGCAATCGTGGCTGGAACATTGACATCTGTAACGCCTTGTTCCTTGTCAACAATCCCCCTTGTCATCGGAGTGGTTGGAGGAACGGGTCAGAAGGATACAAAGAATTCTTTTAAACTGTCACTTACGTTTGCTTTAGGGACTGCAGTAACGTTTACTATATTAGGAACATTGGCATCTCTTGCAGGTAACTTAATCGGGACATCTGCAAAGTGGTGGTATATTGCACTTGGTATTCTAATGTTAATGATGGCGTTACAAACATGGGAAGTATTTAATTTTATTCCTTCCACTTATTTCATATCAAAAAGTAAAAAGACGGGCTATATAGGGGCATTCATTGCAGGTGTATTAGGAGGTATATTCTCTTCCCCATGTTCGACACCAGTTTTAATTGTGTTATTAGCGATTGTAGCTGGGAAAGGAAGTGTTGCATGGGGGATTTTGCTTTTACTATTATATTCTATCGGTCACGCTATATTAGCTGTAGTTGCAGGTACCAGTGTTGGATTTGTACAGAAACTTTCACAAAGTGAGAAGTATGGAAGATTTAGTAAGGTCTTAAAAATAGTAATGGGATTTGCTATATTAATGATAGCATTTTATATGTTTTATATAGGTTTTTAATGAAGGAGTTTTAAGTAATAACATATCAAATGAAAAAGAGGTGCAGAAAGTGGAACAGTTTAAGAAAATTACAATAGATGATAGAGAAATACTAGCGAAATATTTAAATAAGAACCCACACAGAGCGTGTGATTATAGTGTAGGAAACCTGGTTTTATGGTCAGAAGTTAACAACATTCAATTTGCAGTTGCAGAAGATACATTGTTCATAAAATTCATGATAGGGGAAGAAAATAATTTCTTATTTCCCATGGGAAATTTTCCAAAGGGAGATGGAGATTTGAAAAAATCATTTGAATGGATATTTGAGTATTGTAAAGAACAGAATATTAAATTCAAAATGAATATTATTGAACCAGATATGTTTCATGAAATTGAAAAATTATATCCAGGTGAATTTGAAATTTCTTATATAAGAGATAATGCAGATTATGTATATGAAATAGAGGACTTAAAAAATCTTTCTGGAAAGAAGTATCACGGAAAGAAAAATCATATTAATAAATTTTTAAAAACAAATGAGAACTGGGCGTATGAAAGAATTACGGATGAGAACTCAGAAGAATGTATCAACATGGTGAAAGAGTGGTGCGTAGAAAATAAATGCTGTGCAGATAAAGAAAAAGCAGCAGAGATCTGTGTCCTTATTAAGGGGCTTAAGTATAGAAAGGAACTGGGTCTTCTGGGTGGCCTTATTCGAATAGATGGAAGAATCGTGGCAATGACGTTAGGTGAAAAATCAGGTGATGATATGTTTATTATTCATTTTGAAAAGGCATTTGCCGATGTTCCGGGAGCATATCAAATGATTAATCAGCAGTTTATTATACATGAACTCTCAGATTACACCTACGTTAATCGAGAAGAGGATATGGGACTAGAAGGATTAAGAAAAGCAAAAGAATCTTACTATCCATCATTTATGGCTGAAAAAGGTGTAATCATAAAATGATTACTTGGAAAAGGAAATTTGTAATCATATGGACAGGGCAGGCAATATCAATTTTCACCAGTTCTATTATCCATATGGCAATTATCTGGTATTTGACCGATAAAACGAAATCAGCTACCATTCTGTCCCTTGCAACTTTGGCAGGCTTTTTGCCGCAGGCGGTATTAGGTCCATTTATTGGTGTCCTGATTGATCGATATGATCGAAAAAAGATTATGATACTTGCTGACTTATCAATCGCATTTGTAACTTTACTATTAGCTATAGTTAGTTGGTTTGCAACATTGCCGATTTGGCTAATTATGATGGTACTTTTTTTGCGATCCATTGGAACAGCATTTCATGAACCTTCTTTACAGGCGGTTACTCCTATTATTGTACCAAAGGAATATCTGACTAATTGCGCAGGATATACGCAGGCAATGGAATCTGTTTCGTTTTTATTAAGTCCAGCAGTTGCGGCAATTCTTTACAGTAAATTAAATATAAGTTTGATCTTGTTAACGGATATCGTTGGGGCAGCAATTGCCGTCTTAACTATTTTGATTATTAAAATCCCCCAAATTAGTCGAACAGATCATGAAGTGGCACCAAATCTTTTGAGAGAAGCAAAGGAAGGATTCCGTGCATTGCGCCAAGAAAAGGGAATGATGAGCTTAATGATGATAGGTTCCCTGTATGCAATGATTTATTTCCCCATTGGTACGCTGTATCCACTAATTTGTATGTCATACTTTGGAGGTACCTTTAAAGATTCCAGTATTGTAGAAATCGTATTTTCAGCAGGAACCTTATTAGGAGCAATCGTCCTTGGAAAATGGGGGAAAAGAATGAATAAGATTTATGCAATCATTTTTTCAATTGCTGGGATGGGAGTGGGACTCATTATAACAGGGATCTTACAACCTGACCAATTCAGGGTATTTATAATATTAGCAGGTTTTATGGGGATAACGATACCATTCTATTATGGAGTCCTCACTGCGATCTATCAGCTTAAGATTAACGAGGAATATCTAGGAAGAGTTCTTTCCTTATCAACCAGCCTTTCCATGATTGCAATGCCGCTTGGTTTAATTTTATCTGGTTCCTTTGCAGATGTAATAGGAGTTGAAAAATGGTTTTTTCTATCAGGATTATTAACCGTAACAATAGCAGGCGTGTGTTTTCTGCTCCCATCTCTTCGTAATTGTTGTATCGAAAAAGAACAATAAACATAAGGTGGTATTTTTCCGGCTTTGCAACAGAGGGGAGCAGTTCCGATTTATTCTAGTGAAATCTGGATAACTATTTGTCTTGTTTACGTTTGAATTACCATATGAGGGTGCAAAAGAAATGTTAATGGTTGACCCGATAGAAGATAAAGAGTTTTTAAAAGAATTATTGGAAGAAATGTATAAGGAGCTACCTGCACCTAAAGTGAAAAGGAAATAATAGAAGTAATGATAAGAGAAATAAAAAAAGAAGAAATCCCGTTATTGACGGATTTCATTTATGAAGCTATTTTTCAGAGAGATACAGAGCATCTAGTACCACGAACAATTATTCAGGATCCATCGATTTTTATTTACATCGATCAATTTGGGACACGAAAAGATGATCACTGTTTGGTTGCCGTGGAAGATGGTCTCATTGTGGGGGCGGTTTGGGTACGATGTATCAAGGCATTTGGCTGTGTCGATGCTGACACACCTGAATTTGCCATATCCTTATATCCACAGTACAGAGGACAGGGAATTGGTACACAGTTAATGAGTGAAATGCTTCAATTATTAAAAGAAAAGGGATACAAAAAAACATCCTTGGCGGTTCAAAAAGATAATTATGCTTATAAGATGTATCAAAAGGTTGGATTTCAAATCCTTGAAGAATTAGAGGAAGAGTACCTAATGATTTGTCATTTATAGAAATAAAGAAAGGTCATATGAGATATTTTAATTATAATGAGGACTTAGAGTTTATTCTAACTGAGGAAACGGAAGTTACATTTGAAAAGCATAATCATATTTCTAAATATGTAGCAGGTATCGTATTAAATGGAACGTTAAAAATTGAGGAGAATGATAGAACAATCGTGTGTCATTGCGATGATATTTTTATAATACCAATCTATTCTGTTCATTCGCTACATTTGAATCATCCATCCATCAGGTTGTTGACGATGTGTGTAGGTATTCCATTTATAAATCAGTATTCATTAAATGAAGCAAGAGAAATATTAGTACATAATACCAATGAATTACAAAAACTTAATATAATAGATGGTAAAAAGGCAAGTGCTTTTGAAGACGCTTTGGATCTTATTTTTACATTATATCATGAGCAAAAGCTGGTCTTTCCTGAGCCAATCAATGAGATTAATCAATTGATTATTAACAATCCCCAAGGACAATTAGATTTAGAGTCTTTAGCGAAACGGATTTATATCAGCAAGTATTATATGATTAGAAAATTTAAAGAAAATATTGGACTCACACCGCATAATTTTCAAATACAAAATCGAATCAGAAGAGCTCAGTACCTGTTAGGAGAGGGATGGACTGTTATTGATGTTGCGGTGGAATTGGGGTTTTATGATCAGAGTCATTTTGTGAAAAGTTTCAAGTACTATGTTGGTTTAACGCCTAGTGAATATATTCATTCCTTAGAAAAGCTGAATTAGATAAGCAATTTTTTACAAGGAATTCCTTTTATTTTATTGTATTATTTTACTAAGCAATTATTATAAAAGGAGACGATAGAATGAATACATTTGAAAGATTTAACAATGGGAAATTAGTATTATCGAATGCAGAGAAAAATTTTTGTAATGTGGAGTGGTCAAAGCATCCTACTTTTGAGGGAGTAGAATTGAAGCATATCTTGACGGCAAGTGACACAGGTGGGGTATTCAGTTACCACTTGGTAAAAATTGCACCTAACTGCAGTATCAAAGAACATATGCATGAGAAACAATTAGAAACACATGAGGTAATTATGGGAATGGGAGAATGTATAAATGGTGGAACTTCGATATGCTATGAACCAGGAGTAATTTCAATAATGACAGCTGGTGTTTTTCATGAAGTAAATGCTTTGTCAGAGGGGTTATACCTCTTTGCAAAATTCATACCTGCATTATGTTAAAAGGTATAATACTGTTAAAATCCTTATCTTTACCAATTAGGTGAAAATAAGGATTTTTTAAATCTGTTTTTATTGTATATTTTGTCAATATTTGGTAGTATTTAGATAGTAAGATAAGTAAAAAAAGGGTAGTAAGGTAATAAAAATATATTATGAAACGGAGGCACAAAAAGTTATAAATTTTCATTGGATACTATTGTAACAAGGGAACTGCCATGGGAAGGTATGTGACAGGATTATACAGGTACCTCAATCGAAAGATAAATGTGGCATGATAGGAGGAAAAAGAATGTTCAAACATATTAGAACCCAATTTTTGTCCATAATAATTCCGGTTGTCATATTATCTATGATGGTTACTTATTTATTTAGTATCTATATTGGAAAAAATATCATAGAAACTGGTACAAAAGGAAGAATAAATGCCGAACAGTCAGCACAGACCAAAAGAATAGAAGATGAATTAAAAATGGCTCGTGCCATAACAGAAGAAACAGCTGCAATAGCAAGCCAGACCTATAAGTATGGGGATTTAAAAATGTATGAGAATACACTTCAGTCAATTGTAGCAAGTCAATCCATGATGATTGGATCAGGTATCTGGTTTGAACCATATTTATTCAACTCAGATAAAAAGTATACAGGACCATATGTTTATAAAGAAGGCGGAAATTTAATCATAACATATGAATATGAAAATTTAGATTATGACTACCCATCACAAGCATTTTATCTTCTTCCAAAAGAACAGGAAAAAACAATATTTACAGATGTTTATTATGATAAAGCTTTAGACAGTTATCTTGTTACATGTGCAAGTCCAATTTTTGATGAGAATCATAATTATATTGGATGTACCACGATAGATATTGAACTAACTTTTATTAAAAAAATCATTGAAGAATATGGAAAATCGCATGATGGTGATAGCTATATTTTAAACAAAGATGGCTTATATCTTGCACATAGTAGTAAGGATTTTTCAAGGGATGAAAAAAACATTAATCTCACAGATAATATTACATTACAACAGGCTGCTAAGACAATATTAGCTCACAAATCAGGAGTAACAAGTTATCAGAAGAATGGTGAGACGATTTATCTCTACTATGATACGATGAAAACATGGGAATGGAAAATCGTGTATGAGTTACCAGAAAAAATTATGAAAGCACCACTATATAGATTTAATCGTGTGTTTTTTATGATATGTTTTATCTCAGCTGCTATCATCGGGTTACTAATTTATTTGATTATATCAAAAAGTATAAGTAAACCGTTACAAATTTTAGAAAAAGATATTATCCAATTGGGTAATCAACATAATTATAATTCAGAAACAAGTAATATTATGAGACGTAAGGATGAGGTTGGGAGAATTGGAAATGCATTTTCAGAAATGAAAAAGAAATTGTATCAGTTTGAACAAGCCTTGTATGAATCAATGGAAGAAGTAATCGCTTCTAATGAGGAGATTAGCCAGCAAAATGAATTGCTGATTAAGCAGGAGAAACTGTTACTAGAAAAAACAAAATATAATTCAGCAATTGTTGAGGCAATGCCAGATATGTTGTTTGTTTTTTCGAAAAATGGACAATTTCTTGAGTGCCAGGGAAATACAAGTAGCATGTATATGCCAAAGGAGAAGTTCATTGGGAAATATTTAAGGGAATTATTTTCAGAAGATTTAGTAACGGTTGCTATGCAAAAAATAAATGATGCAATTACGACAGGTGAAATGCAGGTGTTTGAATATGAACTTGCCAATGGAACGGAGTCTGGTTATTTTGAACTAAGAATTGTTGAATGTTATGATGAAAAGGTAATAGGAATTGTAAGGGATATTACGAATGAACATAAAAGAGTAGATGAAATTCAATATATTAGTTTTCATGACCAACTCACAGGATTATTTAATCGGAGGTATTATGAATTTATTCTACAGGAAATTTCAAACAATCAATGGGATTTACCAATCAGTGTTGTATATTCTGATGTAAATGGATTAAAGCTGGTCAATGACTCATTTGGACACAGTGTAGGGGATTTATTACTGAAAAAATATGCTGAAATTTTGCACCAATCTAAGAAAAAAGATGAAGTGATTGCTCGAATTGGTGGAGATGAATTTGCCATTCTTATTCCTGGAAAAAGTGAAGATGAAGTATGTGAATATGTCAATGTCCTAAATCAAGCATGTAAAATGGAGCAGATAAATGGATTATCGTTATCCGTTGCTTTTGGTTATGGGACAATTACAAAGGAAGATCAGTCTATTCAAAATGTAATAAATTCTGCAGAAGATATGATGTATAAGAATAAAATGTTTGAGGCAGACAGTAGGCATAGTAGGATGATAAATATAATCATACAAACTTTGCAAGAAAAGAATCCAAGGGAGGAGCAGCATTCTCACAGAGTAGCAGAGCTATGTGAAAAATTAGCTATAATACTTAAAAAAGATGAAACTGAGGTTCAAAAAATTAAGAATGCGGCCTTGCTGCATGATATAGGGAAAATAGGAATTTCCGAAGAAATATTGAATAAGGAGGGGGCATTAAGTAAGGAAGAGTATCAAACGATTTGTAAACATTCAGAAATAGGGCATAGAATTCTGCGTGCTTCCTCTTATTTGGCTGAAGTATCAGAGATTGTATTATATCATCATGAAAGGTGGGACGGACAAGGTTACCCATATGGTTTAGAAGGTGATGATATACCGGTTGAAGCTAGAATGATTACAATAGCTGATTCATATGATGCAATGATAAGTGAAAGAACCTATAAAAAAGCACGTTCATTAGAAGAGGCAAGAGAAGAAATTGCAAGAAATGCTGGGACTCAGTTTGATCCATATCTGGTTCAAATTTTTTTAACCAAAGTAATAAATAAATAATGATATATAATAAAAAGGTATCCAACTACAAGTAGAAGGATACCTTTTTCAAAGGAAGGCAATTCATAACTGAGAACCGTCCCCCTATTGAATTTTTAGGTTTGCATAAATATCATCTGGTACCATTGCAACGTATGTTTTACCAGTATTAATTGTGATTTCTTTTCCATCTTTGTCGTAATAACGAGTGGGATTCAAATCATCAATTTTTGACCAGGTAACAGGAATTGCCTGTCCATTTGTAATATAGAGACCTTCACGATCTGCATCAACAGAGTAGAACATCATGTAGCCATGCTCATCAAATTTTTCATAACGAGCATTTTGAATTAACAAATTCTTAAATGCAAGTTTTGCATTAGAGTTACCTGGATCAACATGATCTGTACCGTATTCGGAATAGTAATATAATCCGTCGGATTCGTTATATTCAAGAACTGGCTTATTGTGTTTAAATGGCATGTCAACACGTGTACAAGCTTTAGCATCTGAATTAGATGATAAATCAACTGGGTTTGCTTCAGAAGCAAATTGATAATGAGGACCAGTATAGTACTTGTTGTAGGTAACACTATATCCTTTTGTCTTGAAGTTCTTATCAAGATCTCCAGGAAGAATATATTCTGTAAATTCTCTTGCTTTTCCATTATTTACACGAGAAAAAGTTCCACTAAAGTTTTCAACAAAATCATTTGCTAAGAACATATCAATGTAAAAAGGACCACCATCATGGCAAACAACTGCATTCCATTCAGGAGCAATCTGAAGATTGGTAGGTCTTACACTTCGGATACTACCTAACTGTTCGATTTTTTCCCAATCCTTTACCATTACCATAAAACGGGTAACACCATCATTTAATGTACTGTTTGTAATTTCATAGACAACGTCTGCTTTTGAAAGACCGTAATGAGGTAATGCTGTTTTTTCATTGTCGACCATAGCTGCAATTGGTCTTTGATCTTTGAGAGATTCATCTATCCATTCATTTGTTAATTCACTACGATACATTCCTTCGCGGGTTTCTTCTTCAACGGGTTCTTCAACAACTTCTTCTACAGGCGCTGTGTCTTCGGAAACCTCAATGATTGGAGTAACCTCGGCTTCGACAGGTGCAGTTTCTTCTTTTTTACCACAACCCACCAATACCATACCGCAGGATAATGCGATAAGAAGTAGTAAGTTTCTCTTACACATAAATATAATTCCTCTCTTTCTGATAAAACATTTCTAATTTTATCTCCGCATTGATTATAGCATAAAGAGGGAATTTGTACACTATTTGATTTTATCTTAAAAAAATATTAATGATTTTATCACTTTTTTTATACTTAATAGCATAAAAAACTGTTGAAATAAACAAAAAAATATATAAAATAAACAAAAAATACACAATTCTTAGTGCAATTTTTAAAAGCATCAAAATTCAATTGTTTTGTTGAAAATTGTTCCTATAAAGCGTAATATAGATATATTATAGAAAAATTGTAAAAAACATTTGCAGCAGAGTAAACTATTGGATTTGATAAAAGTTGAGTTGAGAAAGAGGAACTATATATTATGAAACATATATTTATTATCAACGCTAATTTAGGTGGGGTATATGATGCAGAAAAAATACGTAACCAATTAAAAAGTAGAGAGGATTTTGAGTATCTTGTTTTTAATACAGAGTATGCGGGCCATGAGCGAGTTTTGGCGGAACAGATGGAAGACTTATTTAAGGATGAAAAGATACGAATTTATAGTTGTGGGGGAACAGGGACTTTTTACAATGTTTTGAATGGAATTCATAATCTTGATCGAACAGAGATTGCTTTTTTGCCATGTGGAGTATCATGTGACTTTTTGAAAGTATTTGGTCCGAAAAGAAGATATTTTAGGAACATTGAAAATTTAATAGAGGGAGAAGTCTATCCAGTAGATGTGATACAGACGAATCAGATGCGCGTGATGAATAATATGATTCTGGGTGCAGGTGTCAAGGGTCTGAAATCGGTGGAACATATACGTTCAGTCAATAAAATATTTGAACCTATGGCTTATCTTGGTACGGGAGTTACAAGTATTTTTTTTGATCCTGTTAAGGAATACGAGCTGGAAATTGATGGGGTTGATTATAGTGGTAGGTATAAACAAATATTTATATTAAATGGATGTTGTTGTGGCAGCAAATATTACCCTTTGCCAGCTTCCAATCCTTTTGATGGTTATCTTAATTTTCTGCTTTTAAATGAAATGAAGAGTATACAGTTTATTAAACTGCTTAAGCATTACAAGGTTGGAAATACAGAAGAATTAGAAAAATGCGGAACTATTTTAGCAGCTAAGAAATTTAGTGTGAAAGCAAAAACTAACGAATTGTTAACGATAAACTGTGATGGTGAGTTTGAACAAGGGCAAATAGTTGAAGGTGAAGTATTAGAGCATAAATTAAAATTCATTGTTCCAAAGGAAGTCTTCAGAAATGAGTAACTTAGGGAAGGATACGGTTTCATAATGAGTGAGAAAAACAGGGAAAAATACATATCAAGGTTTATCTATTGGTCTTTTGTAATATGCTGCTTATTTCTACTTTTCATGAGAAAAACATTGGCATTGCCTAAATTTGAGGTCGTTGTTCTAATCATTGGTCCTGTTGTAGGCTTTATCAGTACCTATTGGAAGAAAATTCCGATTAGAATGCAAGGGATTACAATCGGAGTGATTTTACAATCCTGTATTATTGTAAATGGAATCTGTCATAACAATGTTGGTACTTTGTTAGGAATTATGATGGCAGCTATCTGCCTTACAACGCTTTATAATGATGTAATTATTAATTACCTGCAGATGGCTGTCATAACAGGCTCCCTGATGATCACCTGGATATATGATAAAGATATTTTATTGAGTGGATTAAACGGAAAGCCAGATTTCTTTTTTAGACTAATTTCTTTCTATGCTGGTAGTTTTATGCTCATTATTTTAATTCAGTGGAATTCAAAGAATGTGCTTGCAGCAGTTCAAAAAAGTCAAAGTATGGAAGAGCTTTTTAAAGTAGTTGAAATGAAAAAAATTGAGGCCGAAGAAGCTACAAAAGCAAAATCAGATTTTCTTGCTAATATGAGTCATGAAATCCGTACTCCAATGAATGCAATCTGTGGTATGAGTGAACTTTTAGTAAGGTCAAACTTATCTCCAATGGATATGGAATATGTCAATACAATCCGTACTTCCGCTAACAGTCTGCTGGAAATTATTAATGATATTCTGGATTTTTCAAAGATTGATGCGGGAAAGATGGAGCTGATTGATATTAATTATTCAATTACATCAACCATTCATGACATACAGGGATTGATTAATTCAAGAATAGCAAGTAAGGATGTTGCATTTGTTGTTGACATGAATCCGGAAATACCATCTTTATTAAGGGGAGATGAAACAAGAATTAAGCAGATTCTCTTAAATCTGTTAACGAATGCTTCCAAATTCACGCAAAAAGGAATGATAGGATTATCCATTGATTTCGAGAAGATTTCTGATACAAAGATTCGAATGCTTTTTGAAATAAAAGATACTGGAATGGGAATCAAAGAAGAGGATAAGGAAAGAATTTTTTCTAAATTCTCGCAGGCGGATACAAGGAGAAATAGAAATATTCAAGGTACAGGGCTTGGATTATCCATTACCCAGCAGCTTGTTTCTATGATGGAGGGTAGTATTGAATTAGAAAGTGAGTATGGGAAAGGTTGTATTTTTAAGGCTAATTTGGTACAAGATATTGCCAAAAATGATCCAATCGGTTATATTGATAATCCAGAACAATATCATTTCTATATTTATGAACCCAATCCATACTATGCTGCGAGTTTAGATAAATTACTGAACAAACTTCATACAAATTGCAAGATGGTTGACCAAATAGAGAAAATTTCCAGTATACCAGATAATGAAAATACATACTTATTTTTTGATTTTTCTAAAGGAATTAATAAGGTTAAGAAAGAATGCGTAAATTATAATCATATTGTGCCCGTTGCCATGAGTGGTATAAATGATTATGTAAAGAATGAATTACCACAAGGATGTCTTTTTGTAAGAAAGCCGTTAAGTGTATGCGCCATTATTTCAATCCTGAATGGTTCAGGAGTATATAATGGAAATGGAGAAAAAAAATCTCTTAATAATTTCTTTGCTCCAGATGCAAAAATATTAGTTGTTGATGATAATATTGTGAATCTGAAAGTTGCGGAAGGGTTTCTTGATACCTATAAAATACAAACTGTTTTAGTTTCCAGTGGACTGGAAGCAATTGAGCGAATCGAATCAGAAGAAACCTTTGATTTAATATTTATGGACCATATGATGCCAGGAATGGATGGTGTAGAAACCACGAAGCATATTAGAGACATGGATAGTGAATTTGCTAAGAACGTTCCAATTATTGCACTTACAGCGAATGCAATCAAGGGCGTTGAAAAAATGTTTATTGAGAATGGTTTCAATGATTTTCTTGCAAAGCCTATTGAAATCAAAATGTTTGGTATTATATTAGATAAGTGGATTCCTAAAGAAAAACAACTGCAGTACTATCAAGAAGAAAAGCAAGAAGATGAGGTACCACAGGAACCTTTGAAGTTACCAGAAATCAAAGGAACCGATGTTAACAAGGGATTATCTTTTGTTGGTAGTTTAGAAGCATATTATCATATTTTACAAGTTGTCTATAAGGATGGTTTTAAAAAGGTACATTTACTTGAAGAATATGCGGAACATGAGAAATATGCAGAGTACACCATCGAAGCTCATGCACTAAAGAGTGTTGCTGCAAGCATTGGAGCAGATCAATTGTCAGTAGAAGCAAAAAGTCATGAAATGGCAGGAAAAGAGAACCGGTTTGATTTTATAAAAAAAGAGTATAAAAATTTGATTTCTCACTATGAAGAGTTATTAAAAAATATACAACCGATTGTTTCTGCAAAATTTCCAGAGGAACAAGATTCAAATCGGAAGAGAAAATTGCCAATTCAAGAGTGTGAGGATATGGTAAAGAAAATAATAAAGCTTCTAGAAGAATTTGAAACGGATGAAGCGAAAATTCAATTAGAAAAGCTGGCTTCTTATGAATTTGATAAAGACTGGGATGATAAATTAAAAAAAGCTTTGGACTTCGTTGATGATTTTATGTTCGATGAAGCGGTAGAAGTACTAAGCGTAAAAAGATATACTAACGCATGAGAGAACCATGCTAAGTATATCTAAGTTTCACGCAGGAAGAAGCCGCAAGCGCCTTCTTCACACTAGTTATTATACCGCTTGTAGCGGCATGTTTGGAAGTGTGAAAAGTACGAAAGAATGGGAGATAAACATGAATAAGCACATTTTGATTGTAGATGATAATAAGGCAAACTTAACGATGGCAAGAGAAGCCCTTATTGGAGAGTATGATATTAATCTTGTGATTTCTGGAGCTCAGGCATTGCAATTTCTTTCAAAAAAAGCTACAGACTTAATTTTGCTTGATATTAACATGCCAGATATGAATGGAATTGAAACAATGCAAAAAATCAAAGAAAATTTTCTTTGGTCAAAAATACCAGTGATTTTTTTGACGGCAGATACTAGCATAGATACAGAAATGGAATGTCTTGATTTAGGTGCTGTCGATTTTATTGCAAAACCATTTGTTCCTAAAATCATGCTTTCAAGAATTGCAAGAACTTTGGAGTTAGAAGATTATCGTACAGATTTAGAAAAAGCAGTGGAAAAGAAAACACAACAGATACGTGATATCCAGCAACGTGTAATATCGGGATTTGCAAATATTATTGAGAGTAGAGATGACTTAACTGGACAACATGTAAAAAGAACAAGTGCGTATGTGAAAGCAATTGCAGAAGAATTGGTAGCCAGAAATATGTATAGTGAAATATTAGGCAGTCATTATTTGGAGAATATGTGTAAAGCAGCACCTATGCATGATATCGGGAAAATCAGAATATCCGACACTGTATTATGTAAACCAGGGAAGCTGACAGATGAAGAGTTTACTATCATGAAAACACACACAACGGAAGGTGAAAGAATACTACAAACAACCATGAAGGGAATAGAAAGAGAAAGTTACCTTAATATGGCTAGGGATATGGCTTTGTATCACCACGAGAAATGGAATGGAACAGGTTACCCTACGGGAAAAACAGGAGAGGATATTCCCCTATGTGCAAGGGTTATGGCTGTGGCAGATGTTTTTGATGCTTTGATTTCTAAGAGATGTTATAAGGAGTCTATGTCATTTGATCAGGCGTTTGCTATTATAGAAGATTCCATGGGAACCCATTTTGATCCTGATATTGCAAAAGTATTTTTAAGTATAAGACCTAGAATTGAAGAAATTTCTAAATCAGATTTCAGTGAATAGTAGAAAGGATATTATAAGAATGCGTAAAACAAAAATAATTTGTACTTTAGGTCCATCGACAGATAACAAAGAGATTTTAAAAAAATTGGTTGAAGAGGGAATGGATGTTGCAAGATTCAACTTTTCTCATGGAAGTTATGAAGAACATGGCGGACGTTTCGAAATGCTTGAAAAAATCAGAAAAGAAACGGGAAAACATGTTGCTGCACTTCTTGATACCAAGGGACCAGAAATTCGTTTAAAAGAATTTAAAGATGGGAAAGTACATTTGGAAAAAGGGCAGCTATTTACATTGACAACAAAGGATATTGAAGGGACTAAGGATATAGTTTCTATCACCTATAAAGATTTACCAAGAGATTTAGAAGTAGGAGCACGAGTACTGATTGATGACGGCCTGATTGGAATGGTTGCAAAAGAAATTACAGAAACAGATATTGTCTGTGAAGTATTAAATGACGGTTTTGTTTCCAATAAGAAGGGTGTAAATGTGCCAGATACGTTCTTGTCAATGCCCTATGTTAGCTGTAAAGACCGTGCGGATATTGTTTTTGGTATTGAAAAAGGATATGATTTTATTGCAGCTTCCTTTGTAAGAAGTGCAGATGATGTATTAGAAGTACGTAAAATATTAGAGCAGAATAATTGCAATAGTATTCATATCATTTCTAAAATTGAAAATATTCAGGGCGTTGAGAATATTGATGAAATTATTAAAGTATCCGATGGTATTATGGTAGCACGTGGAGATATGGGCGTGGAAATTCCGTTAGAGGACGTTCCGTCTATTCAGAAGATGATTATAAAAAAAGTATATAAGGATGGAAAACAGGTAATTACCGCAACCCAAATGTTAGACTCTATGATGAAAAATCCAAGACCTACCAGAGCAGAAGCTACCGATGTCGCAAATGCAATTTATGATGGTACAAGTGCAATCATGTTATCCGGAGAAACAGCAGCTGGAAAGTACCCTGTAGAAGCTCTACAGACAATGGTTAAAATTGCCAGGAGAACAGAACATGACATTGATTATAAAAAACGTTTCTTAAATCAAGAGACAAAGAATTTAGGGGATGTTACAGAAGCTATTTCCCACTCTACTTGTATGACGGCTCATGACTTAGATGCGAAAGCAATTATTGGAGTATCAAAATCAGGTAAGACAGTGCGTGGAATTGCAAAATTCCGTCCAGATTGTCCTATTTTGGGATGCTCTACATTTTCACAGGTTTGCAGGCAGATGAACCTTATCTGGGGCGTTATTCCAATGTTGCTCGAGGAAAAGGAAGATACGTTTGAGTTATTTCAATATACGGTTATAGAAGCAAAGAAACATCACTATGTGGAAGACGGTGATGTTACTGTAATTACTGCAGGCCTTCCACTTGGTAAATCGGGAACAACGAATATGATAAAAGTTCAAATAGTTGGAGAAGAATATTAAAAGATTTGTATAGTTTAGCTAAAAGAGACCAATTCGTTTTGGTCTCTTTTTCTATATACAGAAATAGTCTCAGATGATATGATAATGGAAACTACAATTAATAAAATAGTTTCCAAAAAATCATAATATCAGGAAGGAATTGTATGATGGAATTACAGGAACGAATTATTCAGGCAGCAATGGAGGAATTTAATCTTCATGGAATTAAATTTACGATGGATCAGGTAGCTAAAAAAATCAGCATCAGCAAGAAAACAATTTATACAATTTTTGAGGATAAAAAGCAATTAATTATCGAAATGATAGAAAGTGGTTTTCACAATGTAAAAGAAGCAGAACAAAGAATTCTTATGGATCAATCCTTAGACACTGTTGAAAAATTAAGCAAAGTAATTATTGTAATTCCGGAGGAATATAGCAAAATTGATTTTTCTAAACTTTATGAATTAAAGGAAAAGTATCCAAAACTCTATCAAGAGGTGGAAAAAAGAATAGAAAGTGACTGGGAGCCAACGCTTCAACTGTTCGAAACTGGAATCGCAGAGGGTAAAATTAGACCAATTAATCCGATTATTTTTAAAGGGATCATCAGTGGGGCAATGGAAGAGTTTATCAGTAGAGATACATTAAAAAAAAATCAAATTGCCTATCAGGAGGCACTAGAGGAAATGATTTCTATTATTATGAATGGGATAGTAATCGATAAGCGAGGATAAAAATGGAGAAAATATATTTAAATTATAATTGGAAATATCAAAAAGAATTTGAACAGGAAATGATAAAACAAGGTTACGATGATAGCCATATGGAGTCTGTACAGATTCCTCATACAAATGTAGAGCTTCCTTTTCACTATTTTGATGAGAGTATTTATCAATTTGTAAGTGGTTATCGAAAAGTAATTTCCATTCCTATGGAGTGGGAAGACAAAATCGTTAATTTGACATTCGAAGGAGTCTTACATAAAGCCCAAGTGTTTTGCAATGGAAAAGAAGTAATGACCCATAACTGTGGCTACACTGCTTTTACAATAAATCTAACTGATTACCTTTTGTTTGGAGAGGATAATATCATTGCTGTAAAAGTTGATAGTACGGAGCAGGAAGAAATCCCTCCGTTTGGGAATGTGATTGATTATCTTACCTATGGTGGAATCTACCGTGATGTTTATTTTGAAGTTAAAAGTAAAGTTTATATTAAGGATGTTTTTGTTACAACACCAGAAGTAGGTAAGGAAGAGAAGATTCTAAATTTTGAAATATTATTCAATAGGGAAGAACAACTGGAAATAGAAGGAAGCATAACAGATGGGGAAGGAAAACCTGTATTTACTTTTGGGGAAGAGATTTCTCATGTTAAGCATGCATTCTCCTATTTTGTTGGGGGAGTTCATAACTGGTCTGTTGATGTGCCCAATCTATACCACTTGAATTTGTTATTATTTCATAAAGGACAGATGGTAGACAGGAAAAGTATCCGATTTGGTTTTCGTACTTGTGAATTCCGAAAGGATGGATTTTATCTGAATAATGAGAAAATGAAACTGATTGGTCTTAATCGTCATCAATCATTTCCCTACGTAGGGTATGCAATGCCAAAAGGCCCACAACAAAATGATGCAGATATACTAAAGTATGAGCTTTGTTTAAATGCCGTCCGGACTTCCCATTATCCACAGTCACAATATTTTATTGACCGATGTGATGAAATCGGACTTTTAGTTTTTACGGAGATTCCAGGCTGGCAGCATATTGGAAATAAAGCGTTTAAGGAACAGTCTGTGAGAAATGTACAAGATATGGTAATGCAATATCGAAATCATCCATCTATTATTTTATGGGGGGTTCGAATCAACGAATCGGTTGATGATGATGAATTTTATAAAAGAACAAATGAAGTAGCACATGCACTTGATCAGAGCCGACAAACGGGAGGGGTGCGTTATTTGCAGAAGAGTCATTTACTGGAGGACGTTTATACCTACAATGATTTTGTCCATAAGGGTCATAATAGGGGACTTGATAAAAAGAAAAAAGTTACTGAGGATGTGTCAAAAGGATATCTGGTATCAGAGCACAACGGACATATGTTTCCTACAAAATCATTTGACTGTGAAGAACATCGCTTAGAACAGGCACTTAGACATACAAGAGTACTTGATGATATGTTTGCAGACAGTGAAAATGCTGGAGCATTTGGATGGTGTATGTTTGATTACAATACACACAAGCAATTTGGGAGTGGTGATCGAATTTGCTATCATGGTGTCATGGATATGTTTCGTAATCCTAAAATTGCAGCATCAGTTTATGCAAGTCAAGGGGACGAACCGATGTGTGAAGTGGCGAATGGAATGGAGATTGGGGAACATCCGGGTGGTAACATTGGAGATATCTATGTATTTACGAATGCAGATTCCGTACGTGTATATAAAAGAAACACATTGATAAAAGAATATCAAAAAGAAGATTCAAGCTACCATTACTTGCCACATGGGCCATTACTCATTGATGATTTAATAGGAAATCAACTAATGGAGAATGAAGGATTCTCCAGGAAATCTTCCGAAGAAATGAAAATGGTATTTCGGGCAATTCAGAAGTATGGTCAAAATGATTTACCCATAAGTATGAAATTGTTAATGGTAAAACTCATGGTAAAGCTAAAACTCACAATAGAAGATGGAATAAGATTATTCACGAAGTATGTTAGTGATTGGGGAGGAAATACAAGTACTTATCGATTTGAGGCAATCAAAGATGGAAAGGTATTTAAAACAATTGAAAAAGGACCACAGACTCAAATTGAAATGGAAGTAGTAATTGATCATACAGAACTGGTAGAAACTCATGCATACGATGTAGCTTGCATTCGTATACACGCAATTGATCAAAATGGGAATCAGCTCCCCTACTTCCAGCAACCAATCAAACTTTCTACCGATGGAGTGATAGAAGTAATTGGACCAGATATCATAAGCTTTCAGGGGGGGAGTGCAGGCACTTATGTGAGGACAATTGGAAAATCTGGAATTGCTTGTTTATTCATTGAACCACAGGGAATGAATGGACTAATGAATTCAGAAAAAGTGATGTTTAACGTGACAGTCAATCAGGAGGGGAACTTATGAAATTATCAGTAAGAGAAAAGACAGCTTATGGAATTGGTGCAATTGGTAAGGATATGGTATATGCTTTTGTATCTGGTTTTCTTATGTACTATTACAATACCGTGTTAGGAATTAGTGCTACATTCATAGGAATCTTATTTATGGCGGCAAGAGTATTTGATGCATTTAATGATCCCTTTATGGGAGTCGTTGTGGAAAAAACACATACGAAAATGGGTAAATTCAGACCATGGTTACTTTGTGGAACATTCACAAATGCGGTTGTTTTATTTGGAATGTTTCATGTTCCAGCTTCCTTCCATGGCAAAACCCTGCTGGTATATGCGAGCATTGCCTATCTTTTGTGGGGTGTTACCTATACCATTATGGATATCCCATACTGGTCGATGATACCGGCAATTACAGATAATGGAAAGGACCGTGAAAACATTTCTGTTATTGCCAGAAGCTGTGCAGGATTGGGGTTTGCAATTCCAACTGCATTAACAATAGCGCTTGTTCCAATTCTTGGAGGAGGAGATGATAGAAAGGGTTTTTCTGTTTTTGCCATTATCATATCAGTTTTCTTTGTAATTGCACTAACGATTACTGTATGTAATGTAAAAGAAAAGTGTACATATCGTGGGGTAACCATAACGATTCGTCAAATGTTAAAAGCATTATTACAAAATGATCAGGCATTAGTTGTAGTTCTGACAATTATTATTTTTAATACTTCTTTATATTTAACACAAAATCTTGCGATTTACTTTTTTAAATATGATATCGGAAATGCATCACTATTTGGTGTTTTTGGTACAATCGGTGGAGCAGCACAGATCTTATCAATGATGTTGTTACCTGTATTTAGAAAAAAATATGACAGAATCGTCATATTCAAGGGAGCAGTGATAACTGCAATGATAGGATATTTGTATTTATTTCTTTTGGGTACCTTTAACATCACAAATATTGTCTTATTATGCCTTGCAGCAGTTATTATCTTCTTGGGATTTGGTATGGTAACTGTGCTTACAACTGTTTTTCTGGCAGATACCGTAGATTATGGAGAATATAAAAGTAACAGCAGGAACGAAGGCGTTATTTTCTCTTTGCAGACTTTTGTTGTAAAACTGGCATCCGCAGTTGCAGTCTTTATTGCTGGAATCGGACTAGATGTGATTGGACTAGATATTACGCTAGAAAAACAGCAAATGGGAACGATTCTTGGAATGAGATTTATGATGACAATCATTCCTATCATAGGACTAATTGTTTGTATGATTATTTTTAGAAAAAAATATCGTTTAAGTGAATTATATTTAGAACAAATCACACAGGAAACAAAGAAAAGAAAATAGTGAGGAGGAATTATTCCTATGATCTTAATCAGAGAGCAACATTTTGAATTGCATACGCATCATACGAGCTATCTTTTCCATGTAGAACCATGTGGAGTGCTTGCGCATGATTATTATGGCAGAAGAATACATTCACCAATTAATCAGGAAGTAATAAAACAAAAGAAACTGTTTGCTGAAGGAAATTCGATTTCCTATTCTGAAGAATATAAGGAACTATCTCTTGAAAATCTGTCCCAGGAAATATCAACAGTAGGAAAAGGTGATATTAGTGAAGCAATGATAGAATTGCGATTGTCTGATGGAAGCAGGACTTGTGATTTTCAATATGAAAAGAGTTATAAATATAGGGGAACCAAGAGCTTACAATCATTACCTACTGCTTATGTGGAGAATGAAGAGCAGGCGGAAACGCTGGAGATTCTATTAAAAGATAAAAATTCTTCCTGCTCTTTGTATTTGTATTATACGGTGTTTTATGATACGGATGTGATTGCAAAGCACATGATTCTAAAAAATACCACAGAGGATGACGTTTTTATAGATAAAATTCTAAGCAATCAAATTGATTTTCCAAAAGATCATTATATATTCACTACTTTTCATGGGGCATGGGCGCGTGAAATGGATCGCGTAGACCGTGAAATCAAGCAAGGAAGAATTGCAGCAGAATCAAGGTGTGGAGTTTCTTCTAACAGAGCGAATTCCTTCTGTATGATTGCAAAAAGAGACACCATTGAGGAATATGGGGATTGCTATGGATTTCATCTGATTTATAGTGGAAATCACATCCAGGAGGTTGAAGAAAACGGATATGGAAGAGTTCGTTTTTTAAGTGGAATCCACCCAAATGGATTTACCTATAAACTGAAAAAAGAAGAAATATTTGAAACACCACAATCGATTATGACATTTTCAAAAGATGGGTTTCAAGGTATGAGTCTTTCCATGCATACGTTTATCAGAAATCATATTGTACGTGGAAAGTGGAAGAATCAAGAACGTCCAATCCTTATCAACAGCTGGGAATCCATGTATTTTAATTATTCAGAGAAAAAATTGCTGCAATTAGCAAAAGAGGCTGCTGACTGTGGGATTGAATTATTTGTTCTTGATGATGGCTGGTTCGGGGATAGAAACAGTGATCAATCATCATTAGGTGATTGGACCGAGAATAAAAAGAAATTACCGAATGGGTTACAGGGATTATCAAAGAAACTTTTAGAAATGAATCTAAAATTTGGTATCTGGGTAGAACCGGAAATGGTTAACTGTGATAGCGAGTGCTATCGTAACCATCCAGATTATGCAGTGGAAATTCCTAAAAAACAACACTCCGAAGGTAGAAATCAACGAATTTTAGATCTCACCAGGAAGGAAGTCAGCGAATATGTAATAGAAAATATGAGCAGAATTTTTTCCTCAGCAGAGATTTCTTATGTGAAATGGGATATGAATCGTATCTTTTCTGATGCGTATTCCATAAAATTAAGCTTTGAAGAACAGGGAGAGTTTTATCATCGCTATGTGATAGCACTTTATGAAATTTTAGAAACCCTTACAAAAAGATTTCCTCATATTTTGTTTGAAGGATGTGCATCAGGTGGGGGAAGATTTGATCTTGGAATGCTCTGCTATATGCCACAAATCTGGGCAAGTGATAATACAGATGCGATGAGTAGGAGCAAAATACAATATTCCTATAGCTATGGTTATCCCATGTCTGTAATCAGTTCTCATGTATCGGGAACACCAAATCATCAGACACTTAGAGAAACATCATTGGAATGTCGGTTTGATGTAGCTGCATTTGGGATATTAGGATATGAATGTAATTTTTGTGATTTCAAACAGTGGGAGAAAAAAGCGATTAAAGAGCAGATTTCTTTCTATAAGAAACATCGTACAAGCTTACAGTTTGGTGATTTTTATCGAATTAGTAATGAGAATGGATATCAATGGATTACCGTATCAAGAGATCAAGAAAAGGCGTTTTTGTGCTATGTTAAATTATTAAATTGTGCAAATGATGTTGAAAAAAATATTAAGACAAAAGGACTTATGGAGGATCAAAAGTACCGGATGACAAATCGATCGATTGAGGTAAGCATTAAGGAATATGGGGATTTAATCAATACCGTACTCCCGATTCATATTAAGCAGGATTCCTTATTGCATCATGCAATTGATCGTGTCAAAAAACTAGAAGGAGAAAAGGAATGCTATGAAGCATATGGAGATCTTTTTCAATATGCGGGCATTTGGCTGAGCCCTTCCTTTGGGGGTACAGGATATCAGGAGGGAATCCGCCATATGCCAGACTTTAGTGCAAGAATGTATCTGTTTGAAGTAATAGAATAAAACCTATTTGACAAGGTTGCACTATGACATTATAACCTGACTTTTGCAGTTTAACAAGTATAAAAAAACCCGTCGGACCAGTAAATATACTGGCTGGCGGGTTTGTCATTTTGTCAGATTTTCATGGTGTATTTTTACTTTTTTGTATTTGCTAAAAC
>JAQUUB010000199.1 GCA_028694115.1 Lachnospiraceae bacterium
AACTGCTACTATTATTTACATATTCACACGCAAGCTCAAATATAGATTTACCATCTAACTTTTTATCTGCAATATCAGAAAACTTCTCTACACAATCCTTGTTTGCAGCCCTCAGTTCAAAATATCTAATATCCATAGAATCATGCTCCTTTGTTTCTACGTATCTTCTGTGTACGCACTTCTTAACTGTATTCTATAACATTCTATGGATTATTGCAACCACATTTTTGTGTGAACTCACTTCTATTTATATTATCCTTTGAATTGTAGTTAAAATAAATTACAATTATGTTAGCAAATAAGAAGTTGCGGAGGTAGAATAGATGGGATACTGTAATCACACCCCATACAAAAGATATAGACTAGAAAGACCGGATTGGGAAGAAGGATATACAGAGTTCATAAACCTAACTAACCCTAGCCCATGGGAATATGATTTTCAAATAAATGGAGAAAATTCTAAATCAGATTATGAATCTTCATTTTTGTCATTACTAGTTTTTTCGAAATTGTTCACTAGAACCCAAAATGATGAAAAAAAATTAAAGATAGAATTGTATACGGATTACTATTCTATAAATGTAGAAAAAGAAGGAAAAAGTATACAGTTTTTATTTGACGTGATGAATAATCCCAAAAAAGGACATCAACCACACACTCGAGCTATTAAAAGTGAATATATTAAGGAAACGGAAGAATTGAATTTTAATAAAATATATCATACAATTGGTAATTTTGCGCCAATTCCCAGAACAGTTATTGCTGGGAAAAAGGGACCCATACTTCAATTCATTCATAATAATTTGAATGAATCATGGACATTGTTTTTAAAGTATTTGCGCGATAACTGGAAAGAATATCCTACAGAGATACATGATTTTTTTTCATTTGAAAAATATATGCAGTACTCATGCCAACATATGTACTATAAAGAACTATTTGACTCTCTATATAAAAAACAGTCTGAAACTCCAAATAATTGGAATAGACTTTTTTTCGAATTAGATAACGTGGAGATTAAAGAAAATGATGCTTTAATTTCGTTTGATGAATTGTATATTAATGGAAATAAGAATGAAATTATGGATGTAGATAACAAAATTTGTTTTCTCATAGAATTACGAGGTAGATATATTCTTCATAAGCTTGAGATTCAATCTTAATATGATATGCAATACAAATTCTAGTCTGTCGAAATTTCTACATATCATTTTAGGTGCCAGCATATAAAAACTGACACCTATTTTTTATGCATGCGCGAACTGTGGCATATCATGATTAACCTCAGCTTGATAGTATCCACTTATGGTTGTTGGCGCATTAAATAATGCTGCAAGCAAATATTTCTTAATATTTCTGACCTTACTTGTATTGCTCTTCATGCATCTCATCACGTATTCAAGATGCATACAGTTCAACTTCAAAAATTTTGATTTCACAAGCTGAACTGGATATTCGTTGCTGGCAATAATTACATTTCCACTCTTGCATAATACAGTTTCCAGAATTAGATCATAGATTCCTTCTATCAACTCTCTGTCAAAAGGATATCTCTCATACATGATATCTATTTCCAAATTATCTTTGATGATTTCTGAATATGCTTCGTACTCATCCAATCCATTATCCGAATCTACTGATAGGATAGGATTAGATTTATTAAAATCAGTATTATTTATATAAGTATAATTAGGGTCCTTTTTCCCAACCTCTAGAGGTTTGTTTTTAGGACTTCTAGAAGTTTGTTTTTCCAACTTCAAGAGGTTTGAATTTTCAACTTCTGAACTCTCCTTACATGTTTCAGAAGTTGGTTTTTTAAACTTCTGAGCTGACTCATTTTCATCTACAATAAAGCTTTTCACATAGATCATGGATGGTTTTCCCTGTCCCTGACGCCGTTTCTCTAATAGTCCTATTCCAGTTTCTGCATCCAGTTCCTTCATGATACCTATTGCTTTATTCTTCTTACAATTCAACATTTCCATTATTTCTTCTATTGAAAAGTAGATATACGCTCGATTTTCTTCGTCAAACCACTTATTTTTAATTGATAACGACATTCTATCCAGCATCAGACCATATAATACTTTGGCGTCTGTAGATAATATTTTAAATAAGTCATTCGTAAAAAGGAGTTTAGGAATTCTATAAAAACTGAGCATGTCTGCTTCCTTGCCATAAAAATAATCAAATTTTATTTTCTCATTCACGCCTTATATCCTCCTTCCTTTTCGATTCAGAAGTGCAATTTCTGCACCTCTGATTTTTCTCTGACAGTGCCACCCTCAACAAAATTTCTAACATAAATCTGATTGGGTAAGCCGGATCCCTGACGATTCTTTTGAATCAATCCAATATCTTCCAGCTCTCCCATGCAATCTATTGCTTTACGTTTTGATACATTCATATCATCCTGAATCTCAGAAAGCTGATAATAAATATATACTCTGCCTTCATTATCAATCCAATTATTCTTTACAGACATAGCCATGCGATCCAATAATAATCCATATAATATTTTTGCTGTAATAGATAGGGTAGAAAAATTCTCCCCTGTCACAAGTGCTTTTGGAATACGGATAAATGTATATTGCTCTGCTTGTGATTTATAAAAGTAATTCATTGTCATTCGTTCTTCTCTCCCTCATTCCCCTGGTCCTGTTTCCACTGTTCTAATAAACCAACGAGCACACGTTCAATCTCAGCCTGGGAATAATATGCCGGGAAATATTTACTCAGTTTTCGTTCTGTAATAGTGATTTTCTTTCTTTTAGAAACTGTTGCTCTTCCTTTATTTAAAATATCTATCAACTGGTCCTGAATTAAAGAATTATTATCCCGGTATTCTCTTAGGTCCATGATCTGTTCCTGCTTGATCATACCATTCTCTCGAATATACTCATAAAGCCACTGCTGAATATCTTTATTCAAATAAGAAATCTCTACGGCAACGGAAATTGCTAATCGCTTAGTGTCTACCATATCTAATAAATTTGAACTCAATTCTGTTAGCCGAACAATTCTTTGCACCTGTGTTCCACTCACTCCCACGGATTGTCCAACAACATCTGCTGCTTCTAACTTCCCCCCGTTTTGGGGGGAAGTTAATTTTCCTCTCAAATCTCTCCTAATACCTTGTCTTTTAATTGCCTCAAGTTTCATTCTATATGCAAATGCTTTCTCACTGGGAAGAACCTCTTCTCTTTGAACATTAGCATCGACCATTGCAACGGTCGCTTCATCATTTGTCATTTCCTTAATAACCGCAGGAATCTTAATAAGTCCAGCTCGTTTTGCAGCATGAAGTCTTCTATGACCGGATATCATTTCATAAGTTCCTTCATCATCCGGACGCACCAAAACCGGGGTAAGCACTCCATTATTCTGGATACTCTCTACCAATTCATCCATCTTTTCATCATCTACAACTTTGAAAGGATGATTCTCAAAGGGATAAATTGCTTTTACATCTATATCTACAGTGCCTTCCATATCAGGCACACACAATAATTCATCAATACTGGTCATTTTGATTTTCTGTCCTGGTCTACTAGCCATTATTCATTACCTCCTTAATCAAGGCTGTGTATGCAAATGCTGCTTTTCCATTTGGATCATAAACAAAGATGCTGCTTCCTTCTGCACTTATTTCTGCAGCTCTGACTGATAAAGGAATTTCAATAGAAAACACATTTACACTTGATGAATAAGTATCATAAACCAGAATAGAAATATCCTTTGCAAAGTTTGTTCTGTTGTCTACCATTGTAAGTAAAATTCCTTCAATCTGTAACTTAGGGTTCAATTGCCTTTTCACTTTTCCAATAGTCTTAATCAACTGCTGTAATCCCTTCACCGGAAGATAAGCCGCCTGTACTGGAATCAAAACAGAATCTGCACATGCTAATGCATTGATTGTGAGCATTCCAAGTGATGGCATACAGTCAATGATAATATAATCGTAGATTTCTCTGGCTCTTTCCACATACTCACGTAAAATTGTTTCTCTGCTGAGTACACCGATCAAAGATACTTCCAGACCGGATAATTCAATATTGCCCGGAAGAATATCAACACCTTCTTCATGATGAATAATACCTTCTGTTACATCAAAATACTCATCATTTACAATTTTCATCATAACTGTCGCAAGTGAATATTCTAATTTGTCCGGCTCCTGACACCCTAAACTAATCGTTAAGGATCCCTGCGGATCTGCGTCAATCAATAATACTTTCTTTCCTTCTCTTGCAAGTCCAATACCCAGATTTACACAGGTCACTGTCTTGCCAACTCCACCTTTTTGCATAGATACCGAAATCACTCTACAAACTCTGTTTGTTATACACATAAATTAATATTCCTCCTCAAAAGACTCTATAAATTCATCTACTTTTTCTGTGTTAACAAGTACGACGCCCTTAACTTTTCTAACTGCACCTGCATCCTTAGCCAGACTCTGGAAACTATGTAATCCCATGGAATAAAGTTCTGCTCCTTCTGCATATCTCACATATTTCTTTTTATTTTCTTTTATCAGTTCCTCTAAATTCTCAATTTTCTTACGATCTCTTGGCATATCTGCGTCCTCTCTTTCTTCTTTTAAAATGCAATGTTCATCCATGTACTTTTCCAAAATATCCAGATCCACCATTGCTGTTTTCCGTAATGCCCAGGTTGCACCAGCTTCTTTTGCAAAATTCACGAAGGTCCAATATGGCATGCTATACATCCGTGCTCCTTCCTTATAGGAAATGTACCTATGTAGCTTTCCTTCCAGATACTTGTCAAGATCTGGTCCCCTTTCCTTCTTTTCTGACATATCTGCCTCCTTCTAATAGCTGACGAGATGCGTCATGACTAAGCAGTCCTCATTTGAAAATAAATTGGTATATACCAAAAAAGGCACCTATATCTAGTTTTTCAACTAAACATAAGTGCCTTTTTATCGTTTTTGAACCGGCTGTTCCATGGTCTGACACAATTTGACACAGTCCATAGAGACCATCTGATTTATTCATTTTAATCCATATAAGCGCATTGGAATCCTATAGAATCCAATGAATTTGCAGTACTTTCGTGTCCTGATTGGACTAATTCGGATCGTTATGGATTTCCATAACTTTCAACGAATCTGTACACTAACTAAGACTTTTCATCGTAGGAAACAACAGTACATCCCTGATAGCCGCTGAATTTGTCAACAGCATGACCATTCTGTCAATACCGATTCCGATACCGCCTGTAGGTGGCATTCCGACTTCAAGTGAATTCAGGAAGTCTTCATCGATGCTGTTCGCTTCTTCGTCGCCCTGGGCTTTGAGTGCCTCCTGCGCTTCGAAACGTTCTCTCTGGTCAAGTGGATCATTTAACTCGGAATATGCATTTGCCATTTCACGGCATGTGATGAATAATTCAAAACGTTCTGTATAGTCCGGATCGGTTGGTTTTTTCT
>JAQUUB010000200.1 GCA_028694115.1 Lachnospiraceae bacterium
AAGTTTTAGCAAATACAAAAAAGTAAAAATACACCATGAAAATCTGACAAAATGACAAACCCGCCAGCCAGTATATTTACTGGTCCGACGGGTTTTTTTATACTTGTTAAACTGCAAAAGTCAGGTTCATGATAATAATACCTTGCAAATCTAATCTTTTCGCTCTTCTTCTCTCATTCATTTTACTTACACCCCACAATTCTAAATTAACACCGTTATTTGTATTTTATTCTATTTCCCATTATATAGCAATATAGTAATCTCAATTTATTTGTATTTAGCTAATAAACATTGCATCCCCAAAAGAGAAGAATCGATACTTTTCATTCACTGCCTCTTGATAGGCCTGCAGCACATGCTCCCTTCCAGCAAGTGCTGATACAAGCATAATCAAGGTTGATTCCGGCAGATGAAAATTCGTGATTAATGCATCAAGCATTTTAAACTGATACCCTGGATAAATAAATATCTCGGTATTTCCACTTCCTGCTAACAGAACACCCTCTTCATTTGCAGCCGATTCAATGGTTCGACAGCTCGTCGTACCTACGCATATGATTCTGCCTCCCGCACGCTTTACAGCGTTAATCGTCTCTGCTGTTTCTTTCGACACAGAGTAAAACTCTGAATGCATGTGATGATCAAGGATTTCCTCCTCTTTTACTGGCCGGAAGGTTCCAAGGCCTACATGAAGAGTGACTGTTACCACCTTCACACCTTTTTGTCTGATTTGATCTAGAAGCTCGGTTGTAAAATGAAGTCCCGCAGTTGGTGCTGCTGCGGACCCTTCATGTTTTGCATAAACCGTCTGATAGCGGCTTTTATCCTGTAATTTGTGAGTAATATAAGGGGGTAATGGCATTTCTCCTAATTGGTCTAATACTTCTTCAAAGATTCCATCATATTGAAACTGAATATAGCGGTTTCCTTCTTCCCCTACTTCTAAAACCTCTGCCTTTAATAGTCCATCCCCAAACACTAATACTGCTCCTGGTCTGCACTTTTTGCCTGGCTTTACAAGCGTTTCCCATATATCATTTTCTTTTCTTTTTAAAAGTAACACTTCAACCGCTGCACCTGTATCTTCTTTTACACCTAATAATCTGGCTGGTATTACTTTTGTATCATTTAATACTAAACAATCCGTTGGTTTTAGATAGTCTATGATTTCCTTAAAAATATGGTGTTCTATCCTCCCAGTTTCCTTATCTAAGGTAAGTAATCTGGAGGAAGAACGATTTTCTAAAGGATCCTGCGCAATCAATTCCTCTGGTAAATAAAAACTAAAATCTGATTTTTTCAATATAACACCTCTTATTGACGTAATTCGATTCCAAGGCTTTCTAGACCATTTAGGATCTTTTTCATTGCTGTATTGACATCTGCTTCTTCCAGTGTTCTCTCTTTGTTACGGAAAATTACAGAATACGCTACGGATTTAAATCCTTCTTTAATCTGACTTCCTTCATAGATGTCGAAAAGTTCATAACTCTCAAGATTCTTGCCACCACGCTGTGCAATGATTTCTTCGATCTGACCCACTAAAATTTTCTTAGGCATTACCATACTAATATCACGTGTAACTGCTGGGAATTTTGCAATTCCTGTATATTTTCTATCAAAAGAAGCTCTCTCTACGATTTCTGGCATATCAAGAACCGCTACATATACTTTGGTATTGATATCATAATTATCACAAACCCCTGGATGAACCTCTCCTAAATATCCAACTACTGTTCCATCATAGATAACATTTGCCTGTCTACCTGGATGTAGGAAGGGTTTTCCTGAATTAGGATCATACACATTTTTCTTCGTTAATCCGATTTTTTCAAAGAATTCTTCAATCACACCCTTCATTATGAAGAAATCACCTTCCCCATAAAATCCTAAGGTAAACTGCATTCTTTCCTCTGGTAATTCTGTTAATGGGAGTGAATTTGGCAAATAGATATTACCAAATTCATATAATTTAACATCCTTATTTCTACGGTTAAAGTTTGTTGCAAGTGATGTCATCATTCCATTGAGGGAAATGGTTCTCATGATTGAGAAATCCTCACCTAGAGGATTGGAAATTACGATTGCATTTCTAGCTTTATCATCCTCAGGAAGTAATAATTTATCAAATACCTTAGGACTCTCAAAGGAATAACTCATTCCCTGTGAAAATCCTGAAAACTCAGCAATATCTCTTGCTTTTTCTTCAATACGAAGATTAAAAGGTAATTTACCTGTTGTTGCCTCTCCACTTGGTAATGTCGTAGGGATTTTATCATATCCATAGAATCTCGCAACTTCTTCTGCAATATCAGCAATCCCTTCTAAATCCTGGCGGAACGTAGGAATCACCAATTCATTTGTTTCTTCCTCATATTTCAGTTCTAATTTTTGAAAGATTGCTAACATATCTTCTTCTTTGATATTGGTTCCAAGCAAAGCGTTGATACGGTCTGCACGGAAAGAAATTCGGTTCTCTTCCTTTTCCTGTGCGTAAACATCGATCATTCCTTTTGTAACATCTCCACATCCGAGCTCTTGGATCAACTGACATGCACGGTTAATTGCAGCTTTTGCATTATTAGGATCTAATCCTTTTTCAAATTTACCTGATGCATCAGTACGCAGTCCTAGTCGTTTGGCTGATTTACGAATATTAGCTCCATGAAAGCAGGCAGCTTCAAATAAAACAGTTTTTACTTCCTCTGTAATCTTTGAATTTTCACCACCCATGATTCCTGCAATACCGATCTGCTTCTTAGCATCACAGATCATTAACATTTCTGAATCTAACGCTCTCTCCTGTCCATCAAGAGTCACGAATTTATCGCCATCCTTTGCGCGCTTTACAACGATTTTGTGTCCCTCTACAGTATCTAAATCAAAAGCATGCATTGGCTGACCATATTCTTCCATTACATAATTCGTGATATCAACCAAATTGTTGATCGGGCGAATTCCACTTGCTGCCAGACGTCTTTGCATCCACTCTGGTGAGGGAGCTATTTTAATATTCGTACATACTCTTGCGCAATATCTGCTGCAAAGATCGGTGTCTTTAACTTCAACACTTACATAGTCCTCTACTTTTTCATTGGATTCATTAATTACTACCTTAGGAGCATAGAACGGTTTATCAAAGGTTGCTGCTGCTTCTCTTGCAACTCCTAGCACACTATAGCAGTCGACTCTGTTGGAAGTGATTTCATATTCAAAAACAGTATCACAAAAGCCTAACACCTCTGCTGCATTTGCACCCACCTTTGTATCTTCTGGCAGAATATAAATCCCTTCTTCTGGTGCAAGTGGATACATGTCACGATTAGAACCTAATTCCTCAATGGAACACATCATTCCGTTTGATTCAATGCCACGAAGTTTTCCGCATTTTATTTTAATACCATTCTCAGGTAATGGACCACCATCATGTCCTCCTGCTACTTTTCCACCATCTAACACAACCGGTACTTTATCTCCTACCTTCACATTAGAAGCTCCTGTTACGATTTGGACCTTTTCTGTTCCCATATCCACCTGACAAATAATCAATTTATCTGCATCCGGGTGTTTTTCAATGGACAAAATCTGTCCAACATAAATTTTATCTAAATTTTTGTCTAATCTTTCAAATGTTTCAACCTTTGTACCGGTTAATGTCATAGCATCTGTATATTCCTGATCACTACAGGATAAATCTGGTACATATGCTTTAATCCATGATAATGCTGTATTCATAATATCTTCCTTTCTGGTTTTCCCACTTAACAATCAATCACTATTAGAACTGACGAAGAAAACGAATATCGTTTTCATAAAGAAGTCTCATATCATCAATTTCGTATTTGAGTAGTGCAATTCTTTCAAGACCCATACCAAAAGCAAATCCTGAATATTCTTCTGGATCAATCCCACTCATACGAAGTACATTAGGATGAACCATTCCACAGCCTAGGATTTCAATCCAGCCAGTACCCTTACAAAAACGGCATCCGCTTCCTCCACATTTAAAACACGTTACATCTACCTCAGCACTTGGCTCTGTAAAATTGAAGTGATGTGGTCTGAATTTAACTTTTGTATCTTCTCCAAATAACTCTTTTGCAAATTCCGCTAATGTCCCTTTCAAATCTGCAAATGTTATATTTTTATCAATTACTAATCCCTCAATCTGATGGAAAGATGGTGAATGGGTAGCATCCACTTCATCGGAACGGAATACTCTTCCTGGAGCAATCATTCGAATTGGCAGCTTTCCTTTTTCCATTTCATGAACCTGTATACCAGAAGTCTGTGTTCTTAATAAGAATTCTCCCGTAATATAGAAGGTGTCCTGTTCATCTTTTGCTGGATGATCTGCTGGAATATTTAATGCTTCAAAGTTATAATAATCAGTTTCTACTTCTGGGCCTTCCACAACTTCATAACCCATACCGATGAAAATTCTTTGTACCTCTTCCATTGCGATTGTATTCGGATGACGATGTCCTACCTTATTCTTCTTTGCTGGAAGTGTAACATCAATGATTTCTGATTTCATCTGCTCTTCGCGGAGTATCTTTTCCATTTTTGTTCTTGCTTCTTCTAATGCGTTCTCAATTTCACTCCTTGCTTCATTTACAAGCTGGCCGAACTTTGGACGGTCTTCTGCTGCAACCTCTTTCATACTTTTCAAAACTGCAGTTAATTCACCCTTTTTTCCAAGGATATTTACACGTACCTCATTTAATTTCTCCAATGCTTCTGATTCACTAATCTGTTTCAAAGCATCTTCTCTGATTTTATTTAGCTTCTCTTTCATTCTCTTTCTTCCTTTCTAAAAATGATAAATGGGTATAAAAAAACTCCATCACCTGTCTTATGACAAGGGACGAAGTAAACTTCCGCGGTACCACCCAAATTCTTAATAATGAATTAAAACGATCCATTACTAAACACTCTTTGCACTTAACGCGTACAACGTTTCTACCTACTTTGTTCAGTAGAACAGCTCACATGGGAATATAAAATCATATCTGAACTTAAGAATGCTTTCAGCCGGTGACATTCTCTCTCTGCAAGAAAATATAATTCTTTTACATGGTCTTCACTTTTTCATATCTTATTATATTCTAGTAATTTAGATCTCTTCTGTCAACCCCTAAATCTAAATATTTAAAGCAAACTAGTGAGAAGAAGACGCTTGCGGCTTCTTCAGGTGTGAGATTTAGTAATTCTTAGGAGTAGTATTTTCACTCCTTAGAGTTACTTCTCACACTTCATCGTCTGTCCCTTCTTAAATAAGAGATGTCCAGACTCATAGGGTTTTTGTTCCACCGTAAGGAATACTTCCTCCACAGTTTTGCAGTTAATTTTTAAGATAATATAGCTCGATTGCTTTATTTATAAGGCGTTCGGGCATTTTTTATTCCTATTTTATGTCATATTTATGTTGTCTATTTCTGTCTAGTATGATA
>JAQUUB010000201.1 GCA_028694115.1 Lachnospiraceae bacterium
ACTTTAACTTATGATAATTTAATGTGCAGAATCAGAAGCTGTTAATGTGATTGAACTACAAGTCAGGCAACTAATTCAAGACCGCATAGATTGCATGAACCTGGAGCTTCTAATTTGCCGGACAACAGAATGGCTGGAAGCTGTCGATGATGAACAGTATCAGAACGTAAAATAAAAAAGGAAGCAGCTGATGCTGCAAGAAACTTAACCATGAGGAAATCTATCAGATACTGTTGAAGGCATTTTAAGGAGGAATAGATCAAGAAAAAATTACTTATTGCTCTTAGCGTTTGCATGATGTTAATGCTTGGAGCTTAGTGTGAAAGAAAGTAAATTAAGCCAAAAACGTGGTACAGATACAAAAAGAAGGCTCACATAGTGAACCATTTTAAGAGTATTCCCACCTTGGTAAAACGAGGCGCACCTGCACATCAATAGCAAACGGGTGGGTGCATCTGATAGTGATGCCGGGATGCCTTATAATTGATTGTATTGTAACACGAAAACTTGAAAGTGTGAACCACTTTCATTACTATTTGTGCCGCCGCAAAGCGGCGGAATGGAGATTAAAATGAAAAAGGAAGTAATGATAGTAACCGGAGCAGGACAGCTTAGCATGGCGATTGCCAGAAGAATGGGATATGGAAAAAAGATTGTAATGGGGGATAAAAATGTCCAGAATGCAAAAACAATCGCAGAAATCATGAACAATGCCGGATTTGATGTAGAACCTATGGAGATGGATTTATCTTCCAGAGAATCCATTCAGGCATTAATTGCTAAGGCACAGGAATATGGAGAAATCAAAATGCTGGTAAATGGTGCAGGAGTATCACCGAGCCAGGCGCCAATCAAGGTGATTTTTAGTGTGGATTTATATGGTACGGCAGTTCTTTTGGAAGAAGTAGGAAAAGTAATTGCACCAGGTGGTGTGGGTGTGACGATTTCAAGTCAGTCCGGAAAACGTATGCCGCAACTTTCCGCAGAGGAAGATGCACTGCTTGCCTGCACTCCAACAGAGGAACTTTTGTCTCTTGCGTTGTTAAAGCCTGAAAACATCAAAGACACGCTTCATGCCTATCAGATAGCAAAACGCTGTAATGAAAAGCGTGTTATGGCAGAAGCTGTGAAATGGGGCGAGCGAGGAGCCAGAATCAATTCTATTTCGCCGGGTATCATTGTTACTCCCCTTGCTATTGATGAGTTCAATGGTCCTCGTGGAGATTTCTATAAAAATATGTTTGCAAAATGCCCGGCAGGGCGTCCCGGTACAGCAGATGAAGTTGCAAATGTAGCGGAACTGCTTATGAGTGCTAAGGGTGCATTTATTACAGGTACAGATTTCATGTGTGACGGTGGTGCGACTGCATCTTATTACTATGGTCCACTGAAGCCAGAAGAAAAAGGCAGATAATGATTTATGAGGCATACAGCATTTAGAAATGTTGTGTGCCTTAATTTATGTTGAGAAACTGCAGTTTTTCGGCTATAATGTAGAGGATATGTTCCATCGAAAAAAGAATCGGTGGATATGTTTGGTGGTCAATAGCGGATATATTTCCGCATACGGACGAGGGCATAAGACGTACTTCCTGTCCTCTCGTGCCATGTTGAGACAGTTGTACTTTTGTCCCACAAATCACCAGATAGCATTATAAATGTTAAGGATGAATTTGGAGAAGATGAAGGAAAATTGTCTTTGGATGCTATTGCAGAACAGGTGAAGAAGCATCAGCCGAAACCGAAAATCACATATAAAATGATACAGGAGTATGTTGAGAAGAAATATGGATTCAAAGTACATACTGTTTATATTACAGAAATGAAGAGGTCTCTGGGGGTGACAATGTGTGATGCACCTAACACCGTGAAAGAATTGAAACAACCGAGAAAACGTCTGCTAAAAGAGAAAGTAGAAGCAATAAAAGATGCACTGAGGTATTAAGAGGTGCTATACGTAGGGGAAAAGAAAAACAGGTAGAGAAAAGACGGGGACAATTTTATGAGTTGATAAAGCAATGATTATGAATTTCTTCACATAAATATTAATGGAATGGTAAAAGGAGGACTGCAAGGTAGAGAATAGAAGAGATAAATCCAATATTATTAGGAATGAAATCATTATATATCAAACAGAAGATGGAAAAACAAAAATAGATGTTAAATTAGAAGACGAGACTGTCTGGCTTACGCAGGCGCAATTATGTGAATTGTACCAGACTAGTAAATCTAATATCAGTGAACATATTAAACACATTTTTGAAGAGCAAGAGTTAGAAGAAAATTCAATTGTTCGGAAATTCCGAACAATTGGGGCTGACGGTAAAAAATATAATACAATCCATCATAATCTTGATATGATTATTTCTCTTGGATATAGGGTGAAATCTAAAATTGCTACAAATTTTCGTTGTTGGGCTACCGAACGTCTAAGAGAGCATATGATAAAAGGCTTTACGATGGACGATGAAAGATTGAAGAATCTGGGAGACGGAAATTATTGGAAAGAATTATTAAATCATATACGGGATATTCGGTCATCTGAAAAGGTTATGTACCGGCAGGTGCTTGATTTGTATGCGACAAGTGGGATATGTTATTCAGAATTGGATGAGAAATAAAGGTACAGTTGCATTTATTGGATTATGGGAAGTACTACATAATTCGGATTTTAATTGCATCGAATTCGAGGCAATTAAAAATGAAGCTGGAGACAATGGTTTTGTATTAACACCGAAAAAATGGACAGAAACCACAAATGCGATTGGAATCTTAATCGTGAGATTTCTAAGCTGAATTATAGAATACACACGGAAGCAATTAAGGACAATCTGATTCCAGCAGAATTAACGAAGGAACAGATTGCTTATAAATATGCCAACGAAGCCGATTTGCTAAAGGAAGAATTAACGGAAAGAATTATGGCCGATGTTAGAGCTGGAATTCGAACAGTAGATGTACTGCAAAGAAGTATAGCATGAATACCGCTTTATGAAAAACTCAATAGCATTAAAATCGATACAAATAAGAAAACAGATAAAGAAATTGCAGAAGAGATAAGTACGTTAAATTGGTAGGTGATAGGAATGAAAAATCAAATTGCCTTTAAGCAATTTTCAGAGTTTCCCAAAGGAACTTTATATGATATTCTACAGGATGCATATTCATTTGATTCTAGAAATAAGGAAATTTGGGATAAAAACTGGCATGAATCCGACGACTTTTTCTATGATAATCCTGAAATAGCAGATAAATATGGATTGGTAACATGTATTGATAACGAACCCATTGGATTTGTGACTTGGGATCCAAGACAAAGACCAGAATATGTGGAGATAGGTCACAATGGTATTAGAACGCAATATAAGGGGAATGGCTATGGACATATGCAGCTTGAGGAAGCAATTCACAGGATAAGAAAATATGATAATCTTAAAAGAATAATTGTGTGTACTAATAGTAATTTTGTTGCACCAAAAAATTATGAAAGTGTTGGATTTAAGCTATATGATCGAAAAAGGATTTAAAGTTTATAAAAGAACAGAAGGTGATGAACAGGGAAATCCATATCCTCTTTTATATATGAAACTAAGGCTCAAGTAAGAGCGTTACGAGAAAGTACGGGAATGAATCGTAAGGAGTTCTGTGCATATTTTGGAATTCCTTATAGAACAATGACGGAGTGGGAATTGGGGCATCGTAAGCTTCCAGATTATGTACTATGTATGATGACATATCAGGTTAAGATGGAAAAACTAGATAAACAGGGAGGTACTGTTGATGAAAAATGAATTAGTATTATTTGAGTCACAGGATGGAAGTGTAAAATTGGATGTTAATGTTGAAGAGGAAACAGTATGGTTAACTCAGGCACAGATGATTCTTCTTTTTGAAAGAGACCAATCAGTTATCTCAAGACATATTAATAATGCATTTAAAGAGGAAGTGGACTCCGAAAGCAATATGCATTTTTTGCATATTGCAAATTCTGATAAACCAGTGAAGTGTTATAGCCTTGATGTCATCATTTCTGTTGGTTATCGCGTAAAATCTCAGAGAGGCGTAGAATTCCGTAGATGGGCTAACTCCGTATTAAAGGATTACATATTAAAAGGATATGCAGTAAATAATAATCGCATAAGCCAGTTGAATGAGGTTGTGCGAATTATGAAGCGAACAGATCACATGTTAGATGCAAAGCAAGTTCTAAGCGTAGTGGAACAATATACTGTCGCACTGGATATGTTGGATGATTACGACCATCAGAGGATTAGTAAACCGAAAGGTAATACGACAACCTATGTTTTAACCTACGAAGAATGCAAAGATGTTATATCAAAAATGAAATTTGCATCAGATAGCGAGCTGTTTGGCAACGAAAAAGATGATTCTTTTGCAGGTAGTATAGGAACAATATACCAGACCTTTGGCGGACAGGATGTTTATCCGTCTGTGGAAGAGAAAGCGGCTAATCTTCTGTATTTTGTGACAAAAAATCATTCTTTTTCAGACGGCAATAAAAGGATTGCAGCGACAATGTTCTTATATTTCTTGGACAAGAATGGAATGTTAATGCTGGATGGCAAAAAAATTATTGAAGATTATACGTTAGTTGCAATTACAATCATGATTGCAGAATCAAAGCCAGAGGAAAAAGAGACAATGGTTAAACTGGTAATGAATTTCTTGAAAGGATGCTAGAACCTTCAAATTAAAAGCTAATGTGTCAAATAAAAGCGTTTCGAAATGAAAAGAAACGGAAGAGCTTTTGTGGACTTGTTTTCTTGTGAAAGAAAGCATGTAATATACTTAATTGAAGAAAAAGGGAGCTCATAGTAATGGGCTGAGAGGAGACTGTCACTGTCTTGACCTACTACCTGATTTGGATAATGCCAACGTAGGGATATAAGTAAAGAAGTATTTACGCTGCGTATAATCAGAAAGGTTATATGCAGTTTTTTATACCCAGTTTTATACAATAACAAATCTGTTCTTCAATAAATATAAAAATAGGGAGAAAGAAAAATGTTCAATCAATGTTTGAAAAGCGTAAGAGAAATGGGACCTTTAGTTCACAACATTACAAATTATGTCACGGTAAATGATGTGGCCAATGTGCTTCTGGCTTGTGGCGCAAGTCCAATTATGTCAGATGATCAGGAGGATGTAGAAGATATTACCAGTATCTGTGGTGGCTTAAATATCAATATTGGTACCCTAAATCAATGTACTATTCCATCTATGTATGCGGCAGGGAAAAAGGCAAATGAACTTGGACACCCAGTGCTTCTTGACCCGGTTGGAGCGGGAGCAAGCAGACTTCGTACGGATACTGCACTTGGTTTAATGAAAGAAGTGAAGTTCGATGTGATTCGTGGAAATATTTCCGAGATTAAGACTTTGTATTTTGGGACAGGAAGCACAAAAGGTGTAGATGCTGATGTTGCAGAT
>JAQUUB010000202.1 GCA_028694115.1 Lachnospiraceae bacterium
AGGATAAAGTATTCTTGAATCCTGAAAGAGTAGCACGAGATGTGGATAAAGTAGAAAATGAGACGCAAGTCTCATAAACATAAAATAAAAAAATAGGAATTGTGACAACAAGCTTGACAAATTCCGCTGATAAGTTTGATGGTATAGATACTATATGGGGGTAGGGAACTAAGTTATAGTCATTGATATGTTCCCTCCTACCGATAGTGCCAAAAATGCAGTGGATATGTTTCCGACAACCGACAAATCGAAAGACATTCATTCTATCCTCTCAAGCCATGTGGAGACGTGCTGTCTGCTATATAAACGCTAGACAGATTGAAATTGCAGAAATATGAATGAAAAAAGATATGTTCCCATTCACAGAAAAAATAGCTTGACCTTGAGAAGGGGAATATGGGAGAAAGGTCTTAGTGCCTTTAAAAAGCATTGTTATGGTCTATACAAAGTACTATTTAATGAGGTAGTGTAATGGATAAAAATAATGGAGAGTTTAGTTATGATGGACAAAGAAGTTGTTTATTTGAACATGACAATGTAGAAGAAGCAGAAAAAGCAATGGACTTTGAAACCATAAAAGAGTATGGAGATAAATTTTTAAATGAAGATGGAAGTGTAAAACATTATTTGCATACTTGGGATGATGGCGAGAGAGAATTATTAAGATGTAAGAAGTGTGGAGCATTTTTTATCAGACAAGACTCGGAATATCATAGCTTTGATGACAGCTATTACACAGATTGGTTTCAAGTTGAAAGTCCAGCTATGGCAGAAAAGTTGAATGAAGTGTATAATGGATGGCAATTGGAACAAGAGTATCATGCACCAAGTATACTAAGAACGAATGAAAGATATCATTGGAATAAAAAAGAATAAGGTTTACTTTTACGCACTCATTTGAATTGTAGATGGGTGCGTTTTTGTATGGTTTATAATGGATTTCTGTTCACAAAGACAAATGAGAGAAATAAGTATAATGTTTCCTAGATATAGTTTTAGATTTGAAATTAAATGAAATATTTAAATATTACAAAAAATAATTGACACGTAAGGTGATATATGATTTAATATGAAATATAATGATATTGCAAAAAATTATAAATAGTCTAGGAGGTAAAGAGTGAATACAAAACAATTAAAAGAATTTCTGAACTTTATTCCAGGTATAAATCCAACAAGAATTCAAGATCAGATTGAAAGGGAATCGATTAAATTTTATGACCAGTCATCATTTATAGAAGATTATAAGCATGAAAAAATAAATGTAGAAGATGAGATAATATCAAGTGTGCAGAATAATCAAACATTAAAAGTTGGAGACGTTGTAATAAGTAATTCATTGCAGTGTGCAACGATGGTAAGCACAAAGAATGCAGGAAAAGTATTGTCACTTAATTTTACCAAAATAGAGTTTGATGGAGAAAAATTGGATAAGGGATATTTTCTATTTTTATTTAATGCATATAAACATATAAAGTACCAAAAAGAAAAGAAGTTGCAAGGGAGTGGATCAATTCTTAGAATTCCACTTCAATCCTTAAAAGATATAGTTATACCTGTTATTCCTATAGAGGAGCAGAAAAAAATTGGTAAGATTTATATAAAAACGCTTCAACTACAAAGTGAATTAAGCGAGTATTCAAAATTAATGGAATTATTTACAAATGAAATACTAGAAGAAAGTGTAAAGGGGTGTTGCTGAAATGAAGAGTCAATCAGAATTAGATTTTGAAAAAGAAGTAATTGATTATTTAACAAAAATTGGTGGAGTGAAACAGTGGGAATACAAATCAAATATTAAAACAACCGAACAGCTTTGGGATAATTTTAAAATTATTTTAGAACAAAATAATCAAGCTCGTTTAGATAATCCATTGTCTATTACAGAATTTAATCAGGTTAAAAAAATCATTTCTTCTATAGAAACCCCTTATCAAGCTGGACAATTTTTATATGGTGTTAATGGCGTCTCTGAAATTGAAGTTGATTTAGATAATGGTAGGCACGTATTTTTAACAGTATTTGATCAAGCGCAGGTTGGAGGAGGATATACAGTTTATCAAGTAGTGAATCAAATTAAACGTTTAAAAGTTATTGACGGAAAGCCAGAACGTCGATTTGATGTGACATTGCTAATCAATGGATTACCTATTATTCAAATTGAATTAAAGAAGGCACTTCATAGTACGACTGAATCACTAAATCAAATGAAGCAATATATTGCAGAAAAGCAATATACTGGAATTTTTAGTACTTTGCAAATCCTAATTGCAATGACACCATACGATATTCGTTATATGGCAAATACAACGCTTGAAAATTTCAATCGAGCTTTTGCATTTAATTGGCAAGATGAAGAGGATGCAAGACCTGTTCGATCGTGGAAAACTTTTGCAGATAAAGTATTGTCAATTCCAATGGCTCATGATTTGGCAACACGCTATATGGTGCTTGATGGTACTAAAAACAAAGAATGCATTAAGGTAATGCGCCCATACCAAGTTTATGCCACAAAGCGAGTACTAGATAAAGTAAGACAATATAAATTTATTTATGATGATGGTAGATTAGGATATATTTGGCATACAACCGGATCTGGTAAGACAATTACAAGTTTTAAGACGGCATGGCTTGCTAGTCGTTTGTCGAATGTTGATAAAGTTGTATTTTTGGTGGATCGTATAGCACTTACAACTCAAACAGCTGATGATTATAAGGCATATGATCCAGTAGCAGGATTTGAAGGAAAATCTGGTGTTGTGAGTGATACTGCAAATATATCTGATTTAGATCAAAAATTGACTAAAAAGAGCGATAAAAATATTATTGTAACAAGTATTCAAAAAATGTCTAGATATGTAGCGCGTCCTACGTTTAAGTCATTACAAGGTAATATTCTTTTTATTGTTGATGAGGCTCACCGTTCAACTGGAGACGGATCAGAAAATGAAGGAATGCTGGAGACAATTCGTAAAATGGTTCCAAATTCTGCTTGGGTAGGATACACTGGAACACCAAGATTTCCAGAAACAAGGGAGATATTTGGAGAAATATTGCATTCCTATACAATTAAAGAAGCAATTACTGATAAAAATGTTTTAGGGTTTAAGGTTGAATTCAAAGAGACAATTCCAGCACCTGAGAATCCAGATGAAGATGATATAGATGATAATATTCGTGGCAGTGTTTATGATTCTAGTCCAGAACATATTGAATTGGTAGTTAAGGATATCTTTGATAACTGGAAGAAACGTTCAAATAATGGAAAATATAATGCGTTATTGACTGTACATGTTGGAGGAAACAAAGTAAGCACGCCAAGAGCAATGGAATATTTCGATAAATTTACAGAAGAGAATGCAAAAAGACCTGAAGAAGAACGTTTAAAAGTCGCGGTAAGTTTTTCAGCAGATACCTCTAATGGTACGAACCAAATTACTACAAATTCAAATTTGCATAGAGCTATTATAGCTTATAATGAAATGTTTGGTACTGTTTTTGATATGAGTACAGTGAAACTGTATGCAGAAGATGTAGTTCGACGTTTGAATAAGACCGCAGATGATGGTAACTATTTGGATTTAGTAATTGTTATAGATCAACTGTTAACAGGATTTAATGCACCAGAGTTAAACACTCTATATATTGATAGAACACTTAAAGGCGGAAATTTGATTCAAGCATACTCACGTACAAACCGAATTCATAATAGTATAGATAAACCGAAGGGCAATATCGTAAATTATAGATGGCCGGCACAAAATGAATATGAAATGAATAAAGCGTTTGCTGTATATTCAAATCGTGCATCGGCTGATGAACAGCTGTCACTTGAGGATTTGATAGAAAAAAATGAAGAAGCTGGTATTATTTCCAAACCATTCAGTAAGGTTCAGGATGAAATGAAAGAAGTTGTCAGTAAGCTTTCGCAACTCACGAGTGAGTTTATACAATTACCTCCAAGTGAAAAAGATCAGGATGAAGTATTTGAAAATTTAAAAGAATACAATCGTTTGCTAAGTCAGTTAAAGCAGTATACAGAAGATGATGAGAAAAATCTTGTTTCAGCTTATGACAATCCAGAAGATTTCTATGAGCGTATTGGGATTACTGAGGATCAGGAAGTCATTCTAACAACAGTTCTTGCTGGCGAATTAAAAGAACGCCGAGCTAAGAGAGAAAATATAGATATCTCTCAGGTTAATTTATCAATGGTACATATTCATGATGTTACAATTAATTATGATTATTTGGTTGAATTGATTGCTAGAATGGCTGACGAAGTTCATGCAAATGAAATGTCAAAAGCAGAAATCACCAGAGAAGAGATTCATGTTGAAATTGCAAAATCAGATAATGAAAGTGAAAAATCGAAGGTACGTAATTTTGTATCAAGAATCTTTTCAAAAGAATATGTATTTGATGATTATCCAGCACCTAGAAATGTTGAGAGAATGAATCAGGCAATGGAAAGCGCACAGAAAAATACAGATATTCAACTTATTACAAGTTTTATTCGCTCTTGGGGGTTAGATAATTGTGTGAAACCGAAAGAGTTAGAAAAATTAATTCGAAAGCATCAATTAGGACAAGAAGATATGGATAAACAAGGTGAATTGACAGCGATTATGAATGCAGCAAAATCTGATTATAAAGAAATTGCAAATAAAGAAATAGCACAATTAAGCTGGGTAAAATATCGTATTGAATTCCGAAAAGGATTTTATGAGATGGCTGATAGAATTAAAAAGGAAGAATAATTGGATGAAAAATAAGCGAACAGGAAGAGGAGAACATGAATGGACGATAAAATGACAAAAGAACCCAAAATAAGGTTTATTGGTTTTACTGATGCTTGGGAACAGCGTAAGCTTGGAGACTTGCTTGATGTTTCAACTGGAAAGCTTGATGCAAATGCAATGGTAGAAGACGGAGAATATGATTTTTATACCTCTGGAATTAAAAAATATCGAATTGATGTTCCGGCATTTGAAGGGCCAGCTATAACCATTGCAGGTAATGGAGCAACAGTAGGATACATGCACCTAGCTGATGGAAAATTCAATGCATATCAACGTACGTATGTCCTAGAAGGCTTTCAGGCTGATAGGCAGTTCTTATACTCAGAAATTGGTAATAAACTCCCGCGAAAGATAGCAGAAGAGGCAAGGACAGGTAACATTCCGTATATTGTAATGGACATGCTTACAGATTTAAACATCACTTTACCAGTTAAAGAAGAAGAGCAAAGAAGAATAGGATCATTTTTCAGCAACCTCGACAACCTTATCACCCTTCTGTATCTGTCAACCCAAAATTAGGTCAACTGCTCATTGAATTCTAGGTCACTTAAGACCACTTTGTACACCCATGCGCCAGCATGGGTGCATTCTTTAACTGGCATGTTCTATTGTTACTCCGCGG
>JAQUUB010000058.1 GCA_028694115.1 Lachnospiraceae bacterium
AAATTTCGCTCCATGAAAATGGCGACTCCACATGATGTGCCGACACATATGCTGGAGAATCCAGAACAGTATATTACGAAAGTTGGAAAGTTCCTCAGAGAGCATAGCCTTGATGAGTTACCACAAATCTGGGATATATTTGTCGGGAATATGTCTGTTATTGGTCCTCGTCCAGGACTTTGGAATCAAGATGTATTAATTGCAGAGCGAGATAAATATGGTGCGAATGATGTAAAGCCCGGATTGACTGGTTGGGCACAGATTAATGGCAGAGATGAACTTGAAATTTCGGTAAAGGCAGAATTGGATGGAGAGTATGTGAAGAAGGAAAGCGTTTTTTTTGATGCAAAGTGCTTTTGGGGGACGATACATAAAGTTGTAAAGGATGATTCTGTTGTTGAGGGTGGAACTGGAGAACTAAAGAAAGAAAAATAATGGAGTGAGAAGTGAAAACCTATATTAAACGATATAAAAATGAAAAGGTTGTTGTTCGACCAGGATTTGGTGAAAAGGTTGTGGTTGACAAGAATGAACACAAGCGGATATTAATTACTGGTGCAGGTTCTTATATAGGAGAATCATTTAGAACATATGTTGATAAAAACTATACGACTAATTTTGATATTCGTACAATTGACATGGTCGATGGTTCTTGGCGTGACCATGACTTTAGTCAGTACGATGCTGTCTTTCATGTGGCAGGAATTGCTCATGCAGATGTGGGAAATGTATCAGAAGAACTAAAGCAGAAATACTATGCTGTGAATACAGATTTGGCGATTGAGACTGCTGAAAAGGCTAAAGAAGCCGGAGTAAAGCAGTTTCTTTTTATGAGTTCTATGATTGTGTATGGAGAATCAGCCGGGTACGGGAAGAAAAGATGTGTTACAAAATATACCGAGCCAGAACCGGCTAATTTCTATGGAGATTCGAAGTGGCAGGCAGACAAGAACATTCGAGCGTTAGAAGACGATAGTTTTCATGTGGTGGTTTTGAGACCACCGATGATTTACGGAAAAGGAAGTAAAGGAAATTATCCAATTCTAGCAAAGTTAGCTGGAAAATTGCCTATATTTCCAGATGTGAAAAATGAACGATCTATGTTACATATTGATAACTTATGTGAACTCTTGTGTCAAGTCATGTTAGTTGGAAAAGGTGGAATCTTTTTCCCGCAGAATGGAGAATATACTAAAACATCAGGTATGATAAAAGTGATAGCACAAGTAAGTGGAAAGAAAAGTTTTGGGACTCGCTTGCTGAATCCTGTAGTCTGGATAGGCTCAAGAGTGCCTGGAAAGATTAGTAATATTGTGCAAAAAGCATTCGGAAATATGACATATGATCAGGAGCTGAGTGTGTATCCAGGAATTAATTATCGTGTAGTTGATTTGAGAGAATCTATTGAGAGAACGGAAGGATTGCAGACGAAAAAAAGTGATGAAAAGCCAAAAGCGTTGATTTTAGCATCAGTTGCATCAATGATTGATCAGTTCAATAGGTCAAATATTCAATTATTATTGGATCTAAGATATGATGTGGATGTAATTTGCAATTGTAAGGAAGGGAATACAATCTCTGAAGAACGAATACAGAAATTAATTAGTGAATTAGCTGAGAAAAATGTGGTGGTACATCATGCTCCTATTCCGCGACGGATTTCTGATATAAATGGAATTGTTCAATCAATGAAATTTGTGAAGCAAATGTGTGATAAGAACCAATACTTTTTGGTGCATTGTCATTCTCCAATTGGTTCAGTTATTGCGAGAATTTCTGCAATAGATTCAAGAAGAAAGGGTACAAAAGTAATATATACGGCTCATGGATTTCATTTTTATGAAGGTGCACCTTTATTTAATTGGATTATTTTTTATCCAATTGAAAAGGTATGTTCAAAATTTACGGATGTTCTGATAACCATAAATAAAGAAGACTACGAGTTTGCCAAAAAGCATATGCGGGCGAGATGTGTTGAGTATATACCAGGAATTGGTGTTAATACAAAAAAATTCCGATTAGAGAAATTTGATATAAGTAAAAAGAGGTGTGAATTAGGTATTTCTGATAATGACATTATTGTTTTTTCTGTGGGAGAGTTGAATCAGAATAAGAATCAAGAAGTAATTATTCGTGCAATTGCAAAAATAGATAAGGATAATGTACATTATTTTGTTGCTGGAAAGGGGGATAAAGAGCAATATTTATTAGAACTTGCTGAAAAATTGAATGTAAACCTGCACCTGTTAGGATATAGAGGAGATATTATAGAGCTTCTAAATATAGCTGATATATATGTGTTTCCGTCAATTAGAGAAGGTTTATCTGTTGCATTAATGGAGGCTATGGCAAGTGGATTACCATGTATTGTAAGTAAGATAAGAGGAAATGTAGATTTAGTGGATCAAGAAGGTGGTATTTTATGTGATCCGATGAATATAAATGAATTCAAAAATGCAATTAAATTATTTGTAGAAGATGATAAATTAAGAGAAGCATTTGGACTACATAATTATGATGTTATACAACAATTTGATGAAAATGTAGTGAAAAAAAAGATGCTTAAGATTTATTTCAATAGATGATGAATAGGAAAAAGAAAATGAAAAAGATAACAGTTATGCATGTTCTTTGTATGAGCACTTATTCTGGGGCTGAAAATGTTGCGATAACCTTAATTAATAGTTTAAAAGATGAAGTTTATAGTGTGTATGTATCTCCAGCAGGACCAATTTGCGATGTGGTTAAAAAAAATAATATTGAACATTATTCAATAGAAAAAGTATCAATATCAAATATTAATAAAGCAATAACTGACATTGAACCAGATATCATACATGCACATGATTTTACAGCAGGTCTTGTTTGTGCGCATGTTGCAAAAAAAATTCCCGTAATTAATCACTTACATAACAATCCTCCGTGGATAAAGAAATGGGGATTGAAGTCATTACTCTATTATAATGCTTCTAAAAAATTTAATAGTATTATTACTGTTTCTCAATCTGTAATGGATGAATATATTTTTGGGAAAAAACTAAGACAAAAAACAAAGGTAATAGGGAATCCAATCGATTTGCAAGCAATACTCACTAAGGCTGAAAATTCGGCAGTAAATGAAGAATCCGATATAATTTTTCTTGGAAGGCTTATGACTCAAAAAAATCCTTTGTTTTTCATAGAAATTGTGGTCCAAATTGTAAAACTGAGACCGGATATTAAGGTAGCAATTGTGGGTGACGGCGATTTAAGGATGCCTGTAGAAAAGAAAATAGAGCAATACAATTTAAGAAAAAATATTAAGTTATATGGTTTTCAAGAAAATCCATATGGCATACTCAAGAATTCGAAAGTGCTATGTATTCCATCAATTTGGGAAGGATTTGGTCTTGTTGCGGTGGAGGCATTGACCTTTGGAAAACCAGTTGTAGCTGCAAATGTTGGAGGACTACCAACAATTGTAAATTCGCAATGTGGGGTGTTGTGTGAGGGGAAAAATGAATACGTAGATGGAATAAACACATTAATTTCTGACAGGACTGTTTACGAAAAAAAGTCCAAAATGGCAATGAATAGAGCCAAAGAAATTGAAAATATTAAGTGGTATAGGGATTCTATTATGCGAATTTATAAATCAGCATTATAAATAGTGAGGGGTAGTATTAATGATTCTATATTCGATTACGTATTTTATTAATTCATTAGGATTTTTTGTGAAAAAAAAAGACACCAAATTAGTAAAATATATTGTATTAGCCTTACTTATGTTTATGTCGGGCACCAGATATTATATGGGGGGCAGTGATGTATTGGTTTATGAAAATGTATATAATAATGGTGTTCCTTCGGTAATCAATGTATTAACTTATTTCTTTACAGGTGTCAATCATGGTGTGAATACTAACTATGAGATTGGATTTATTTTGTTATGTTCTGTAGTGAAAACATTCCATTTTTCATATTTGGGCTTTATCTTAATCTGGACAATTCTATTTTATACACTGATGGTAAAAGGATTAAAAGATTTCGTACCTAATTGGTCAATTTACTTTGCTGTATTTATGTATAAAATATTCTTTTATGATACATTTATTAGCATCAGGCAAGGTCTTACAATTGCTATGTTTTGCTACATGCTGCAATTTATTAGGGATCGAAAATGGTATGTATATTTCCCTCTTTGTTATTTAATCTTTTTGGAACACAATGGAGCAATAATTTTGTTTCCATTATATTTTATTACTTTTTTGCCAATTTCTAAAAAGTTTATTAGAAATTATGCATTATTTTTTATGCCAACATGGTTTATTAGCTCTAGAGTTGATATAAGTAGTTGGATAATGAATATGGCTGAATTTATTGGTAATACGCATTCAGCAGAACATTGGGTCGAATCAGTAGAGACAATTAATGGTATTCATACTTTAGAGTGCTACATTTTGGTGTTGGTTGTAATTATTTTTTATGAAAAAATAATTTCTTCTCAACAAAAGAAAGAGGTGGAATTAGTTTTAAAATTGTTTCTAATCACAATTCCGTTGTTTACGTTATTTAGGGATTGGATAATTTTAACTAGGGAGAAAGATTATTTTGTACTAATGTATGGGATTATTCTAGGATATTTATTAGAGGGAAAAACCACAGCGCTGTTAAATATTAAAGAAAATGATATAAGCCATCATTTTTATAAAATAGGAAAGCAAAATTATATCATAATTTCTTTGATGATTCTTATATATTGCTATATTGGGATGACAAGATTTGTTATAGTATTTGATGGTGGAGTTTTAATGAACTTTACAAGTTTTATTACTGAAAATATTAATTTGTTTAAGTGATGATGGTGGCAAAGGGAGAGTAATAAATGATAAGAGTTTTACAAGTGTATCCTCAAATAAATAATGCGGGTACGGAACGCGTTATTATAAATTTATATGAAAATATCGACACGTCAGTTATACAATTTGATTTTTTAGTTGAAAAGAAAGGCGAGTTGGATAACAAGATAAAACAAATGGGTGGAAAAATTTATTATCTTGATGAAAAAAATAAATTTAACTATTATAAGAGATTAAAATTGTTTTTTTTAAAGCATCCCGAATATAAGATTGTACATACGCATACTCATGCAAGAATGGGAATTGTTTTAAAGGCTGCAAAAAACAGTAAAGTTCCATTTAGAATTGCACACTCGCATAATGCAAGAAACGATCTACCTAAGATCGCATCTTTTATTAAAGGATGTACAAGTATTCCGATAGAAAAATCTGCCAACTATTTTTTTGCATGTTCTCAGAATGCAGCGGCATGGTTATTTCCTCATAAAACAAAAAAATGTAGAATTCTCTATAATGGAATTAAATTGGATGATTATCTTTATGATGTTGAAAAAAGAAATGAAAAAAGAAAGGAATTAAATATTGAAACAAAAGATTTTGTTATGATAAATGTGGGAAGATTCGCGAAACAAAAAAATCACAAGTATTTAGTGGAAATATTTAATGAATATAATAAGTGTCATAATTCAAATTGGAAAGCTATCTTGGTAGGAGATGGACCATTACAGGATGATGTAAAAAAGCAAGTAGAAGACTGTGGTTTGTTAGATCATGTTATTTTTTTAAATAACAGGAATGATGTGAATGAATTACTATCTGCCGGTGATATGTTTGTATTTCCGTCACTTCATGAAGGCCTAGGGATTGTGGTAATAGAAGCGCAAGCAAGTGGGTTACCATGTGTAGTTTCTAATGCGGTACCGGAAGAAGCAGACATGGAAGTTGGTTTGCTTCATACTTTAAAACTTGAAGATGAATTTGCAATATGGTGCACGGAAATTGACACATGTAAAGTAAGTATAGAAGAAAGAAATAGGTATAAAAATTCGATTCTTCAGGGGAAATATAATATTGAAAAAATAGCATCTTATATGCAAAACTTTTATATTGGATTGGAGTATAATGAATAATATTTTTCAATTAGATTATTATAGAATGGTCGGGATAAAATACAAAAATAGTATAGGGTCTTTGTTTACAATTGCGTATTCGCATCAAATAAGATATATGTATTGGTGGAGAAAATCAAAAAAGAATATGACATTTTTTGCGAAAATTATGTTATATAAATATTCTAGAAAATATGGATTAGAGATATCTACAAACGCGGAGATTGGTTATGGATTATATTTGGGACATCCATATAATATTACAGTTGGCGGAGGAGTAAAAATAGGAGATAATGTAAACTTACACAAAGGATGCACGATAGGACGGGAGAACCGTGGGAAGAGAATAGGTGTTCCAACCTTAGGGAATTGCGTATCAGTAGGAATAAATTCAAGCATAATAGGAAATGTGAATATAGGGAATGACGTTATGATTGCACCAAATTCCTTTGTTAATTTTGATGTACCAGACCATTCTATAGTAATTGGAAATCCTGGTGTTGTTCATCGAAAAGAAAATGCTACGGCTGATTATGTTTGTTTTAGAATAGAAGAGGATAATTAAAATGCTAATTACTGTGTTCACACCAACATACAATAGAAAGGATACTTTAATAAGATTATATAAATCTTTATTGAATCAAACAGGGAAAAATTTTTGTTGGTTAATCGTAGATGATGGTTCGACAGACAGTACAGAGGATTTAGTAAAAGAATGGATAAGAGAAAACCGAATTCCAATCAAATATTTTAAGCAGAATAATCAGGGCAAGTCAGATGCGCATAATAAGGCTGTAGAATTGGCAGATACAGAACTTTTCATTTGTGTTGACTCGGATGATTATCTTACTAAAAATGCAACTGAGATTATTGAAAAAACATGGAAAGATTCGGATATAAATGATGTTGGAATCTTAGCATTTAAGAGAACGGTAAATAATATTGTTACAAAAATAAATGCATCTAATAATTCTCGTACAACGTTAAAGGATGCGTATGATTATTTAGGTCTTATAGGTGATACAACTTTAATATTTAGAACAGATATTATAAAAAAATGTCATTTCCCCAAATTTGAAGGAGAAAAGTTTGTACCAGAGGGATATTTATACGATCATATTGATCAATATGGAACTTTGATATTAAAAAAGGAAGCAATTTATATATGTGAATACTTAGAGGGCGGCTACACAAATAACATGGCCAAGCTGTTAAAGAATAATCCTAAAGGATATATGGCATACATAAATCAAAGATTATTAATTGACAAAACTTTTAAGCATAAATTTTTAGATTCGATAAGATATGTGGCAATGGCAAAGAGTATGGGACAAAGAGGCACAATAAAAAATGCAGTGTATCCGTTAATTACCTTACTTGCTTTTCCCTTTGGAGTTCTATTTTATAAGAGGCGCTATAAAAATGTGTAATTATTGGAGGAAGTATGAAAAAGATTTTAGTATATCAGCATCAAAGTAGTTTTAACCATGGTTGTGAAGCGTTAGTATATACGATTTCAGAGCAAATTAAAAACAATTGTCCGAATTCAAGGGTTATTGTTACCTCTTTCTTCAAAATAGATGATGATAAATTTGAATTACCAAGTGTGGACGAATTTGTTCAGAATGACCAGTGGTTGAAAAGGGGAACAGTACCCTATTTGGTGTATCAAATAGATAAGCGATTATTCAAAAATAAAAGAATACAGGAACAATTTATGTATTGCAAGCCTTGTTATAGAATAGCTAAAGAAGCTGATATATGTGTTGCGATAGGGGGCGACACATACTGCTATAATAAAGGAAGAGAACATTGGCCGCTTGAAAGAAAAATAAAAAAGCAAGGAAAAAAGATGATGTTATGGGGATGCTCCATTGAACCGAATGATATCCCAGGTGAAATGGCTGAGCATCTAAGTAATTTTGATGTGATTACAGTTCGCGATCCAATTTCGTATCAAGCATTGATTAATAATCATGTAAAAAGTAGAATAGTTCGCTGTGCAGATTCAGCGTTTTTGCTTCCAATCGTGGAATGCCAACTTCCAGACGGATGGAATGAAGGGAATATGGTAGGTTTGAATTTTAGTCCAATGGTTATGGGGAGTTTGAAGGACAAATCTGCTCCGAGAAAAGCGATATTTAACCTTGTTGAAAGTATTTTGGAAGACAGTAGTGATCATATTGTTTTAATTCCTCATGTTCGCCTGAGTTTTAATGATGATATGGATGAGCTAAAACTGGTATACGAAAAATACATGAATACAGGAAGAGTGATTCTAATTGATGATGTGAATCTCAATGCCCGTCAACTCAAGTACATAGTATCCAAATGCAAAATATTTGTAGGTGCTAGAACACACGCAACAATTGCTGCATATTCAACATATGTGCCTACACTTTCAATTGGTTATTCTGTCAAGGCGAGAGGGATTGCAAGAGATTTGTTTGGCAGTGAAGATGGAATGACACTTTCTATAAATGAAATTAATTTTTCTGACAAATTAGTAAAAGCATATAGAAATTTGTATACACAACGAGAGGAAGTACATAAGAAACTTCAAAGCGTTATGCCAGAGTACAAGAAAATGGCATTAGTATCTGGAAATGAATTTAATAAATTAATAAAAGAGTCAAATGTAATACAGATTGAGATAAAGGAGAAAACTGATGATTCAAAGTAAGCAGGATTATCTATTTTACTTGGAGGCGGATAAAATTGCATTGGGAGAAAAGAGAACACGTCCGCATATTATTTCCATTTGGGAAGCAGATATTATTTGGAAATTTCAAAGACTCCTTAGGAAGGTTGAATATCTTCACAATTGCAAATCTTCAGGTCTCAATTATCTATATTATAAATGGGAGCAGTACCATCTTTTTAAACTACAGGTTAAGTACGGACTAAATATTCCAATTAATTTTTTTGGCCCAGGAATGTCAATTGCACATTTAGGTCCTTGCGTTATTAATGGATTTGCAAGGATAGGTAAAAACTGTCGTATCCATCCATTTACAACAATTGGAATCGATGGCAGAAGTAGTAAAGTTGCTTCTATTGGGGACAACGTATATTTAAGCAATGGATGTAAAATCATTGGTAATGTAAATATATGTGATAATGTTGTGATAGGAGCAGGAGCAGTTGTGGTTAAAGATATTGTAGAGGAGAATACTGTGTGTGGAGGGATTCCAGCAAAAGTGATTTCGCATTCTGGAAATTCATTTCCATTAGAACGTAGAGGGGCTGATATTCTTATGAGTAATAAGTAGGTGATGTTATGGGAGAAAATAAAGTCAGTATTATTATACCTGTTTACAATGCAGAACGATATTTAAAAGAAACATTACTTAGTGTTATAAAGCAAAAGTTTCAGAACTTTGAGATTGTGGCTGTCAATGATGGATCAAGAGATGGAACTTATAAAATATTATCGGAATTCTCACGGCAAGATAAAAGAATTAAGATAATAAATAAGGATAATACAGGAGTAAGTGACACAAGAAATCAAGGGATTCAGAATGCTTCTGGGGAATATGTATGTTTTTTGGATGCAGATGACTATTTATCACCAAACTATTTGGAACACATGCTTCATGTAGCTGAGCAAAATAATGCAGATATGGTTGTATGCAATTATATTTCGTTTAGGGGTATTCCTGTGTTTCAAGATAGAATTGTAGAGGCTGAACCTGTGTATAATTCAGACACACTTGTTCAAGCAGGTATTTTAACATCTGCTTGGACAAAGTTGATTAAAACATCAACTTTATCTAATAACGATATTTGGTTTGATAAAAATATGACATTTGGTGAAGACTTGTTTTTTTGCTGGAAGGCATTTATTGCTTCAGAAAATGTTTGGATGATTAATGAAAAGCTATATGGTTACAGGATGACAGAAAATAGTGCCACAAACCATTTTCATCCTGGCTTATATGAACAGTATAAAATGGCATTTTCAGATTTGAAAAAATTCAATCAGAATGTGAATTATAGCAAGGATGAAGAACAAATTATGGATATGTTTTTTGTGAAACGTGTGCCATCATTCATGCTTATGGAAGCTATGGAAAGAAAGAGCAAAAAGGAAAAATATAAACATATAGAAAAAATCTTATCTGATGATGTATTTCAAAGACTTTTAGGATATAAATGGCAAGAGTTTTCAAATAATCTTAAACAATCAGAAATTTCTTTATATAAGAATGCAAAGAAAAAGAAGATTAAGAAGCTGCTTTGCTACGGATACAAATTGAAATATCGTAAAAAACTAAGTGCGCTGAAGAGTAAGTTGAGGAATTATTCAAAATGAAAATTGGAATTATAACCCTTTTGGGGGACAATTATGGAAATAGACTTCAGAATTATGCAGTACAAGAATTGCTGAATGAATATGGAGAAGTGTATACGGTTCCATATGAGAAAAAAAAGACAAATGCTGCACAGAAATGTAATATTTCAAAATGGAGTCCATTTTATATAAAAAAAGCATTAGATAGCAGATTGTTAAATGTATATCATTTAAGTAATCGTAAGATGAGTACACTCAGTCGATGTTTTTATTATGCAAGATATAAAAATATCATTAAGAATGGTTTTTCAAAAAGAGAACGGGCATTTAGAGAATTCGATTACAAATACATTGAGTATGAGACTGAGAAACTTCATTTAGATGGTGATGATAAGGAATTATGGGTTAGATCTTATGATGCATGGGTTTGTGGAAGCGATCAGATCTGGAATCCAAATTATCCAACGGCAACGAGAAACGCTTTTTTACAGTTTGCTCAGAAAGAAAGAAGAATTGCTTTGGCAGCAAGCATAGGATTAGCAGATGTAACTGATATGCCATCGGAATATAAACAATGGATTTGTGAGATACCATACCTTTCTGTCAGAGAAAATGCTGCTGCAAAAATAGTGAAAACACTTACAGCAAGAACTGCTGAGGTTTTTCTTGACCCAACAATGATTTTATCAAAGGATAAATGGATTGAAATGGCAGATAATTCAAAGAGTGAGTTGCCTGAAAAATTTGGATTAGTGTATTTCTTAGGAATTAAAGAAAAACAATATGTGGATTATATTAATTTATGTATTGATAATATGGGAATTGATCGTGTAGATGTGCTAGATGGTGAATATCCACAATACTTGGATTTGGCACCAAATCAAATTGTTGCTGCAATTCGAAAAGCAGATATTGTGTTTGCAGATTCTTTTCATGGGATTGTTTTTTCTATTATATTTCATAAGCAATTTGTTACATTTGAGAGACAAGAAGAAGGAAAACCTATGAATTGCAGATTAGAAACATTATTACACAAATTTGGAATGGAAGACAGGATATATAACGGACACAATTATTTAGAATTACAGCAACAAATTGATTACTCCTATGCAGATGAGATTATTAGAAATGAGCAGATTAAGGTTAAAAAATTTTTAGATAAGTCGTTAAGTGAGATTACTTTATTATCAAAGGAAAGCATAAAAGAGTGTAATCATATAGAGGTATCAAGGCGTGAAAAGTGTAGTGGTTGTACAGCATGTAGTCAGATATGTCCGAAACAATGCATTATAATGAAAGAGGATGAGGAGGGATTTGTTTATCCCAAAGTAGACGAGAGTACTTGTATTAATTGTGGAAAATGCAAATTGGTGTGTCCTATTATGCATTTTCCGAACGGAGCGGAACCCATTGAGGTTTTGGCAGTTAAGAATCATGATGAGAAAGTACGTTCATCTAGTTCATCCGGAGGAGTATTTTATGAACTGGCAAAGCAATTTGTTAGTGGTGGTTTAGTATGTGGATGTGCGTTAGATAATAAGATGGTGGCACGACACATTTTAGTTGACAATGAAGAAGATCTAGTGAAACTTAAAAGTTCAAAATATGTTCAAAGTGATATGGAAAATATTATGTCTGAGGTGAAAAATAAGCTAATTGAGGGGAAAAGAGTATTATTCTCAGGTACACCTTGTCAAGTTGCAGGCTTAAAGAATTATTTGGAAAAAGATTATGAAAATTTATTCCTTATTGACGTCCTTTGCCATGGTGTTCCGTCCCCAAAACTATTTAGACAATATTTGGAATTATTAAATAAAAAGTTTGGTGGAAGTCCGGTATCTGTGAATTTTCGAAATAAACAGCGTGGTTGGAAGCGTCTTTATATGGAAGTTCGCTTTGATAATGGCAAACGACATTATATTTACAGCGGTTATGATAGATATGAAGGTCTTTTCTTAAACAACATGTCACTTAGACCAGCTTGTTATGAATGTAGATTTACAAAGACAGAAAGAAATGGAGACATTACATTGGGCGATTTTTGGGGTATAGGAAAGGAGTACCCCGAATGGGATGATGATAAAGGAATATCTCTTGTAATGATCAATACAAGTAAAGGAGCAAATGCCTTTCGATTAATTACAGATAAGTTTGAGTATAAGGAAGAGTCATGTGAAGTAGCCAAAATGGGACAAAAAACTTTATATGCACCGACAGAAAAGAATCCTAATCGAGAAGATTTTTATGAAGTTTTGACGAAACAGGGATGTGAGGCTGCATTGAAGAAATATACAAAGGTTCCATCCGTTGTTACCCGTGCATATTATCTAGCAATGCGTTGGAGCTTAGATATTGTCCGCAAATTTTTGCGGAAGGGATACTAGGGGAATATAGTGTATATAGAGGTTGCGCGATGTATTGTTACAAAAATTTGGCTTACCGTTTGATGGTTTGAGTGTGATTGAATAGATGCATTACCTTTGATAATTGTTTTTTGGGGATGGGAGAGCTAATGAAGAAGTTAGTACCTAACTTGTGAAAAGTGATTGTGGGGTGGGGAGGATGATATTGAAAAATGAGTAGTGCGAATGAAAAAGGTGAAATAGTGGATAAAAAGCAAGAAACTAAAGTTAGTGTTTTTATGATTACATACAATCATGAGCGTTTTGTTGAACAAGCAATTAAAAGTATTATTGAACAGAAAACAGATTTTAAATTTGAATTATTAATTCATGATGATGCATCTCCGGATGGAACAGCAGGTATTATTAATAAATATGTCAACATGTATCCGGATATAATTACAGCAATAATCCAAAAAGAAAATCAATTTTCTAAAGGGAAAGAAATAACAGATGAGTTTCTCTTACCTTTAGCCAAAGGAGAATATGTTGCATTTTGTGAAGGTGATGATTTTTGGACAGATAATTGTAAACTTCAAAAACAAATTGATTATTTAGAACATAATAAAAATATACCGGCAGTTAGCTGCAGATATAATATCGTAGATAAAGATGGAAAAGTAATAGACATTAGTCATAAGGGGGAAAATCTAAATCGTGTTTATACCAATGAAGATGCTCTTAGACTTGGTGCAGCTACAATTCATCCCACCACACTTGTAATGAGAATGAAGACACGTAGAAATTCGCGATATCTTGAAGGAAGAAAACAATGTTGTATTTTGGGCGGTCACACATTTGCAATCTATTATTTAGGGGATTGTGGTGGAATATATATTATGGAAGATCTAATGGGGGCATGGAGGAAAGTAATCGAAGAATGTGGAACAAGTTATGCGTCTAGAAATAATGAGCATGTAATAACCTATGGCATGTCAGTTCTTGAAATGTATTGTAGATATAGAACATTTTTCGGATCTAGATATGATTTTTCAATGAAAATAGCGCAAAGAGCGTGCAGTATTATTGTCTTATTAATGAGAAAATCTGAAAAAAATATAAGTAAAACTCAACAATTTGTTTGTTTATGGCGTTTGCTAAATAATCAGGATAAAATCAATATGGTGAAATACATTGGTAAAAGAATAGGGGTCAAATTAAAAAGAAAAAGTGAATTTAGGAGAGTTTAATGATTAGAAATACAAGTATAAAAAAAACAAAGAAGGATAAATGCCATGAACAATAAAATGGTAATGACAAATTTTATCTGGCGATTTGCCGAGAGATGCGGGGCACAAATTGTGCAATTGGTTGTTTCTATAATATTGGCAAGATTATTAGCACCTTCAGATTATGGAACAATTGCTTTGATGAGTGTATTTATCAGTATATTGAATATATTTGTAAGTTGTGGATTAGCAAGTGCTCTTATTCAAAAAAAAGATGCAGATGATACCGATTTTTCAACTGTTTTTTATGCACAAATGTTGTTTTGCATAGTATTGTATTTGATTTTATTTATTTCAGCACCACTTATAGCTAAGTTTTATGATAATGCAAAGATGGTTCAAATGATTAGAGTATTAGGATTGACGTTGCTTGTATCAGGTGTGAAAAATGTACAGACTGCATATGTTTCAAGAACGATGCAATTTAAACGTTTTTTCTTTGCAACATTAGGCGGAACAATTGGAGCTGCCTTTGTAGGAATAGGCATGGCACTGTATGGATTAGGTGCATGGGCACTAATTGGGCAGAGCTTATTTAATAATACAGTTGACACTATTATTTTATGGCTGACTGTAAAATGGAGACCAAAGAAATTATTTTCATTTCATCGTTTAAAAGGATTGTTTTCATATAGCTGGAAAATATTAATGTCTAGTATGTTAGACGTTGTATACAATAATTTGCGTTCACTAATTATTGGTAAGGTATATAGTTCTTCAGATTTGGCCTATTATAATCGAGGACAAAGTTGGCCGCAGATAATTGTTCAAAATGTAAACTCATCGATTGATAGTGTATTATTTCCAAGTATGTCAGTAGTACAGGATCATAAAGAATCGGTAAAAGCGATGACTCGGCGCGCAATAAAGACAAGCACATATGTTATGGCACCACTGATGATGGGGTTGGCATTTTGTGGAACACCTCTTGTAAGATTGGTATTAACTGACAAATGGTTATTTTGTGTTCCATTTCAAGCAATCTTTTGCATTACTTATATGTTTTATCCGATTCATACAGCTAACCTAAATGCTATTAAAGCAATGGGACGTAGTGATTTATTCCTAAAATTGGAAATCATAAAAAAAATTGTTGGACTAATTGCACTTGCAATTACAGTACCTATAAGTGTAATGGCAATGGGCTATAGTCTATTCTTTACAAGTGTTGCTAGTCAGATAATCAATTCCTGGCCTAATAAAAAACTTTTGAATTATGGATATTTGGAACAGCTTAAGGACATCTTTCCAGGAATACTTCTTGCAGTTATGATGGGGGGATGTGTTTATCCAATGCAATGGCTTCACATACCAGATATTGGGATTTTATGTCTGCAAATTGTATGCGGATCTGTGATTTATGTAGGGGGATCAATTTTGTTTAAATTAGAATCATTCATATATTTGTGGAATATGGTAAAGCCAATTATAATAAAAAGATGTAATTAATAAGGAAAATAAAAAAGCCATATTTAAAGTGTTTTGAGGGACATAAAAGTATCAATAAAAGAAAGATTATGGTTCTGGACCTTTTAACGCTATTCCATGTAGAACAAGTAATAGCGTTCGGGATAAGATAATAATTTACGTAAGTTTCCAACAACAAAATCTTGGTATCCAGTGTGGCCGTACAGTTAACATGAAAATTGTCTCCAATTGAAAAATGTGTGACGCTTAAAAACGAATAGTACTTACTAATAAAGCGGAGTTGAAATACTGCAGTTTATCGATACAGTCGTCAAATGTTTTGGCAAAAAAGTAGGGGTTTAGTAAAAAGAGAACCTGAGAACCTAAAATTTGCTGCGTTAGAGTAATGGAGCGGAAATTTATATAGATCGAGTAATAAAAGCCAAAAAAATCAAAGGTTTATGGCATTTATCAAATGCCTAGGTATTAGTTGAAAAGGAGAAAAAGATTATATGAATCAAGTAATTATGGTAATTCCAGGTGCATCAGCTCAGATACCATTAATAAAAAAAGTAAAGGAGTTAGGATATAAAGTTGTATGTGTAAATCCATATGAAAACTCCCCCGCATTTCCATATGCAGATTATTGTGAACAATATGACATTTTAAATGTAAATGATTGTATATCCGTAGCTCAACACTACAATGTATGTGCGGTATTATCTGATGAGTGCGATATTGCGATGCCTACCGTGGCGGCAGTCAGTGAGCGATTAAGCATTCCTTCTATTGGTTCGGAGTTGGCTAGTCTTTATACCAATAAGAAAAGGATGCGTGAGTTTAGTGAAAAAAAAGGATTTCCGTGTCCTAAATACAGACAATGTTCCCAAATAGTAGAGGCAAAAGAATTTTTTTCATCATTAGATGCATCTAAAATGATTATGAAACCGCTAGATAGTAATAGCAGCCGTGGTGTTTATACAATTCAGTCAATAAAAGACATTGATAAATTGTTTGAAAAATCACTGTCTTTTTCGCATTCAAAGCATGTTGTTTTGTGTGAAGAATATATTGAAGGAATTGAGTTTACGGTAGATGGAATTGTGTTAAATGAAAAACACTATTCTCTTGCAGTATCAAAGAAAGCTCACTATCAACATCATCCCAATATTGCTTGTGAATTGTTTTTCTCAAATGATGATGAAGAATTCGATTACATAAAATTAAGAAAACAAAATGATGAATATGTAAATCAATCTGGTTTGCCATTTGGATTTACGCATGCAGAGTACAAATATAATGGAAAAGAATTTGTATTGATTGAAATTGGTGCCCGTGGTGGTGGAAATTATATTTCTTCTCATATTGTTCCTATCATGACAGAAATGGATAACTATAAATTACTGATAGAACAGACTCTGAATTTAAAGGAATCACCAGAATACATACCAAAAGACAAATTGAAGAATCGGTGTTCAGTTCTGAAATTTTTTGATATTCATCAAGAGGATGATGGAAAAGAAATAAAAGAAGTCGAAGGCGAAGAATATTTGAAATCATCGAAACGAGTTTTATTATATGATTTTAATTTTCAAAAAGGGGATATTCTTCATACAGCGAGTGATGATAGTAAACGGGTTGGATTTTATATCGCGTATGGAGATACTCGTGAGGAATTGTTGGAAATAATGGAAGAAATTGAAACTAGTGTACATTTTAAATTTAAGCAGGAGAGGTCCAATGGCTGATATAAAAAAAGAGATTATTGATTATTTAACAAGAAACCGTGTGAGTACAACAGAAGTTGCAGATGCGTTAGGAAAGACTGGCGTTTTACCTGATTTAGTGCCTGTAAATAGAAGACACTATAAAGCAGGAGAAATAAAATGGATATATGCTTATGAGGAAAGTAATTGGCCAATTCATGAGCAAATTCAAAATATTGAAGATGGATGTGTGATATTTGTAGAGAACTTTGATTGTGGTGATAGAGCGATTTTTGGTGAATTAGTCAGCAAGTATCTTCTCTTATATCATCAAAGCAAAGCCCTTGTGATTGATGGAAAAATGCGAGATGCAAGTGCCTTGATTAAAGAAAACTGGCCTATTTGGTGTGATGGATTTAATCCAGTTGGATGTTTTAATAGAGAGCCATCAAAACCATTAGATGAAGAAATCAAAAAGGAACATTTTGAAAAATATGATGGTGCAATTGCTGTATGTGATGATTGTGGTGTTGTCGTTATTCCAAAAGAAAAAATCACAGATGAATTTTTGAAAGCTTTACATCATATGGAAGATCAAGAAGATATTTGGTTTGATCGATTAGATCATTGTAAGGAAAATACATTTGAGATTGTATGTCAGAAAAAGTATTTAAAAGACGATGTTTATATGAGTAGGAGAAAATGAAATGAATAAAAGTGTAGATTTAGAAGCACTATTGCAGGATGGTTTTTCGCGCAAATTCGCAAATTATTATATTGAACATGCAAATAAAGAAATTGATAATCCAGAATATGATGTGGAGTATGTTAAATGGGCTCATTCAAAAGGATTTTTGGCTGAAAGTGCATATGCATATGCACTTAATGATACAAATTATATGGATTATTTGTCAGATTATGATTACTATAAAATTTGGCCATTGAATAGCTGGTCACGAATTTGGGTAAATGATAAATTGACTTTACAATTGCTGTTAGGTGATAAAAAGTATGAGGGATTTATGCCAAAATATTATTATTATTCGACACCAACAACTCTGAAAACGCTGACTGATACTCCTTATAGAGGTGGGAACCTTGATGAGAACTTTATGAGATTGTTATCCGAAATAGGAGAATTTGCGTGTAAACCATGTAATGGAACAGGATCAGCAGGCTTTTTTAGATTATCATTTAATAATGACAAATACTATATTAATGACGAGGAAAGTGATGAAACAGAAATTGTTTCATTTTTAAGAAATCATCCCAATTATATATTTACAGAATATATTCGTCCCTCTAAAGAATTTAGAAAATATAGTAAAAAGATACATACTTTAAGATTAGTTGTTTTGAATGAGACTGGAGATAATCCTAAAATTGTTGGGGGATACTTAAGATTGCCAAATAGTTGTTCCGGAGAGGCAAATTATATTGTTCTTGATGGAACAAATAGTGAAAAATTTAATATTTTTACGGAAGTAGACGTTTCTAATGGAAACTATGGAAACGCAAAGGCTGTATATACCGCGAAAACTGAAAATATTGCCAACCATCCGGACACAGGTTTTTTAATAAGTGGAACAATAAATAACTATGAGATATTGAAACAATTAATAATAGATATTTCATTAAAAATGAGCAATTTAGAGTATATGGGATTTGACATAGGAATTACAGATCAAGGGTTTAAGTGTATGGAGATTAATACGCATCCAGGTATTAAATATATGCAACTTTTCAGATCATTTTACAAAGAGAAATTTCTGAAAGACTATATTGAAAAAAAGATTAACCAAATTGATTTATTATCGAATGAAAGAAAAAAAATTAGAAACGGAATTCAAAGATAGTGAATATGATTCAAATAAGAAAAGCTCATAATGTTGAACAAATTTGTAGTGTATTGATGCGATGCCGAAATGCTTTTTTTGACCAAAGTATTAATTATGATGAGCAATTAATAAATTTATCAAAAAAATTTGCTCAAAATGCAATTGTTTCTGTTGTATACATTAATGATGAAATTGCAGGATTTACAGCAACATACTGTAATGATAAAGTTGAAAAAGTTGCCTTTTTATCAATGATAATTGTATGTGATCAATTTCAGCAAAATGGACTTGGAGGTCTATTACTTCAACATCTGTTGGGTGATTGTAAAAACAATGGGATGGAACAATTAAGACTTGAAGTTGACCAAAACAATAAGAATGCAATTGCATTTTATAAAAAAAATGGATTTAAAATAGAAAAATCTGTCTCAGAACATTCAATGTTTATGATAAAAAAATTGTACTAGATATGAAGGGATACATATGAATCAATATTTGCAAACTGTTAAAAAATCAGCATCCATTGAATTAATGTCAAAAGCTGCACAAATGAAAAAAGCGGGAGTTGATGTAATTAGTTTAGCGGGTGGTGAACCTGATTTTGATACTCCTCAAAAAATTAGAGACAAGGTGGTTGCTGAATTATCACGAGGTAATACGCATTATGCTGTTGGCAAAGGTCTTATCCACTTAAGACGTGCAATAAAACAGAAATTTAAAATAGAAAATCATATCGACTATGCTGAAGACGAGATTCTTGTTACACCAGGCGGTAAAATGGCAATATATCTAGCAGTTCGAGCATGTATCAATGTTGGAGATGAAGTAATGATTTTGAATCCTGCATGGGTATCCTATTCGCAGATAGTTATTGCTTCAGGAGGAATACCTGTTGGAGTGAAGCTTAGTTCACAAGAAAACTATGCAATTACAAAAGAAGCACTTGAAAGCTACTATACAGAGAGAACGAAGGTTATAATCATTAATTCGCCTAATAATCCGACCGGACGAGTTATTAATCAAAATGAAGTAAATACGATAAAGGAATTTATGGAAGGAAAAGATATTGTCATTATTTCGGATGAAATCTATGAGGAAATAATATATGAAGATTTTAAACACATTAGCATAGCATCCATAAAGGAATTACGAAATAAAACGATTACGATTAATGGATTTTCAAAGGGATATGCCATGACTGGATGGAGAATGGCTTATATGGCAGGTGATATATCATTAATTGACACAATATATAAATTGTATTCGCACACCATTACAGGAACAAGTCCATTTTTACAAGAGGCATGTATTACCGCATTTGACTGTGACGAAGATGTTGTGCGGATGCGAAATATCTATCATAAAAGAAGAAAAGAGTTTATCTCTGGGCTGAACCAGATAGAGAGAGTATCGGCAAAGTATCCAGAGGGTACATTTTATGCTTGGGTGAAGTTTGATATTGGGAATATGGATTCATTCGAGATTGCAAACTATTTGCTTGAAGAAACGCATGTGATTGGAGTACCAGGTTCGGCTTATGGATTGGGAAGCGAAAAGTATATTAGATTTTCATTTGCTAATAATGAGAAAGATCTTAAGGATGCCGTTGAAAGAATCGAGGAAGGAATCAGAAGATTAAGGACCACCTATTAATATTGCCGTGTAGTGGAATAGTAATTAAAAAGCGGAAGTTATAATTTACCATTGTATTTGAATAATATGATGAGGTAAGAAAAAATGAGTTAATCAATATGCTTAAAAAGGAAAAGTTCGATTATGAAAAGCAAATAATTGACAAAGAAATATATAAAACTCGAATAGAATATGTAATAAGAGGCTTGTATGAGGCGGGGAACAGGATATTTTTACAAAACAAGTACAGTTGTAAATTGTCTGCCACAGATTGATAGCTAGATCAATCTGTGGAGTAGTGAGGGGATGTTATTGTTCTTCCTCAATGAAGGTTTGCGGGATGCTGAGAACCATCCATAATGCTCGTTATAGGAGATTTCTGGAACAACAGTTGCATCTCATCTGACTGATTATAAAGTTTATCAAGGGCATTGGCGGATGAATCGTAGATTTTGAGTTCAGCATTATACCAAACTATAATCTTATTATATAGATCAGAAGCAGTAGCCAGCAGTTGCCACGACGTGACATAGATTCGCGGAGTACAGAATCACCGATGATTTGCCGAAACTTTTTGCTTGTATAGTGACAGTTCTGGTTGCTGTGAATCAGCGTTTCAGAATCCAGACCGGCACCATGATTACTAAGCAGGATGTTGACGGTTTTAAGAACAAAATCAACCTCGAGTGAATTACTTAACACATAAGCAAGTATCTGCATGGTGTAGGCATCTTTAATGACTGACAGATAGAAAAACACACCACAGCATGGAATATAGGTAATCATCAAGCGTCCTGGATGGCCATAAAAACGATTGTCACCAAGAATGGCAATATCGTAGCCTAAGTCAGAAAATATCTCACTACTAGTTTCTTCCTTCTCGTAGCAGGTTAAAAGAAGACTTTGAAATTCAAGTGTAAACCAGATGTGATGAAAATCGACTTTACTGGTAAATTTACTAGCAGATAGGATTTCAATCTGCGCAGCTGCAAATTTGGTGTGAACGTAACGTCTTCCCATAAGTAATGACCTCCATTGTGATTTTATTATAAAGGGAAATTTTATAGTTTAACAGTAGCCCTGTCCATAAAATGGGTTTTATAAAAAATACCGTGTCCAGTTTACGGGGGGCCACATCAATCTATATCAAATGTGGTGTCCGAAAATTGGAAATTTATGAAAGGGGAGTGTCCACTTTATGGGGGAGATTTTACAGAATGAAGAATGTAATAAATAATGTTGACAGACAGAGTTAATTTTAAGAAAAGAGATTCTAATTTAGAGTTATTCCGCATAGTATCGATGCTATTAATTATAGCACATCATTATGTAGTGAACTCGGGATTGAGGTCTTTGGGGGGACCTGTTTATTTAAATCCATTATCCCTGCACTCCTTATTTCTTTTGATTTGGGGGGCATGGGGAAAAATTGGTATTAATTGTTTTGTACTAATCAGTGGATACTTTATGTGTAAATCCAATATAACAGCAAAAAAATTTGCAAAATTATTTTTGGAATGGATGTTTTATAGAGTAATTGTAAATGGAGTGTTTTGGATTACAGGTTATGCAGCATTTTCAGTAAAAGGCTTGCTTCAAATACTTATTCCGATAACGAAAATTGGTGATGGATTTGTAAGTGCATATATTGTATTTTTTCTGTTTATTCCGTTCCTAAATATTCTAATTAAAAATATAAATGAAAAGCAGCATATTAGATTACTTTTGTTATGTTCATTTACATATATTTTTTTGGGAACAGTACCATTTTTCACAGTAACAATGAATTATGTTTCCTGGTTTATTGTGTTATATTTTATAGCATCTTATCTGCGATTATATACTAAGAAGCTGGTTTTAAATACAAAATTCTGGTGCGGCATGACAATCATATCAGTACTGATGTGCATTACTTCTGTAATTGCATGTGTATGGCTAGGAGCAAAACTAAATAGATTTATGCCATATATATTTGTTACTGACTCCAATACGTTTTTAGCTGTCTTAACAGGCGTATCAGCATTTATGCTATTTAAGAATATCAAAATTCCATATAACCGATTTATCAATACTGTTGCTGCATCAACATTTGGGGTGTTGTTGATTCATGCAAACAGCGACACTATGAGACAGTGGTTATGGAAAGATGTATTAAATAATGTAGAAATGTATAATTCAACATTTGGATATGTGCATGCAATTATATCTGTAATACTGATATTCGTGGTTTGTACAGTCATTGATTATTTGAGAATTCATCTGATCGAGACTCCATTTTTTAAACTGTGGGATAAGAAGTGGGATAAAATTCTATTGAAGTTCAATAAAGCTGATGAAAAGATATGGAAGAAGCTTGGAGTTGATGTGAAATAGTAACAGAGTATAAAGCAGTGTAGCAAAAGTGATTGAAAAGCAGGGGCCGTAACCTGCCACTGCATTAGAGAAAAACGAAAGAAGGAAATTACAAATGAGTAATAATATTTTAGTAACGCGTTCATCCATGGCAGAAATGGATGAATACATAGAAGAAATTAAGGATATATGGGATACACGTTGGCTGACCAATATGGGCAATAAACATAAAAAATTGCAGCGGAAACTCACGGAGTATTTGGGAGTGGAACAGATTGATTTGTTTACGAATGGACATATGGCGTTGGAGTTATCGCTACAGGCCATGAGTCTGCCGAAGGGCGGAGAGGTGATTACCAGTCCATTTACATTTGCATCGACAACACATGCAATTGTGAGGAATGGTCTGAATCCGGTATTCTGTGATATTAATTCACAAGATTTTACTATAGATGTTACGAAACTTGAAGCGTTAATTACTGATCGGACCTGCGCAATCATGCCTGTGCATGTATACGGAAATGTGTGTGACGTGGAAGTGATTCAGCGGATTGCAAACAAGTATAGTTTAAAAGTTATTTATGATGCGGCACATACTTTCGGGGTTCGGTATAAGGGACAGGGAATTGGTTCATTAGGAGATGTTTCTTGCTTTAGTTTTCATGCAACGAAAGTATTCAATACGATAGAGGGTGGAGCAGCCTGTTTTAGAAATCAGGAATTTGGACTAGATCTTTACCGGTTGAAAAATTTCGGGATTCGCGGACCAGAGATTGTAGATGGTGTTGGCGCAAATGCTAAGATGAATGAGTTCTGTGCTGCAATGGGGCTTTGTAATCTGAGACATGTGGATGAGGAAATTGGAAAACGAAAAGTAGTCGTTGATCGATACATGAGTCATTTGGCAGATGTAGAAGGAATTCAGACTAATCCTGCGCAGGAAAATGTACAGCCGAATTATGCATATTTTCCAGTTGTATTTGATGAGAAAGTATTTGGAGCAACACGGAATGAAGTGTTTAAGGCTTTGGAAGAGGCCGGTATTGGAGCTAGGAAATATTTTTATCCGTTAACAAATACATTTGAATGTTTTCATGGAAAATATGATGTAAAATTGACACCAGTGGCATTACATATTAGTAAAAGAGTGCTGACGTTGCCATTATATGCAGATTTGTCGTTGGAGGATGTGGACCGAATTTGCGAGACCGTATTAAAGTGCAGGCGTAGTGTATGTAAGTAAAATAGAAAAATTTGTATGTAAGTAATACAGAAAAATTTGTTGTGCTTTGTCAAATAAAGTGGTAAAATTACTTGAATTCTTCAATGAATATTTCCAAATAAAGCTTGAATAAATAAGGTTTAAGAGATTATCCATTCGATTACTTGTTACTAAGGATATGGTATTGGTAAATAATCATGTGTGATGGTTTGTCAGAATATGCAAAAGAAGAATCTTAGAGCAGTGTTTACCCAGTAAGAAATAAAATTCACTTACCTATTTTGGATGAAAACTATAAAATTGGTCTATGAGATAAGAGGATTGATTGCAAATGAGGGGATTTTCATATAGTTATGAGATGATCTATTGTTTATAAGAAGGTGAATCAGACCATTAAATCAATCCCCAAAATCGAAAGAAATACTAATTGATTTTGAGGGATATCAATTGTATAAGTCTTTTCCAGTATATAAGGTAATCCAGTATGATTTAAAGATATAGGTTCTTGGGTGGTAAGTAGAAAGTGGAGTGCTTCAAATGAGAAAAAAACTACAAGTATTTGTCTCGTCTACATTTACAGATTTAGTTGAAGAGCGACAAGCGGCGGTAGAGGCTATTCTTGATGCTGGTCATATACCAGCAGGAATGGAACTATTTAAAGGTGGAAAATCAAAACTAAAAACTATTTATAATTGGATTGATAATTCGGATGTTTACTTACTTCTTTTGGGAGGAAGATATGGAAGTGTTGATGAAGAATCAGGTCTAAGTTTTACCCAGTGTGAGTATGAGTATGCTCTTTCAAAAGGGATGCCAGTTTTTGAAATTGTCTTAGCGGATAGTTTTTTATGTACTAAAGCGGCATTAAGTAGTCGAAATGAAATTTTTGAGAAAGTTTATAGAAAAAAATATGAAAAATTTAAGTCTAGTATTTTGTTATCGAAGTCTTTACGCTTTGCAAAAAATACCGACAATATTATAGCCCATATTCATGCTATGCTAAACGATATCTTTTTTGACGAAGATTATAAATTAGTTGGATGGATAAGGGCAAATAATAGTAACGATGATTTGAGCTTATGTTCCGAGAAGCAATTGAGAGAGTTAAATTTAAAATATCATAAAGAAATATTATACAGACGATATCCGTTTGATATGTCCGAATTTGCTAATATAGTTTGTGAATGTACAGACAGATCGATAAATGTAGATGGTATTTATGATACTTTTCACAGAGTAGTTGAATTATTCCCACAGATGTCTGGCTTGACAAAGATTGTGACTACAAACATAATGAAATATAGTTTTTTAAGTAAAAATCATCAATCGTTTGGAATACGTTTTGAAGCTACAAAACAGCAGGCGGAGTCATTTGTTATAGAGAAATTGATAATAAACGAAAAAAATTATGATGATGAGTTGAAGGTAGATATTACTAAGAATGAAGATAGAGGACAACTTATATACGAGGTAAAGAGCCAGGAATCAATAAAAATACCAAATGTTCCATGCAATATTTATTATCAAAATAGTTATATTTGTCCGGCACTTGATTTTTATCAAGCATATAGATTACCATTCCCATGTAAGAATTTTTCGGTCAATATTTTTTTGAGAGATGATATGTCGGATAATTATTCGATATTAGCATCAACCTTTTCGTCTTTTAGTAATGTTCATTCGGATGATTATCGTGCTTCAGAAATGAAAAATTTCAATTCTTGCTATTTGACCCTTCCGAGTTGGTCACTTGCTGGAGCAGGCTATGTTGTTACTATTAAGCAAAAATCTCAGGATAACCACATCTAGATTTATGTGTTTGTACTTCAGAAGAATGTCTGTTTTGAAGTTCACAACACTAGAGCGTTTGCCTCAAATCAACAGGTGACGGATGTGATCTGCAATGCGTTTGGGGTGATAATCGGGGCTTTGCCTTGGGTGAGAAGATGGATGAACGGTGGCAGCGGAAAAAAGTGAAAGTATTTTCTGCTGCTTTTTGGTTTTATAGGTATGTTGCTGTTTCCTTTATCGCAAAGTACCTGGTTCTTGTTGATAACCTTAATCGTTCCCTTGACCGTATCTCTGGTCTTTATCTTGGCCATAAAAGTCCTCCTTTTTTTAATTTATACACAAAAAAACGCACCCCTGTTGGGCAATGTCATTTAGATAATGCATTGAAAT
>JAQUUB010000059.1 GCA_028694115.1 Lachnospiraceae bacterium
GATAACACAAGAAGGTACTGGATAAAACAATCTGCCGCATAATGCATCAGAATAATTTATCTAGTACCTTCTTTTAATTTGCATGAAAACATAAAAATCTGAGGCACATAAAATGCCGAATAACAAATAGCGGACAGGCATAAGACCATTGCCATATTCTGTACAGCACACGCTCGGCTGACACATCCCTGAATGTAGGGAAAATAAAAAAATTTATGCCGTTTGGTTTTTAATAAATCATCATCTATTGTATCTCAAATAGCCCGAAGATCATCCAGACAATACACCGCCACGGCTACAAATTCACACCATCACTGAAACAGAAACCCACTTTATCGCTATGGACGAGCAGAACGGAAAGTGCTAAAATTATATTCGATATTTGAACTGAAATTCCCCAAAAGCAACGCATAGAACTCTCAGGGATTTTTATCAGGCTATGCTATATCTTGCATGAAGGATGTGATCATTAATAAAAATGTGAGATGAATTCACCTGCCTGTTAGATCTGGTACGTGATATGATAAAAGGGAAATGGAAACCAATTATTCTCTGGCGGCTTCGGCTGAGACCAACTTCACTGGCAAAGCTGGAAAAGGGCGTTGTACCAGAATGAAGAATTATTTTATTGAGGAAACTAAAATTATGAAAAAACAGACTACACTCGTTATTTGTTCATTGCTATTTGCAATATTGCTATCAGCCTGCAGCCAAACAAAATCAGATGGCACAACAAAACAGCTTATAGAGGTAATGAATTCCAATGGTAAAATCGTCAGACAGGAAACTGATAATGAAAAAATTACTGCTTTGACTAAAAATGAACAAATCCAGGAATGGACAGATGTTGATTCCATTCCAGAAAAAGCAGAAAACCTATATGAATTTACGACATACATGCTCGTCACCGACCCAGCATATAAAAGCAGTTCAGATTCTGAAATTGATGTCGATAAGGAAACACTCTATTATGATGGTGAAAACTATTATTTGAAAGAAAACGATTTCTCACAATCCACAGCTGCATTTAACATGATTCCTTATAAAGCCGGAACTTATCTGGTGGATTTTGCAAAGAATACTTCCGAAACTATGGATAAAGATACCATCTTTGCATCATGGGGAGTTGAAGATTACAATTTGATTTTAGATAGTCAAAATACTGCTACAGAGTCAGAATCAATTTCTGAGAAAGATGATGAACCAATAGCGGCAGAAATTTCCGGAGTAAAAAAGATTTCGATTAGTTTTTCTGAAGATAACGTAATCACGATAGATGATACAGAAGAAATCTCCAGCTTCTATCATACTTTATCTCCGGGAACGTGGGCAGAAATTGATGTACTACCATCAGACACCTCAGAAATTTGTACCATAAGATACTACCAGCCTGGTAAAAAGACCCTTGATAAGTCTCTGATAGAAAATGAAAGCATGAGTTTATATCAAATTAAGGGGGAATATTTTATCTGCGATGAAATTCCGGAAAATAACTCCGGAAATCCATCTATGGATTCCTACTATAAAATCCCGGATACGGTGGGAAAATATATCATGGATTTAAACAGTAGGTTTCATTTTTCCGCATTTCTCTCATAAATATATCTATTCCATTTTCTGCCGACACATCATGTTCTTTTGTTCTTTGAGGACAAGATACAATGACAATAATGTCGCAAGCATATCACTGATAGGCTGTGCAAAAAAGACACCATTCATCTTAAGAAAAACTGGCAGTACATAGATAAATGGAATTAAAAAAACGACCTGCCTTAAAAGTGTTATTACTATAGATGGATTGGGGTGGTTGATTGACTGGAAAAAAGTAGTTGCCAACATCACAAATCCCAAAACAGGCGTGATACAAAAATTTATCCTCAAGCCCGCTACTCCAATAGAAAACATTTCCTCTGTCCCTCCAAATGCCGCAAGGATTTGTTTTGGGAAAATTAATACGGTAAGCCAGACAATACAGGTAATGGAAACAGAGAACATCGTGGATTTCCAAAGCGTTGACATGACTCTTTTGTAATTGCCTGCACCATAATTGTTTCCAATAATGGGCTGGATTCCCTGGCTAATTCCGCTCGCAGGCATGATGACGAATGTCATAATACTTGAAATGACTGCATAAACACTGATTGCAGTATCACCGCCGTATTTTCCCAATTGGCTATTGTAAACAAGGCTTATGAATCCCATTGCCATTTGTGCCACCCAAAAAGCAAAACCGCATGATATAATTTGTAGGCATAACCTCTTTTCTAAACGGAAAATCTTCCTGGAAATGCTTACCTGCGTCCTGTTTCCGAACACCAAATATGCCCCAAAACCCGCAGATAAAACTTGCCCGATTACCGTAGCAGCGCCAGCTCCAACCACGCCAAGGTCAAAACCAATAATGAACACGGCATCTAAAATAATATTTGTAACTGCCCCAATTCCTGTCACACACATTCCCAGAATTGGTTTCCCCGAGACACGGACAAAATCACAAAAAAGTTGTGATAATCCTTGAAAAAGACATCCCAAAGCTACAATTCGATAATAAGAAACTGCATAAGGATAAGCTGTTTCTGTAACACCAAAAATCCTCAAAATAGGATTTGCAAATAGAAGAAGCATCACGCTCAGCAAAATTTCAAAAACACAGACGAGTATCATTGCATTTCCAAAAGATTTGTTCCTGTTATCAGTTTCTTTTTTCCCAGCGAACAAACTAAAAAGCGTGGAACCGCCTGCACTGCACATTAAGGCAAAAGCCATCATCATATATGATAGCGGAAAACAGACAGATAACCCCGCCAATGCGGAAGTTCCATTATAATTTCCCACAAACATCCTATCCACAATATTGTAGATTGCCGTTATCAGCAAGGAAATCGCTGCCGGTATCGAGAATCTGAGAATCATCGGAAATAATTTTCCATTCAAGTAGTCAACACTTTTTGTTTTCATTGTAACACCTCCATTTATATTAGTTTCCTAAGTATTCATCTTAAGGGAAAGCTGTCGATTTATCGACAGCCCTATCCTTTTAGGCAATATTTTCAAGCATTTTTTCAATTACTTTAAAAAAAATATCCAATTCATTTTCTGAAATATCTTTCGTCAACTCATTTTCCAGATTTGTGATGTCCTCTATAACAACATCCTTATACTGCATTGCTTTTTCGCTTACCACAATACGTTTCAATCTTGCATCGTTCGCAGTTGCTTCCCGATGAAGCAATCCATTTTGCTCCATCTTTTTTAAAAGCTCGGTTGCTGTCGGAGGGCGCAGGCTGTATTCTTCTTCAATATCCTTCTGAAAAACATCTCCTGTTTGTGCTAAAAGAAAATGCAGCACCCGTCCTTGAGAACCACTAAAATTTTTTTTACTGGAAAAAGCGTCTATTTTTCTGCGTAATTTATTTGATAATTTACTTATATAACGTGCTGCGTATTTCTTATCTTCCATGTGTCCTCCTTTACTTAGCAACCTAAGTATAAGTGACATTATTTTCTTTGTCAATACTATAATTCATAAAATATATTTCAAAGTATTTTGTCAGCTCTATTATCAGCTTTTTATCTGTAACAAAGAATATCATTACTTCCGGCTACACATACAGAACAGTCACCCCTGCAAAACTTACGCTTCCCTGCAGCACAAGCGTTGGAGTCCCACTACTCTCGCTTCGATTCTTCTCTTCCATTCCTCCAAATGAGAAGTTCACATTATTCTCAATATTCCATGTTTTTGGTACATACAGCTCAATTCCTGCAAATGAAACTTTCATATCGAGTACCGCACGTCCGGACTGAATCATCGAGTTATCGAAGTAGATCTTCATCGCACCGAAATTGCAGTCTACATTGACACAGCTCAAATCATCCGAATTAATGTATTTAACGCTGGAACCGAACGTTGTCGCACACTCTACGGTATTGCCACTCACTTCCTCCGCACTGTCAAAGTTCTCAATGCGATTTTCATGCGAATGGTGATGTGGAAATATAAAAGAAAAACCAATACTTCCAAGTAATGCTGCACCGAGTACCGGCCATGGTGTAATTGCAGTAATTCCCAGTGGCTTTGCATATACAATGCATAAGAAGGCTATGGAGAACAGAATGCCCCAAACATCCATGTGTACGACACTTCGTACAAGCCATGCCACAAAGAATACCGAGATCAGAATACTCCAGACGTAAATGTTCTGAAAAATCCCAAATCTTCCAACTATAAGTAATACTGCCGCTACGATAAAAAATAATCCCCAGAATATATTTTCTTTTTTCATCCTCTTATCCTCTTTTCTTCTAATCGATCCCGCAGAGCTTTTAAATAATGCCTCGAGACATATACCTGCTTATATGTGTTCTGGAACTGGACAACGCTAGATGTAGAAATTGTTTTCTCAACCGAATAGATCTCATTCAGATTTAAAATCGTTGATTTTGATACTCTTACAAAGAACCCAGGAAGTAATTCCTCCAGTTCATACAACTTATGCCTAACAAGATAGACTTCGTCTCTCGTATGTGCACATACGCCTTCTGCATCCGTCTCAAAGAACAGGATCTTCTTCGGTGAAATAAAATATTCTGTTTCGCCCCGGTACACAGTCATCTGTTTTCCTGACGTTGCCGCCTCTGCAATCAGTTTTAAATGGGAAAATAGTCCTTTATTTTTTAGCCTACCATTTTATATTTATACATTCCCATCGTAAAATTGTATAGTTTGTTCCTTTTTCCACATAACTAAAGTGACAAGCGTAGCACATATATCAGCTAGAAACTGAGCAAAAATTAATCCATTTAGCCCCCAAACAGAACTTAATATCAATAAAAATGGAATGAAAAACAAGCCTTGTCGAAAGATACTCAGCATACCACCTTGTTTTGCTTTCCCAATAGCCAGAAAATAATTACCTATTACTATTTGTGCTCCTAATGTCATAAATGAAATCCCATCAACACTTAATGCCAATCCTCCAATTTTAAGAACTTGAGTAGACTCTTGATTAAATAAATAGATCAGTTGTTTTGCAAACACGATACAAATTATTCCAAATAGAATATTAACTACTGTACTCCAAAGAATTGCCATTTTAGTAGCTTCTTTTACTCTTTCCATATTTTTTGCACCATAATTATATCCAACTAAAGGAGAATATCCTTTCAAAAACCCATATAATGCTTGTGTTTCCAGTGACATAATTCTATTTACAATACCCATTGATGCTATTGCTACTTCGCCAAATTGTTTGGCAACAATATTTGTCAAGCTGACCGCACCGCCAGAAAGAAATTGAAAAAAGCATATAGGTAAACCAATTTTGAAAATTTCTTTATAAATATGGCTTGTTGGTCGGAAATACTTAAATGATACTTTTAAATAGGTGTTCATTCTGCCTAAATAGAAAACGTACATCGCAGTTGAAACCAGTCTTGATATAAGTGTTGCAACCGCCGCACCACTTACACCCATTTTACATCCAAAAATAAGGAGCGGGTCTAATACTAAATTAAAACATCCTCCAACAAGCATCGCAATCATCCCATAGGAGGAACCGCCTTCTGAAACAATAAGGTTATTCATCATCATATTAAATACATTAAATACCAACCCAATTATAAAGATACTTCCATATTCTTTTGCATAACCAAAACTTTTTTCTGTTGCGCCTAAAACTACAACAAGAGGGTCAATGAATATTAACATTAGGGCTACTAATAAAATAATAGTTAATAATCCACTTATGATAGCAATACTGCTATACTTTCTGATATTTTCATAGTCCTTTTTTCCCAAAAGCCTTGAAACATTAGAACTTGCCCCATTTCCAAATAATAATCCAATTCCTAACCCTACCATAGTTAAAGGATAAATGACCGAAACTGCAACTGTTTGAAGTGTTCCTAATCTACCAATGAAAAAAGCGTCCACAATGTTGTAAAAAGCAGAAACAAGCATTCCAATCATTGTGGGAATACCAAGTTTTAATAGAGAAATCTTTATTTTCTCTTTTTCCAGTAGAAATATACGATTTTTATTTTCATTCATTTGAATTACTTCCTTTCTGTCTTCTTTCTATACTTGTTAGTTTCTATATTGTATTGTTGCTAAACATTAGTCTTAAAAGAAACGCTGCCATTTATGACAGCTATTCTTTTAAAATTGTTGATTCATTTTTCTAATTTCTCATCTATCACTTTTTCAAAAGCAGAAAAATATTCTAACATGTATTGGTAAAAACTATCAGGCACTTCTCTTAAAAGAGCAATTGCTCTATCATTCGTTTGTCTGTGATATTCCTCGTGTGCCTTATAGTTTATCAATCCCTGTTCTGTAAGATTTAGTACCACCGCCGTATCAGAATCTGGAGATACTTTCTTTTCAACAACACCTTTATCTACAAGCTTATAAATCATTTGAGAAGCAGCACCTTTCGTAATACCAAGATTTTCTGCTAAAGATGTTATATTAATGTTTGGATTATCGCCAACTGCAACGATTGTATGGAGTTCAGCTTTTGACAAAGGTAAATCTGTTCCATAAGTTCTTTTTTTATCTTCCCATTGAGTATATTTGTGAATGACACGCTCCATCAAAGAAATTAATTCAGAATACTCCCTCACACTTTCACCTCCATGTTTAGCAACATTACTTTTTAGTAACTTAACAAATAATATACCTTATTTTAATGTTTGTCAATAGTGATGATAAAAAATATTAAACACATTTAATGCTAAGTACGCTATATCTTATTCGACAATCTACAGTTTCACCAGCTGACCTGCAGCTGTGGTCATTCATCGAAGAAAACTGTATTCATTCCATTATTAACAATGGCAGGATTATTTTGACCGAGGCAAAGGACACTTTGATTTATGAATATGGAATTGTACGTTGCAAACAAAGCGATCTCGATAGCTTTGATAAGTCAGAGTATCGATGTCGTTATGGATAACGCAACAATAGATGCTCGATTCCTTCATATGCAAATCCAAGTCCTGATGTACAAAACAGAATGGATATTATATAAACTGAATGGACCTGGAGCTTCTAAATTGCCAGACCACACAATGAAACAAGCGCATGACACGATTAAATGTCATGCGCTTATTCTTGAAATTTACGACTTATTTATCTCATTCGCCGATCATTCTTTGAGTAGTACAGCTTCTTGTTTTCAAGCATTTGCTCATCAGCTAAATGCACAGCCCCAGAAACGCCAGTGACATTCTGCTGTGTTGCCACGCCATAAGCAATGCTATATCCTTTTTTCATAAGTGTTTCATACACAATTTCAGCTTTTGCCCGGCATTCTTCTTGACTCATATTTTCTATGATTGCTACAAATTCATCACCACCTGCCCGGAAAACCAAATGTGCAGGATATTCTGTCTGTATCGTTTCTGCTACATTACGGAGCATTCTATCTCCGGCCTCATGTCCCTTCAAATTGTTCAGTTCATGTAAGCCATTTACGTCAATGAATACACAGGAAATCAACTCAAAAGTTTTATCCTTGTTCAAAGTCAGGAATGCATCATAAGCATTTCTATTCTGCAATCCAGTCAATTTGTCACTCATTCCCAATTTGCGCGTTTGACGATACGCATTAAAAATAGAAAAGGTTACAAATAGCATATACAAGAAAACGATTGTACCGGTTTTTGCCGCCATTCGATATAAGGTATTGTTGATTTCGTTGCTGCTTTTTAATGCATATCTGTCCTGCACTGTTACAATAACGCTCCAGTTATTGATGCCAACCGGTTCGTAATGCATATACAATATATCTCCGGTTGATTGCGATACAAATGCCAAATTTCCACCCTCGCCGTTTTTCATCTTAACGGCAGCATCCTGAAAATTATCCTGCGATATATTTTTTCTGTTGAAGAAATCGGATATATTCCCAACCGAATTATGCCAGGTGTCTAACAAAAAATCTCCCGTGTTACCATCTACAAGATATACATATGCGTTGCCCCCGTAAATGTTTGTGGTATATGCTTTCTCGAAACTGGCGAGTCCGACTACGCCATATAGTATATAAATGGTTTGACCATTCTGTATCACCGGAACAGCATTTCGGATGACTCTTTCATTTGGGTCTTTTGTACTGTAAGAAATATCAGAAACATAAGCTCCTTTTTTTGCTTCCTCATTAAAATCAAATGATTCACTCACATCACGAACAGTTCCGTCTGCATCCAGCATCGTATTATCCGGATACAATATTTCAACATAATCCACATAAGATGTGGCACTGTCATAGCTATTCAAAATATTACACAAGTCACTGCCTGACTGTTCTCCTCCATTTGCAATAATTGTAGCCATTGCAGTCAGAATCGTGTGATCCATATCTGTTGTTTTATATAAATCCTCCGCCAATTGGTCGGCTGCTTCATCAAGATAAGTGAAACATGTTTCCTCTGTCTGTGTTTGAACAGATTTTATCGCACTGCTAACCAAAATCATCAATAATGCAGCAGACACAAAGGTCACCAGACCCGCAACTACTTTAAAGTTCTTACGCACTTGTGTCACTCCTCTAAAAATGTATTGTGTATTTATCCATTATACCAAGAATCGTGTTGAAATCACAGTGGAATATTAAATAATCTGCCTTTTACTAAATATCGCATTACTGTTCACACCTACGGTGTTCCAGCGACGAATTTGATACTACTATACAGACATCAGAAGCCAACCAGAAAATCCATGACGCTTCTACCTGTTATCATCTGATTGGACTTATCTGCATCATCTTTATCTAACGTGTTCCTTAGAAAATCCTTATATTTCTGTAAATAGGTCAAGGACAATTTAGGGCACCATCATACTGTTTTCTATTCTTCACTTGGAAATCGGTCAACATTTGTTAGCGACACGCCATCTCTCATAACTTCTTGTTGTTTGCAATTTGGCAGGATTGGTTTCCTTCTCCACCTCCACAGCCCGGACAATGTCCTGACAGATGCATAGAACATAATCCACAGTTTAATCCGCACAGAGAAAACAATGGATCCTTTCTTTGAAAATTTTTCATCAATCTTTCCTCCTTACATTACCGTTCTTTATGTGCGGTAATAATTGTATAGCTGTAAGCATTCACTGTTACTATGCACCTGTCTGTATTCACATACCAATTCTTCCCATCCTTACACCGATATTTACTATTTCCAATATTAACTGTATCACTTAATTCTATTTTTATAAATAGAAAATGTAGCATTTACCCTATTCTGTAAGAGTAAATGCCACTTATTTTTTAGTATCCAACTTTTCACTTCAGCACATAAAAATCCCTCCAAACTTAAAACAGAGTCTGGAGGGTAGTTATTTCATATAGCCGTAGCAAAATCGCCCACCAAAACACTGTTTTTTTATTTGGTGGGCTTGTCCAACCTATTCTGTATAAAGAAAGAGCCAATGAACTGTGAGTTACCTCACGAATTCATCGGCTCTGCGTCTGGCTCTTTAATAACTGTTATTTTGTTTTATTCCCAAAGACAGGACAATTTATAAATGTCATTTTCACGATATTTTCCTCCCAATCTATAATTCATACTTACGAAAAACAAGTGTTCCAATAAACGCTGTTAATCCAATAATTACCAACGAATTACTTATCACAGGCAACAATATATTTACCGTATTTGATGTAGAATAAATGGTTAATGACATTCCATAAACCGTGTGCTGCACAAACCATTCCCCAATTTTACCTATGCCATTAAAAAGACTACTGATATTTAGAATTGCCGTTGCCAAAGTTTCACTGAACAAAACATAGCATAACGAGGCGATTATAGAAGCCGTACTATTCTTAATTAACATGGAAATTAAACAAATAACTGCTCCTAACGACGCATAGAGAAAACTTCCGCAAATCAAACTTGCTACATACTCGATAGTAAACAAATCTTTCATTTTTCCAGAAAACAACAGCGCAATTACTTCATAAGATAAAAATATTGCTATTGCAGTCAATGAGGCAAGCATGGCTTTGGATAAATACATTCCAATGCGGCTTTTACTTATGAGCCATTTATGCTGCCACGTATTCCATAGATATTCCTGACCTACGAATACAGAAACAAGTACAGCTACAAAAATACCTAATCCCTTTTGATATTCGATACCTATTTTGATAATATCATTAGCTGATATAAATGTTGTAAGATTGCCGAAAATAGAGATTCCAAGACGAATATCCTGTCGATTAAGTATCATTAGTAAAAGTGAAATAAAACCAGTAAATAGAATAAAGAAATAAAATAGTTTGGTTTTTCGCAACCGATACAGGTCATTTCTGGCTATTTTCAACATGATAATTTTCTCCTCTCGTACACTGCATATATAAGGTTTCTAAATTCGTTCCCTGCTGCTGTAATTCCTGCTCGGATATTTCCTTTACAATTTCTCCATTGCATAAGATACCAAAGCAGGTAGCTGTATGCTCCAATTCACTCAATATATGGCTTGAAATAATAATAGTAATACCGTACTTCTCATTGAGGTGCCGCAATAAATTACGCAGGTCTGCGATACCGTCTGGGTCAAGTCCGTTGATCGGCTCGTCCAAAATTAGTAAATCGGGTTTTTCAAGTAATACCATTGCCAACTTTAGCCGTTGTGTCATGCCTAAAGAAAAATTTTTTACTTGCCTACAACCACAATCCTCAAGACCAACCATTTTTAATGTTTCTTCGATTTTATCATCATCAGATAATCCCAAAAGAATCGCTTGCCCCTTTAAATTCTCAAAAGCTGTCATATTAAGAAATAAGGCAGGCTCATTGATAACGGCTACAATCCGACATTCCTCGTTATTAAGAGTAACTGTACCGCTATAGTTTTGAATCAATCCCGTTAATACCCGAAGCAATGTTGTCTTTCCAGAGCCGTTCTTCCCAATCAATCCATAAATTTGACCTTGTACTACTTGTAATGAAACATCTTTCAGTACCGTATTTTTTCCGTATGTTTTTTTCAGATGATTGCCTGCTAAAATAATTCTGTTCAATTCAATACCTCCTGTTAAATTAAATTTTTAATAATGTCTGTAAGCTACTGTACTCCCGTCTGAAAGTTTTGCATAAATCCATACAATAGCAGAAATACAATGACTACCCTCATAATAAAGAGTTTCGATATTTACACCCATATGAAACTCTCCTTTAAGCGATTCTTATATCCATAAAAAGATAAAGCACTAACGCAAATAGTACAACAACAACCAGCGTGATTAAAATTCCTTTCAAAAGTGACTTAAACATCCCTTTCTTCCATTTCTTAGAAAGATTCTTGACCGCTTCAGCATCCGTAAGATTTTGTTTTCTGTCTGGAATAATCAACATATCATCCATTGCTTTTAATTCAGCTCTGCAATCTTCACACTCAGAAAGATGTTCTTCAATCATCTGTCTGCTTTCATTACTGCATACACCATCATGGTATAACGGTAATAAATCTCTAATAATTTCACATGATATTTTCATTTCATAGCCTCCTGTAATTGTTTTTTTGCCCTGTAAAAAACCAACCTTGCCCAACTGTCCGTTTTTCCAAACAGTTCTCCAATTTGTGAGAATGGTAACTCGCCAAATACTCTAAGTGTAAACACCTCTTTGTATGGCTCATTAAGATTATGGAGCAGAATATGTAATTTTCTCGCATCTTCTCTATTAAGGTAAGCCGTTTCCACATCCAATGCAGGGTCTGGAGTATCTGTATCCATCTCTGGCAGAATATGTTTGTGCTTTGCAGCAGATTTAAAATAAGTGTTCTTTGCAATTTGGCAAAGCCACACATATAATTTGCAATTTCCGTTAAAGTTGTCTATATGACGCATAGCTTTAAAAAATGTTTCTTGCGTGATTTCTTCCGCCGCAGCTTCATTGCAACAGAGAGATAACACATATTTATATACATCAGAGAAATACTCCGTGTATATGTTTTCAAAATCTGGCGTACCCACTTCATCACCTCCTCTACTTATAAGACCCTCTACTTTTTAATTCGTTTCAAATTTTTTTATTTTCTTTTCTTCGTGCATCCGTAGATTTATGTGCGTCTTTCGGAATAAGCCACATTCGGCTTAAATGAACAACGAACTTAGAAATCAGTTTGATATCAATACTATCAATCTTGCAGAGTTAGCACATCGCACAGGATTAAGTCACGACAAGCTTCGAGTGCTGTCTGATCCTGCCAGCTTTGTACTTCTTTTGACTGCATATGTATTCCTCCTTGTGATTGCGAAGGATTTTCCTTCTTTATAATGATAATGTCATTATAATGGTCAAGTCTCTGACATTCAAGCAGAGCAGGATTGTGTTAAAATAAGTTGGCTACAACATGTTTACAAATAAGCGTTTACGTCTAAGAGCCGAATATGGTTACATAATGACTATGGAGATTGTTTTGATAATCTCACAGCGAGAAAAATTCGGTTAATACCGAGAAATTTATATAATATTCAGTGCAGCACCCACTATATCGGGAGAGATAAAGATGATGAACAAGTGTAAAAAAATATTGAAATATATTAGAAATGTACTCATATCATTGATAGGCCTTATTCTCGTTTTTTTATTAGTATTTATGGGGAAGATATAGACAGCCCCGTCTTGTTGTATCTTCATGGCGGACCTGGATCACCAACAAATGCTTATGATTACGCATTTACAAGGAAATGGGCAGATGATTATACTGTTGTTACATGGGATCAAAGAAATTGTGGTAAGAGTTACAACAAAAATCAAAATGATACGGAGTTAACCTATGAACTGATGATGAGTGACGGATTAGAAATGACAAAATATATATGTGACTACTTTGATATAGATAAAATTACGTTATTAGGTCATTCGTGGGGAACGTATTTGGGTAGTAATCTGGTTTTGAAATATCCTGAATATTATGATTGTTTGATCAGATCACTGCACCATACAAAGAGATGTATATTATGCATTGATGTACTCACGGATTGCTGGAATCAAAATCAACTGAATTTTTCAATATATTGCATTTGATTTCGAGCAAATCGAATAAATAAACAGGTCAGCATATGGGCAACTGCATTTCTCTCTGCACGCATTCCCAAAGAGCAATATCCAGACACCATCTCAGTCTTTCACACGCTGTTTGATAGGATAGCATAGCCTCGGCTTCTTCCGCACTGGTCCTGCGAAACAGCATCGTGTTCGTCAAGAAAGAATCATTCATGTTTTCTCCGTTTTCGTTGTTAAAACAACATACTTGGTGAATTTATTATAGTATACTCATGTCATAAAATCAAGAGATCAACGGAGGGCTTGAACATGATAAGAAAGATTATTCACATTGACGAGGAAAAATGCAACGGCTGCGGAGCGTGCGCTGCGGCTTGCCATGAGGGAGCCATCGGCATGGTAGACGGCAAAGCGAAGCTATTGCGTGACGATTATTGCGACGGCTTGGGTGATTGTCTGCCTGCTTGCCCCACCGGTGCCATCACTTTTATAGAACGCAAGGCTGCCGCCTATGACGAAGCCGCAGTCATGCAGAGCAAGCACAAAAAGTCAAATAAGCAAGGCGAAATACTGCCCAGCCATCTTTCCCAGTGGCCGGTTCAGATCAGACTCATTCCGGTAAATGCGCCCTATTTTGACGGTGCGAAGCTGCTCATTGCTGCGGACTGCACTGCCTATGCCTACGCCGGATTCCACGATAGGTTCATTAAGGGACATATCACCCTTGTGGGATGCCCGAAGCTGGACAGCGTGGACTATTCCGAAAAGCTCACCGAGATCATCCGCTGCAACGATATTAAAAGCGTTACCATTGTCCGCATGGAGGTACCCTGCTGTGGCGGGTTGGAGAACGCCGCCAAAACTGCGCTGCAAAACAGCGGAAAGTTTATCCCGTGGCAGGTCGTGACCATCTCGACCGACGGCAAAATCGTAGATTAACGAAGAGGAATGAAAAATGACTTTTCAAATTCGGTTTCTGCATGGAGCTTCGCCTGTTCAGCACTGAAATTAAAATCTCCTGCTATCTTTCTCCCCTAAAAAGAGAGCGGATAGCAACACCACTGTGCTGCCTAAAACATATCTCTTAAATAATCTCTCCCACGCAGGAAGTTCCATAATTTTGTGCAAAATCATCTGCCTCCTCTCTACACTTAAATATTACGATGTCTTTCTCTTTGTGTTTTTCCAGAAGTGCATAAATCTCCGGCAGTTTTTTCACCGAGAATTCCTCAATCCATTGCCTAAATCCACTTTCTAAATCGTTTTCTGTTTCAGTCCAGGGCATATCCTCTCTCTTAGTACCTATTCGTGCTATTGCACCTTCAAGACATACCTCAGTTGGCAAATCAAATAGAATGATCATATCCGCTTCTTTCATACGAATTTCTAAAGTCCGCTGATAATTACCATCTATAATCCACTCGTGCAGATTAAGGATTTCTCTCAACTTAACATCGAAATCTTCTGAAGATATTTCTGTCCTGTCCGGTTTATGGTTTATCATATCTAAATAGAATAAAGGTAACCCTGATTTGTCTCTCAATTTTCTAGCAAATGTACTTTTTCCTGATCCAGGGCTGCCAATAATCATAATTTTCTTAGCCTTTCCAACAGATGGAAAAAACTTTTTTCGGTATTCATTTGTATACCATTTTGGAATAGTTAATCTAAAATCATCATAATTTTCAAATGAAGTTCTTGCCCTTTTAACCATTCCGTCAATATCTTCTTGTCCAAATTTTTCCGCCCATTTAACAGAAAACAAGGAAGCCTGGGCTACATATACTGCATTTGTAATCCAAAAATCATTTGGTATTTTATCATCAAAGTAGGCGTCAATCTGTCCAATGCAATATGGGATACTTATCTCAATTCCAAAGCTTTCCAGTTTATAGAATTCTTCATATGGATCGCCAATTTCCCATCTATTAAAATCAATTACTCCAATAGAACCATCCGCTCTATAAATCAGATTTCCAGGATGAAAGTCTCCATGCATGTAAACCGGACTTTCCTTCCAAATCAGATTTATATTGTCCTTTACGTATTTTATTGCAATTTCGTCACCCAAAATTCTAACTTGTGAATTTTCATATCTCGATAATTGAAATAGTTTCTTTTCCCTTTTTGTAGTTTCAGGAACATCTTCCTCTTCTATAGGAATTGAATGTATTTTTCTAAGAATCTTTCCGGCTTCTCGTCCCAGAAGATATTGCTCTTTTACGGAAAGACTGGGCAATACCTCCTCCAAGTCGCATCCTTCAACCCAAGACAGTAACATATAAATATTTTTATTATTATTACAGATTCCAATCCCCCTTGGCATAGACATATATATTCCAAGTTTGGAATATTTCGTAATAATCTCATATTCTTTCTTTTTTGCATCCAATTGTTCTATATCAGATACTCTAAGAAGCAATAACTCGCCTTCACTCGTCCTTATCTTATACTTCTTATCATTGGACCATCCTTTAGAAACTATATCAACAGATTCCCAGTTTTTACTTTCAGGTATGTCCAAAAACGGTTCTGAACGTCTCATTCTGTTCCCCTCCAAAATCAATTCATTCATCCAAAAATGCACCAATGCATCCTTAATCGCCTTTTCTTACATCAAATAGTTGTTAATCAAACGCTTGATTTCTGCAGAGTTAATTCCACCATTCAGGGAATCCTTGGATACAATCAGGTTTTCACCCTCCACAATATCATGTTTCTTATACAGCTCTTTCTTTTCCTCCCAGTGCTTGCTGTAGCCAGCATCGCCGAGCATTCCACAATGTTCCCAGTAGAAGCAGGTGCCACTTTCAGCATCCTCAATCGTAAAGTCCGGAATCCTTATGCCATCATCACCCAAGTCCAGTTCTTTTTCATATTCATACTCAATGCCTGCTTCAAACAACATATTAGCAATGATAACCTCTGACTTGGAACGAACTAAATCGCCCTTCAGGGTTCTGTGAATCAATGCCTGTTCATAATATTTTTTCTTGTACTCTACGATATTCGGAGCTTCAAAGAGACAGGTAAACCTTCTGGCAACCTCTGAACACGACATGGATGAATAATCCCTCAAGTGATATGCTCCGTCGTTGTAGAGAATGACAAGCTTGTCCTTCTGTCTGGTAATTGCTGTATAAAGCAGTTCCTTAGAGAGCAAGCCTCCCGGCTCACCAAGTACCAGAATTGCCTTACCAAATTCACTACCTTGCGCTTTATGAACTGTGAGGGCATAGGCAAGTTCCAAGTCGGAGTTTCCTTCATCTGATACTGTAGATGTCCAGTTGTAATCAAATGTGGGTTGGGAAGAGAACACGACCTGATGCGTATTCTTTTTTGCTTTTGGCTTTTCCCAGATACGCTCCACAATACCGACCTCACCGTTTGCAACATATCCGTCCTCTGTTGCATGCGTCTGAACATTGTAACCTTTCATTTTCTGATTGCGGACGTTGATGACCTTGTCACCAAAAACGATGCCATCTGTACCAAGAATATGTCTGGTTCTTCGCACCTTACAGTCTTTCAATGTAATCATCTGCTGTGAACGATATTTCTCATGAATGTAACGGTTAATAGTTGCTGTGCCAATCGCAGCATCGTTTCGATATGCAGATAGGATTTGCCAGCTTTCTACCTTCTTCGGGTCGGAACCAAAGTTCATCCAACCACTATTGACAGACCCACCAATCGAAATATCAAATCCCTCAATATCATCAATATCTGTCATTTCTGTTTCTTCAAAGACTGTCTCAAATATCTTCTGTTCCAGTTCTTCCGGAGTACTCCATGTTTTGAAAGCTACGTGCTTACCCAATGTGCCACTCTGCAGCTGAATGAAAATACTATCATCCAAATTCTCTGCATTCCCCGTGTACCATTTGGAAAGTTCAGTATCGCCACGAGGCTGACCGTCATCAGAAAGCTGACGCATAGTGACTGTCAACTGTCCGAATCCTTTACCAACCTTCGGGAACTCAGTAATACCCACATCCAAACTACGAACCAAATCTACAAATGGTCTGCCAGCACCAATCGGTGGTAGTTGGTTAGGGTCTCCTACGAAAATGATTCTCTGTGCTTTTTTACGAAGTGCTTGCAGTAATGCACCAAACATCTCCTCCGTAAGCATGGAGCTTTCATCAATGATTACCGTGAATGGAACATTCTGTGCCTCTTCGTTAGAAAGATGATACTCCATCGTATATCCGTTGAAGCGTTTACTTTCGCTCAAGAACTGGGCTACCGTTTTTGCTGTACTGTTTACGCCCTGCTGCTTCATAGCTTGACTCATTCTCACTCGTGCTTTTCCAGTCGGAGCCAAAAGAAGTACTCCACCATCACGAATTTGAGGTGATTTGCATAGCAAAGCAAGCAGGGTCGTTTTTCCTGTTCCAGCACCGCCTATTAAAACGGATAATCTTGACTCTGCCAACTCTTTCAAAATAGCTGCTTTTTCTGTTCTGGCTCTATCTTCAAATTCTGTTGACTGTTGTCCTTCAAAAGCATTATCAACAATTGCTCTCCAATCCTCCTGAAGATCATGGCGTTTACCCTTGAGCCGCTTTCCTATGGAAGAACGAATTACTTCATCAATTTCATATAAGCGAAGCAGCTGATATGCCTTACTTCCATCTGCGCATTCTACTGGAGCCAATTCTTCTTGCAGGAATGCTGCTACGCTGTTCATAATGTCACCTGTGACACGACACTCCGGCTCGATAGGCAGAGCATTTACTTCCTCGATTATTTTATCCAGAGGATAAACAGTGTGTCCCCACAAAGCCTGCTTTTCCAGCTGACTAATGGCATAAGCACGGATACGTCGTTTATCATTCTCGGAATCGAGTGCAGATGGCTCCTGCAGCGGATTTGCATTTCTGATAATCTCCGGTGGGAATACTGCCATATCGACTTTTTTGACTGGAATAATGCACTCAGGTGCGCTGCGTCTGGTTTGCTCATAAAGGATATATGGATTTTCTATAATCTCCTTGTCAGAGCATCCAATGCCACATTTCCTACGCCATTCAGGATTAAATGCTATCTCGGCTTGTGTATTCGTCAATGACATACGAGCCAGCAACCAGAACAGGGCTTTTCTTTCTCCTGAAAGTGACAGGAAGGTATGTACCTCAGTGCTTCCAAGCGTAGAGGTTACCAAAGAACTAAAGTAGTTCTTTGGTGCCTTTAATGCCTGCATCAATGTGCTTTCATAATCAGACAAATCCGTTATTTTCGCTTTTACTTCTTTGGCTATGATTTTTCCACGACGGAATCCTACTGCATTCAGCATTGCTCCCAATCCGGGGAACACGCCTCTATCCAGCCATACTTCTTTCAGGCGATTTCTTGTCCAAGTGATGCATTCATTCCAATTGCCCGGAATACATTCTTTGATAATTTCCAGAGCCTTTATTGTCTGAAGTAAAACGCTAATTACTGCATCAAAGGATAGTTGCTCCGTTGCATAGGAGAACTCTTCAAAATAGTCATCCTCTGCCAATACGGTTATTGTATTCATATCAAAATCTGGATGTTCTTCTGCGTATTCCATCATTTCACGGTATGGCAGTAAGAACCCATTTTTGCGCTCTTCACGGATGGAATGACCTACCATAGTCTCCCAAAGGATAGAGCGCAGAGTACCTGCGTCTGTGTGGTTATGTTCTGGTGGCTCTTTCAAAGAAGTTACAACACCGATTCCCATTACCACACGCTTGGCATCATCAATAAACGGTACCTGCTTTGCATAAGGAATCACAAGTGAACTGCCAATTTGAACATCCTCATAAAAAGTTTTGAAGATTGCTCTTTGGTTAGTGGCATCCTGTACCCAGTTTGTCGTGAACGGTAAATCCGGCTCTCTTGCCGCATCATAATCAATACCGAGGCGTTCAACCAATTTTGCAATATTAGCATCATCACGGTCATTTCCTTTACGCAGCATCGTCCATCCAAAAGGTCTCGCCGGAAGGGTGAACGGAGGATATACCAGCTCCGTCTCCAAAAAATGTCCATGCGCTCCGCTATTGCCTTTTTTATACGGATGCACCGTAGTTTTTGAATAAGTATCCGCTGACATAAAACAGCCGCCTTCAGAAAGGCATGGTATCTCTGTTTCGTGTCCAGCAATCGGACAGCCCGCAAGTTTTTCTTCCAATTCATCATCTCTGCTGTCTGCGACGTTTTTCAATCGCAGGCAAGCATTGTTATAGCAAGGCTTGTTACAAACCAAGCCCGAATATCCGTTATCTTTCCACGGCACTCTGATAGATAAATGTTGCGCCATACTGTGCCTCCTTTATTTTATCCCTTGTCCAGCAGGGACTGATTTCCAACACACTGCACCCTCGAAGATACAAGTCAAATATCAGTTTGACATTCTCTGCTGTTTGCTCATCAAGAACCAAGTTACCATCCGCATCATGTCTATACCCATAGCATTTTCTATCATACAATTTTGATTTCCCAGATGCCACCCGTTGCTTAATGCCCCACTTTATATTCTCACTACGTGATTCATTCTCTGCCTGTGCAATAGATTTAATAACAGCAATCATCAAATCACTGTCTGTATTTACAGTATCCAACTCTTCCTGCTCAAATATTACACGGACACCCAGTACCTTTAATTGACTGATCACATCCAGAATCTCAACGATGTCTCTTCCAAATCTGCTGATACTTTTCGTTATGACTATATCCAACTTCTTATCATTGCAATCTTCAATGATAAGATTGAATTCCTTGCGTGAAGAGCCTGTTTCGGCATTTACTTCTGAACCCTTGGCATCAATACTACCGTCTCTACATGGCACGAGCGGGTGCTTTTGATAGCATTATCAGAGCCTAAGTGCTTATTTCTTGTGGTAATAAGTCCAAGAACACTACTGTTTTTGCGTAAACAAGTCAAAGGCAAAATTCTTAGAAAATCCTCGTATTTCAGTAAATAGGTCAAGGGCAAATTAGGGCATTTTCATACTGTTTTCTGTTCTTCACTTGAAAATCGGTCAACGAGATTTTGGAAACAGGGTTCTGTTCATAGGGGAACAGGCAACGGCAGCTATCACCATATAACAACTTCATACAAACTGGACTCTAACAAAATCTAACTATCTTCCGATAGCAATACCTAACGACATTAACACTTCCAATAAATGTCTCTAATTCTTCACATATATCATATATCATTCATCACTCAATCATGTCCAATACCGCAATAGAATCATCTGAATCAGAACACAAATGTTCTCGTTCTATGCGACCCATATATAAAAAATCCATAATGTCATTGAACTCTTGAACCTCTGGTGTAGTCCCTTGAACCCTCCCTACTTTCCTATAATATGGTAATGCACTTTCAAAATCCGAATATGTTAAACCTTTACTACGAATTGTTGATCCTAATTGAGTTATCTTATCCTTACATAATTGGTACATATTTGGTGGTGCCATATATTTCAATACTTCTACCAAACGGGGATCTTGTTCGGCAAGTTCACTATTGAAATTTTCAGAATATGTATTCATATGAAGCAAAGATTCTTTGTTTTCTTCAATCCATTTAATTGCAGTTTCAGCATCACTAGCCTTTAATGTTGCCAATACCAATTTATCAATAATTGAAACATTATCTGGATATTTCTCATATAAGAATATTAAAACTTTGTATCGTATTATTGGTGGCAAAATTGAAAATGAAAACATGACATTTCCGTTTGTACCAAATTTGTATTTCTCAAAATAACTGATGAGAAGGTACGACAGAAGGTCAAATAATCCATCTATTGCTAAATTAAATTCTTCAACGGTAACCTCGCCACGGAATTTGGTATGCGTAGTTCTATTGCCTTTCTTTTTTAACTTATTAACTGCCTTTTCTACTACTTTGTAGTTTAGTAACGTTCGTATACTTCTCCTTATTTCTTCATCTCCTAAAGTTATTTCTTTTTCCGGATCGATATTCAAAATTTTCCTGACAATTATCTCAGCATATTGCCTAAGTGTAGAGATTTTTCCTCTGTAAGATGTTGATGTGTAAAATATATCTCCAATTAAATCAGATGCCAATGTTTGATATTTTTCATTATTGAAATGGATCATCTTATATTCCTCCCACTCTTGTAAATTTATTTCTATAGACTCGAATTTTTCTTATTCTATAAACTGAACATTTCATTATTCATCTTTTCTTGACACTCACTACATTCCCTGTCATGAATGGAAATAATACCGCCACATTTGGGACAGGTATATTTTCCTTTCTGCTGTTCCATAAACGCTTCTAATCCATATTGGCGAACAAACTCACTATTTTTCATAAGGCTTGCTTGATATCTCTTGTTATAGCTTTTCTCAAGATTTTTTATCAGTTTGCATGGATAGTCGATACATTCGAAGCAATAGGATAAGCCTTTGTCTTTGATACAGTCTTTTATCTTACATTTACGGCAATGTTCCGGCTTGCCTATATTACCGTTCAGGCACCCGGCACATGGCTTTTTATGATAGCAATGTTTATAGCAGACCTTACAATTCACTCCACAAGGGGCGAACATGATAGTATCAATATTTTCTTTCGGCATTTTCATATACTATTACCCCTTTCAAAGTTTCGATTTCCTGACAAAGGAAAAGTTAGCTTTCCAAACACCCCTTGACATAATCCACAGGAACATCCATCCTCTCAGCAACCTGTTCCTCCGTCATTCCATTATTAAAGAACCGTTTTACAACCATTGAAATATCCTCAGCAACCTCAATAATATGATAGTCCGGGTCATAAAAACGAACAACTCTTTGTCCCCAATTATGCTCTAACAATTCATGAACATATTCAATATTATCTGTTCGTAGTTTCTTATAAAACTCATCAATATCAGAAACTTCAAAGTATAATTCTCCAGCATTATTTTTAAGATATACTTCTTTGTTATTGATAAAATTGCACCATGTGTCAAGTGTTTGCAAAAACAATCCACCATCCAGTTGAACATTGGCACCGAAATCACCTACCACATTCATGTCCAGTATATCATAATAAAATTTTTTGCTTACTTCCATATTTTTCACTGCAATCAAAGTTCCCTTGTACATTCTAACCTTCCTCCAAAAATTCTGTTTTTAGTTCTCCATTTCAGCTATAAAGTTTATCTTAATAACTGATTTCCCCAATCTCATTTCTGCTGTTTTTCTTTTTGTTCCAGTTGCTTTATACTATCCAAATAATCCTGCTCAACACTGCTTAATGTTTTAGCTTTATATTTCCTGTACTCCGTCTGAGCCTTCTCCATCGCCTGTAGATGGCTGACTGTACCATTCCCAGTGAGAAGATTTTCTCCAGTTGATGTTAAAATTCCATCGAGGTGCTTTGCCCAATCTTCCATTGTCATAGGCACTTCTCGTTCTGCTTGTCTTTCTGCAAAATCAAGATACCCGGAAACAAGCTGTCCCATCGCTCGCAGTTCTTTTTCATCCAGATAATTTTTTGCAATCTTCGCTTCTCGCAGTGTCGGCTGCTCTCCCGAAAAAGTTATAAGTCCCATAAAATCTTTTTCAGCATCCGCACGATGATAGATAACCTCGGCAGCCGTTTCGCCGGAAACAGCATAGTGAATCTTGTTCTGTACTCGCTTAAAAAACTGAACAGAAACCTCTGCTTTCGGATTATAATCCACACTCGTTGCGTAAATTTCAAGCACCTGACGATAGAAAACCTTTTCCGATGCTCGGATGTCACGAATTCTTTCCAGCAGTTCTTTAAAGTATCCGCCACCGCCCAACTCTTTCAAGCGGTCATCGTCCATAGCAAAACCTTTTTTGATGTATTCTTTTAAGATATTTGTTGCCCAGATTCGAAACTGCACACCACGCTGTGATTTTACTCGGTAGCCAACAGAAATAATAACATCCAAGTTGTAGTAATCTATGGCTCTTTCTACCTGCCTATTGCCCTCGTTTTGAACTGTTGCAAATTTTGCAACAGTTGATTCTCGTACCAATTCTCCATCCTCAAAGATATTTTTAATATGCTTTGATATGGTGGACTTATCTCTTTGGAATAAGTCAGCCATCTGCTCTAACGATAGCCAAACCGTTTCATCCTGCATATTGACATCTATCTTTGTCAGACCATCTTCTGTCTGATAAATTATCATTTCGCCATGATTATCCAATATCTTATTCTCCCTTCGCCTGATCTTCTCTTTTCACATAGGTCAGTTCAATATCATAGCCAAGAGCCTCCAGCATCTGCACGAAGGTCTTGTTTACCACACCGTCCTGCTTTTTGATGATACGATTGACATACTGTCCAGTAGTGCCAATCTTCTCGGCAAGCTGAGCCTGCGTGACACCATTCTCTATGCATTTGACCTTAACGTCTACCTCTATATTGTTTTTCAGCATACTGTTTTCTCCCATTAAGCAAACCGACTATTTCTAACACATTTCAGATTATTTATTATACCACTATTTTATGAATTTTTCAATCCTTTGCAGAAAAAATAGACACCCTGCATTTTTACAGAGTGCCTATCGCTGTTTTTGTATTATTTTATCCCTTGATTTCAATCTGAATGCCTGACTTAAACAAGAAGTCCAAATGGTCATCATGCACCGTAATTTTTTCTATCAGCCTTCGTACCAGCTGTTCATCATAGGCTGTCACTCGTTTCGGCTGAGATTTCAGATATTCTATCATTTCCTCCGTTCGCTCAACTTGTGCCTTATAATTCACGCTGTCCGCCATTGCTTGTTTTTGCTCATTCTGCAGGGCATAAATCTTATCAACTACCTTGGAATAATCCTCAGATGCGGCGGTCATTTTGACAAGGAGCATCTGCTGCTTTTCAATCTGCTTTCTGACACGCTCTAATTCTTCGGTGTGGGCATTCCCAAAAACCTGTGAAATATTGGTTTCCAAAACCTTTATGGCTCTTTGTTTGCCGCCAAGAACTTTGTTGATTGCCTCAAGCACCAAGTTCTGCAGCTGTATCTCTGACAGCGTCCTTGCCGGGCATTCCACTCCCGGAGCATCCAGCCGTGTAATGCATCTCCATACAATCAGCTTTTTACCGTGATTGTTCCAGTGGGTTCTGCGAAACATTATCATTACAATGTCCGCAAAAGACAATGCTGGAAAGGGCATATTTGCTGCTGTAGACACGCTTTTTGCCGTCCATACCTTGCCGAATGTTGACCCTGCGTTTCATCTCCTCTTGAACTCTAGTGAAAAGTTCTCTCGGAATAATTGCATCGTGGTCATTATTAACATAGTACTGCGGAACGGTTCCATCGTTGGCAACTCGCTTTTTTGTAAGGCAGTCCACAGTATAGGTTTTCTGCAAAAGAGCATCGCCCATGTATTTTTCATTAGTGAGAATCTTCTTCAATGTACTGGAATGCCACCTCGGATTTCCTGCCGCAGTCAGAATACCATCTGCTTCAAGACCAGAGGATATTTCCTTGTAATTCGCTCCCTCAAGGTACTCCCGATAGATTCTCTTTACGATTTCCGCCTCCTCCGGCACAATCACGAGGTGCTTGTCAGCATCTTTGGTATAGCCTAAAAATCGGTTGTGATTGACCTGAACGATGCCCTGCTGGTAGCGAAACTGAATACCCAGTTTAACATTCTGCGACAAGGATTCGCTTTCCTGCTGAGCAAGAGAAGCCATAATGGTGAGCAGCACCTCGCCTTTGGAATCCATTGTATTGATATTTTCTTTCTCGAAGAAAACGGCAATATTCAAGGCTTTTAGCTGTCTAATGTATTTAAGGCAGTCAATGGTATTTCTTGCAAATCGGCTGATAGATTTCGTGATAATCATATCGATATTTCCGGCTTTGCACTCTTCAATCATACGGTTGAACTCATCACGCTTTTTGGTATTTGTACCGGAAATGCCGTCATCGGCAAATATGCCCGCCAGTACCCATTCCGGATTGTTTTGTATAAATAGAGTATAATGCTCTATCTGCGTTTCATAACTGGTAGCCTGTTCGTCACTGTCCGTTGAAACACGGCAGTAAGCAGCGACCCTTAATTTTGTTTTTTCTTCTGCTTTGGCTTCCTCTCTTTTTCGATTTAGCCTTGGCGGAAGAATGGTAACACTTCTTTCTTCCATTAAAACCACTCACTTTCTATCATGCTGTAGGCATATTCCGCCTGTTTAAAAGGATCATCAAATATGATTTCATTTGATTTGAATCGAAATTTAGAAGGAGAGAGAATTGGCAGGTCTTCTTCGACCTCACGAACCCGCCCCAGTTTAACTGCACGATTTTCTCGCTCGACCTGTGCCTTTTGAAATATTTCTTCGCTTATAATTGTGGGGTAAAAATCTGTTCCCATATATTTTTTGTTTTGGAGCATTCGCCCTGCACTGCCGTGGAAAGTATCAATTCCTGCCTCAAGGGCGGCCGCCCGCAGTGCCAAACCGCTGATATATCCATCAAACAGCTTCTGCACCTTAACAGCCTTCTCCTTGTCGATATAGGCCTTCCCATTTTTAATTGTATAGCCGAATAAGGTCATTTTCATCGAACCACCATCCTTTCTCTGAGCGTAATGCCGCAGTTTAATCTGAACCCAACTTCATCTCTTGAGAAAATAATTATCCAGTTTACAAACCTTTTGAAAACTTCCTCATCGTAAATCGAATGCATCTCTGATTTGCAACAGTAAGCATATAAATCTCTTGCCGCCGCAAGATAAGTTATGCCACGGTTTTGATTATGAAGATAATCCTCTCTCATCTGAGCCAGCGTTCGAAGTTCCTGTTCAATATCAGCCATACCCTTGCTGAATATTTCTTGACTTAACAGATTCTTGTGAAAATGCTCTCGCAGAAGCGTTTCACGCTCTTTGATTGCCTGATGCTGTTTATCAAATTCCTTCTGCTTTTCCATGTTCATATAATTGGTGTTTTCGTCAAGACCCTCCAGCAGAGGAGTAAGAACCTCTTTATAGCCAAAGACCAGCTTATTCATCATCGTTGTGAATGCCGCCTTTATGGCATCATCTCTCACATAGAGCATGGTGCATTTGCTTTTGTCTTCAATATGAGTGCCGCAAGTCCATGCGATATACTCTTTTCTTCCTGTGTAGTGGGTTCTGCGTTTCAT
>JAQUUB010000203.1 GCA_028694115.1 Lachnospiraceae bacterium
CAAATATCAATTAAAGGAGAAAAAGAAATGAATTACAGAATTGAAACAAAAGAGGATTTTCATGTATTTGGAATTGAGATAATGGCATCACTTTCCGGAGAAGAAGGATTCTTAAGACCGGATCAGTTGTGGAAAAAGTGCCAGAGTAATGGTGAATATGATAAACTTTATGAGGATGCAGGTGGACTACCTGAGTTTGTTCCACAGGATCTTTGCAGAATTCATGCTGTAGAGAATTACCGAAAGACAGAGGGAAATACTTTTTCATATATGCTTTTCGCTTTTACTACAAAAAACAGTAAAACAGATGGTTATACAAAAATGCATATACCATCCCAGACATATGCTGTTTTTTCATCCGATAAATTCAGATGGGATGAATTTAATGATGTACTGTCTGGCATGCAGAAGCGTTTTTACAGTGAATGGCTGCCAACGGCAAACTATGAACGTGTGGATGCTGCAAATTTTGAGATTTATGGTGGAGATGAGGAACTAGGATATCTTGAATTGTGGTTTCCAGTCAATAAAAAGTAATAAAATAGATTTTTGGATGTTAGACTGATAGAAGATGCTGTTTCAGTTTCGGATGGTATTATTAAGAAAATTGGTCCAAAGGAGACCTTGCTGCAGTTGGTTAAGTTGTGATAAGCTTTATGTCGGAAGGCACCTAGTATGTGATTCGAAGTGGATTATTTACAAGGGTGTCTTTTATTTTGCCATCTAATCACAGCTGCGGGATTCGAATGTCAACATGTGTGTATAATATTAAGAAAATGTTAGATACATAAAATCCGAATTTGATGGTACAAACCAATATGCCAATCCGGAGGTGCTTTTTCGGTATTGTTGACAGAACTTGTTTTTTGAAATATAATGCAAGTAATCACTTGCACATGGAGAATATATTATGTACGATGAAACACAAGAAAAAATTATTGAAGCTACAATGAATCTAGTTATGGAAAAAGGATATTCATTGACTACTACAAAAGCAATAGCTAAAATGGCTGGGGTTAATGAGTGTACGGTATTTCGAAGATTTAAGAATAAGAAGGATATTATTTTAGCTGCAATGCAACTTCCAAAATGGAATCCTTCACTGAAAGAGACAGATTTTAGTCGAATGGGGGACATTAGAAGTGACTTAATTTCTTTTTCGCAGCAATATATGAAAAAGGTTACTCCACAGATGGTCAAGCTGTCAATTGGTTTGCGAACACCAGAATTGGCTAAAGAGACATCAGAAGGAATTTTAAAGGTACCAATGACATTTAAGAATGTTCTTGTTGAATGTTTTGATGAATATTTAAACGAGCGTTCAATTGATTCAGAAAGTTTAGCGATGCAGTTTTTGTCGATGAATTTTGGATTTGTGTTTTTAAAGGCATCATTTGGGGAAAAGTTATCTGCTATTGAGGAAAAGGAATATATCATTAATAGTGTGGATGTATTCCTGCATGGAATAATTAACATGAAAGTATAGAGAAATTCTTTTTAGGATTTCTCTTAAATTGTAAATTGTATGCAAGTGTATACTTGCACAAAGGGGGACATATGAACTGTTATTTCTGCGTAGATGTATATTTTGATGAAAAGAAAAAAATACAGGATTATATGGAGTATATTAAACAGGTAAGACCAATAGTAGAGGCTTACGGAGGAATATACCTTACAAGAAGTGAAAAAATAATTTCATTAAGTGGCCAACGAAAACCAGATCGTGTTATTATCATTCGGTTTCAGACAAGGGAACAGTTGGATAATTGCTTTTCATCAAACGAATACAATTGCATCAAACAGAAAAGAGAAAATAATGTGGATGCGAGAGCAATTATTGTGGAGGAGGATTGAGAGATGAATGTGTACCAGATTAAGGTGGATTTTCATGTAACAGAGCAGATAGAAAGATATGTATATGTGTACTTAATTGTGGGAAAACATTGCTATTTGATTGATTCTGGAGTCGCAGGATGTCAGCATATAATTATTAAAAAAATACATGAAATCGGAAGAGAGATATCAGATTTAAAAGCAATTTTCTTAACACATGCGCACCCAGATCATATTGGTACGGCAGCTTGGTTCAAGGAACAGACAGGGTGTAAAGTATATGCAAGTAAAGGGGAGGCAGTCTGGATTGAAAATATAGATTTACAATTTAGGGAACGATCTATTCCAAACTTTTATACTTTAGCGGGGAAATCAGTGGAGGTGGATTATTTTATAAAGGATGGAGATGTAATAAAATTAGATGAAACATTTTCAATTCAAGTTATAGGAACTGCGGGACATTCCATTGATGAGGTATCATATCAGATGGAAGATGTTATGTTTATTGGAGATAGCATACCGGTAAAAGGAGATATTCCAATTTATGTGGACTATGTTGCGAGCATGAGTAGTTTGTGTAGAATTCGAGAAGAAAGCATGTGTAAATGGTTTTATCCAGCATGGGATATTTCGTATGATTACAATACGATGCTTGGTAAAACAAAGGAAGCTATGGAGATGATTCGTGAAATAGATCTAACTGTAAAATCTTTAAATATGAAACCGAAGAATAGACAGGAATTAGTAAAACAGGTGTGTGAAGCTTTACAAAAACCAGAACTTACCTTGAATCCATTGTTTGCAAGAACAGTAATGAGTCATACAAATAAAGAACATATTAATAAATACTCATTGCGTAACTACAATAAAATTGTTATAATAAATACACATTGAGTAAAAGGAGAACTATGGAATGGAAATTAAGGATCAAGTAAGAGCGTTACGAGAAAGTACGGGAATGAATCGTAAGGAGTTCTGTGCATATTTTGGAATTCCTTATAGAACAATGACGGAGTGGGAATTGGGGCATCGTAAGCTTCCAGATTATGTACTACGTATGATGACATATCAGGTTAAGACGGAAAAACTGGATAAGAAGGGTGCTTTCCTCTTGGAAATTATTTAGAGGTGTATCTTGTGCTTATCAACCGTAGGATTTATAATAAAAAGAACGATGGAAGGACAGTATGACAACATCGAATTGAAAGATGAATACAGGCAGTGCTTGAATGTTGAATGCAAAGATGGCGAACTACTAAAAATCAATGGCAATGTCATAGTTGGGATTGCCAAGTCAAAAAAGATCGAATTGGAATTGTGATATGGAACGACGAGAAGTTTTTAAATATGTAAGAAAGCAGTATGGGACTGAGCCGGATTATCCTTGGATGGACTGGAATGCCGTGCTGCGTCATAAGGAAAATAACAAGTGGTATGGCTTGGTGATGGAAGTCGAAAGAAACAAGCTGGGCCTTGAGGGCGATATACCGGTGGATGTGCTGAATGTGAAGTGCGACCCGATTTTGATAGGTTCCCTGCGCATGCAGCCGGGTTTCCATCCTGCCTACCACATGAATAAGGATAAATGGATAAGTATCCGCTTGGACGGCAGCGCATCCGCAGAAGAAATAAAGAGCCTGATTGCTATGAGTTACGAGATGACCGGGCCCAAGAAGAAACGCAAATAGCACCTTTTAATTTTGTCCCACAATTTAATTTTACCCATTTCACCGGAAAGAAGGCCATGTAAAAATGGTAGAAACAGCAAGAAAGACCCGCTCCAGAACACGACAATAACGAAAAAGCAATTAGAGGATTATGAGCAGCGTTGCTGTGACAGGAACAACGGCCGTCTGCTTACCCCGGACGGGCTGCGGTTTATCTGTGAAGCAGATCACTTTGATGCAGAGAAAATCGGACAGCATTTCCTGGAGGAACTGCTGAGGATATGCCCGAAGAAACAACAGCGAAACTTTGAATCGACAGAGGAGAAAAACCAGTGAGTATAGAAATGAGCATCAAGATACGAAAATATAATAAAGGTGATTTAAAAGAAATGATTGAAATATGGAATACAGTAGTTGATGATGGGATTGCATTTCCACAAGAAGATTTTCTGACAGATACAACAGGAGCGTTGTTTTTTGAAAACCAAACTTATTGTGGTGTAGCCGAAAATACTGATAATGGAAAAATATGTGGCTTATACATCTTACATCCAAACAATGAGGGCAGATGCGGACATATTTGTAATGCAAGCTACGCAGTTGACAAGGAATCAAGAGGGTTACATATCGGGGAAAAACTTGTGAGTGACTGTTTGCAGCAAGGGAAAAATCATAATTTTCGGGTAATGCAATTTAATGCTGTTGTTGAATCAAATACTCATGCAAGACATTTATATGAAAGGTTAGGTTTTGTTCAGCTTGGTGTTATACCCAATGGATTTCGTATGAAAGATGGACACTATGAAAATATATGCCCATATTATCACGAATTATAAAAAGGCATATTACAGTTTTTTAAAGGAGATCAGCTATGAAAGAGAAAGTTAAAGTTACAGACTACGCAAATAAAATTACAGAGGCATTGCCGAAAGGTATTCTTCTCAATTCAAAACATACGAAATTTAACAGCATGATTATAGGATGGGGAAGTCTTGGAACCGTATGGGGAAAATCTACATTTACGGTATATGTCAGGGAACATCGCTACACAAAATCACAGCTTGATGAAACTGGAGAATTTACGATCAGTATTCCCATGGATAGACCAATTGCTGCAATAGCAAAAGTATGTGGTACACAATCTGGGCGCAATGTTGATAAAGAGGTAGAAGCTCATTTGACATTAGAAGTTCCGGAAGTAATTGATGTACCCGGAATAAAAGAATATCCACTAACATTGGAATGTAAGATTTTGTATTCTCAAAAGCAGGAGTTAGAAAAAATCCCGGCAGATATAAGGGAACAGATGTATCCACAAGATGTTGATGGGACATATTTTATGGCAAACCAAGATGCTCATACTGCGTATATTGGTGAGATTGTAGCGGCTTATATTATCAAATAGAATAAGTGTGCAACTTCCATTTTGTGAAAAAATTGATTTCGGAGGATCTCTTTATTCTCACTATACAAGCAAACTCCTAAGGGATTTCATTTATGAAAGCAACAAGGGCAAGGATGTATTCTTTGTTAAGACGGAAGATGAAGCTATCGATATGCTTACGCATTACTTTCCAGTTTGAAGGGCAGAAACTTTGATTAAGCGGCGGTGAGATTATATGGATTTAAAACAAAAAGCAAATAAATTCTTAAAGATGGGATAGCACAGGAGTGTAAAGACTTGCTTCAGCTTCTTGCAGAGCAGTATGCATTTCGGATATTGGCAATGGAGGTCATGCCGGATCATATCCATTTTTTACTGGATTGTAGACCACAGTTTTTGATTTCAGATATGATCAAGATCATGAAAGGAAATTTGGCAAGAAGACTTTTCCTTGATCACCCGGAAATGAAATCAAGTTTGTGGGGTGGACATCTCTGG
>JAQUUB010000060.1:0-7109 GCA_028694115.1 Lachnospiraceae bacterium
AAGACGAATTGGCTAGACTTTGCGGCATACGCTAGATACATTATCCTCATCTTTTTACATAAAGATCTTTTTTATACTCCCTGTGATGAAAAGATGAGGATAATAATTCTATGAGGATAAGCCGCATACGATATAAACATTTGTTGCAACTGAAATATCACCAATCATACGCTGTACCTCACAGCCTTTAGAACCTGAGATAGAAAAGCAGGATTAACGGATTCATTCAAATCTATTGTAACATCGGCAACACGAATGCAAATGGATGATTTCGTGTTACATGGGATTTCTTCCTGCATACGATATGGATGATTCATATCAGTTTTTAAAATCGCAGAATCATCTACGATATTTACTTTCACAACTTCGTGAGATTCTCTGATAGGTTTGTCTCTAAGATTAGTTGGAACAGCATCTGGTAATTGGCAACCCTGTTTTTTCAAATGATGTATCCAACTATAAAAGGTTCCCGATGAGATGTCGTTTTCTCTGCACCATGCGTAAACGGATAAACCGCTAGTATAGCACTCATTAATAAAAGCCAAGCGTTGTTCAACAGAATAGGGTGATTTACTCATAAAAAATACCTCCGATCTCATAGTGAAATGCTTGAGTTCTTGAGATTAACTCATAGCAAAATGCTTGAAGCATTACTATAAGTATGACATCAGATCAGTTTTTTTGAAATCCGCGCTATTACTTAGCGCTTACGATATGAACATCACAAAAATGGATCCTTGTGACTTACAAGCATTTACTAATCTAATCGAAAAACACTCCAATGCCTACAAACGTCAAATTGCTGGAAGAGGAAAATCAAAAAGGTAATATACAAAAAACTGCCAGGCTCATCAACCCGGCAGTCGTCATTTTATGGGATAGCTACCTATGGTAGCGCAAGGGGACTAACCCTTGTTCGAAGCAGTGCTTCGCAAAGATTATCATCGATTTCAAAATCGGCTGATAACGCGCTGATACAACCCTGTAAGGGTATGTATAGAAGTGCGCCCTTAGTTCCTAAGGTAAAATACTTTTTTGAACATCTCTTCAAGATATTATTAGTCTTCGTATCTCTATTTATTTTCAAAAATCTGCAATATCACTTCTTCGCTAGGTCTACATGGTTCAATAAGTCCATTTAATATTTCAGGATAACCTATGTTTTTATCATGTGTATTTATATATTGAATCATAAAGCTAGTTAAGTTCTGTATGTTCATTAGTCGTTCATAGATTGCATTTAACATTGCCAAATCAAAAAATTTAAAATCCCATCTTCTATTAGGGTAATTATGATATCCTGATATTTTATCTGCCAGTCTTCCCTGCATCTCCGTTGTAAATTCACTCTCAAACTGCTTTAACCTTCTAATTTCTCTCACCATTTGAGTCAATGCTTTACAGAAGTTATCTTGAATAAAAGTTTCTTGTTCTGAACAATATGATAAAAAAACACCACTAGATATTAAGTTTTCAAAAACCGAAGTATCCATATCCTTTATTCCATTTCTAAAAAATAGCAAAAAATCTGACATCCGATCTACTTCTGTTGTTGAAAAATCAATTTTCTCTGATAAATTCAGACAACTATGTGCGTCACGAAATACTTTTAGTTTATCCCTCATTTCTTTAAAACCCAAATAGTATGCAACTACTTTATTATTCTCGATTGTAGAAATATTTTGCATATTATAAACTAATGCACTCTTTACATTCTGCTCCGCAATTCGTACTGATATATCGGAATAAATTCGTAACTCAGATTTTAATACTTTAATTACATCCTCGAACGAATAAAAATTATGTATCCAGTTCATAATCGGTTTCTTTTCTTCCTTAGATTCCTCATTACGCGTAACTTCATTAATAAAAGAAATAATATGTTCAGCATCCATTAAAATATTACTATCATATTTCTCTATATGAGATAATTCTATTTCCTTATCGTTTTCAAATACTTTCAATCCATTTAGCGTTTTGTGCAAAGATTTTCTATCTTCCTTGACATCCCAAACGTTCTGCCTTACTAGTACAATAATTTTTTTAATTTTCCCCTCTTTTGCAAGTTCATATGCTGTCCTATACTCTTTTCTTGTTATGCTTATATTCTCACCGGGATACATTCCTCCTCTTCTTGATCCAATTATTAAAATAAAATAATCACATTTCTTAACCGCATCAAGGCATGCGTCATAAGAATTCTGATTAGTATCCTTTATGAAATCATTGTGTTCAGATAACTGTGCATTAAAACCCATTTCAGTAAGCCAATACTTCATAGAAGATCTTAAATCTGAAAAATCATATATTGTTGAACTAATAAAGACTACTGGTTTATTCAATTTACACCTCCATATTTACGTAAGAGATTGCGAAACTATTTTGTTTCTATATCATTTATATTCTCTCCATCATGATTTTTCCATTCTGTCTTACCATTTGCGTTTCTTCCCATAACTATGGCTGCTGCTAATGAAGGACTCGTGAATATATAGTCACTAACAAATTCATAGTTCTCATTTATGATTGCATCTTTTAGTAATTTATCTCTTAATGTATTTAAGCTTCTTGACATACTAGGAGTAGTTGTTGATGCAATCACAGATCCTTTTAAGACTGCAAAACCTTCTGAAACAATAATTCCCTTCGCGTCAGCACCTCTGGCAGCTTTTATCTGAAACAAATCATCTTCATTTAATTTAGGAGACGTCATATCTATAACTGCTTCAAATACTTTTTTACCCAATGTATTAACTAGCAATCTTGTATGTTCGATAAACTCATCCAACATTGCTATATCGTATTCTGAAACAGATGAGCAAGTTGGTACCATTGAATTTACAATACTAAATCTTGCTATTTCTTTTGCCAATAAGTAGAACTTATTCTCCATATACTTCACATGAGCTTTATTTAAATGATTATCTTTACTAATAACCGCTACACATTCATTCCAGTATTCATTATCTTTCAAATGCTGTTTTAGACGGTCGTACATTCTTTCAGCTTCTCCAATATATACTGTGTCCCCCTTATCAATATCATGTCCAAAAAGGAAATAAACACCTGTATTTTGACAATCATCTCTATTTGCAAAAAGAGAAAGTTCATTACGAGATATTTTATATACTCTTCCATTCCAATTTGATAATTCACACATGATTCGACCATTTGGATTACCATCAAAAATAAACATATTTATGGTTTTATTAAATGCCAATTTTGCCCACCTCCAAATCTTTGCAAAGTACCAAATCCTTTTGCAAAGTTCTCTCTCAATTTATTGATTCCTTGTTTCTATAAACTGATATCACTTCTATTTCCCATAAAACAACTCCAAATACTTCTCATAATAGCCCCTAAGCCTATCTATTACCTGTTTCTTTTTCTCAGCTCTGTTCCCGCCGCCAAAACGCGAAACAGGAGGCATAATCGCATCAATATCGGTTCCCGTCGTTTTTAAAACACCATCACGAAGAGAATTTTCGACAAACTTATGAGTTTCTTCTATCTTAAGTTTTTCCTCTGTGATAATTTCCATCAAGTCATTTTCACGCTGTTGTTCAACAAATTTTCTCCATTCATCATCCACTTCCATCTGAGGAGTAACTGTTTTGATAAAATCCTGAATGAGTTGCAATTTGCTTCGAAGGTTTATACTTGAATTGATTGCCTTATCAATAGAAACCAAGATTTCCTTATCTTTATTTCCATCTTCCTGGTACTTCTTTACGAGTAATAAAATATATTCTATATTAATCTCTACCTGCTTAATCAATTCAATCTCAAACTCAATATCATCATTGATATTTTCTTTCTTTTCATCTTCCTTTGGCTTGAACTGCTGGTATAGGTCAATGTATTCGCTCTGATAATCCTGAAAGTCTCTTGGTGTAAGAATTTCAAGTCCCGCGAAATTATCAAATGAAGTAAGTATATTTTTCACACGCAGAATTGCACCATAGAGTCTAATAAATTCCTTCTGTTCATCTTCTCCTATGATAGGCTGTCCTGCCGGGAACAACTGCTGTATTTTGTCAATTAATTCGACATATCCATCATAATGTTTTCCATTTTCATCATAGCCGTTATAATAGCTTTCAAAATTCTTTAACAGGACAATACTTCCCGCATCTTTATCTCCAAATAAGGCTATTGCTTTATTTGTTTCATCTTCCAGATTCCGAAAGCAAACAACGTTTCCAAAAGTCTTAACCGAATTAAGAATTCGATTTGTTCTGGAAAATGCCTGAATCAGTCCATGATATTTCAAATTCTTATCTACCCATAATGTATTCAGAGTGGTTGCATCAAATCCTGTTAAGAACATATTTACTACGATCAGAATATCAATCTCTCTGTTCTTCATTCTTAAAGATACATCCTTATAATAATTCTGAAATTTGTCACTGGAAGTATCATAATTTGTCTTAAACATTTCATTATAATCAGCAATTGCCATATCCAGAAAATCTCTTGAACTTTGATCCAGCCCATCTGTATTTTCTGAATTTTCATCTTCCACAAAATCATCTGTAACTTCTTCATTTACGCCGCAACTATAAATAGTTGCTATACGAAGTTTCTGTGCTTCTGTAGCCTCTTTCATCTGCTTCCGAAATTCCATGTAATACAATTTTGCAGCATCAATAGAACTTACTGCAAAGATAGAGTTAAAACCAGTCATTCGAACTCGTTGCTTTTTCTCTTCAATTTCATTTCTTTTCTTTGAAGAAGCCACTTCCTGTACATTTGTTAATACATTAAAGCCAAAAGACTCTCGATTTCTCTTTGTCTTTTGATCAAAATGTTCACGAATATATTTTACAACCTCCGCAATTCTTCGTGGTTCTAATAAAGCTTTCTCTCTATCAATTGCTTTTACCTGTTCATCATTAATTCCTGATTTTTCTTTAATAGTCTTGATATAGTCAATACGGAATGGCAATACATTACTGTCATTAATTGCATCTACAATGGTATAAATGTGTAACTTGTCACCGAATGCCTGAGGTGTTGTTCGCAAATTGTAATGCTTTCCAGCTCCAGCATTATCTGCAAAAATAGGTGTTCCAGTAAATCCAAAGATGTGATATTTCTTAAAACTCTTTGTAATCTTTACATGCATATCTCCAAATTGAGAACGGTGGCATTCATCAAAAACCAGAACTACGTGTTTATTAAAAATTGCATGGTCTTTATTTTTTCCAATAAATGTATCCAACTTCTGAATGGTTGTGATAATTATTTTTGCATTATCATTTTCCAATTGTCGCTTTAGTACAATCGTTGAAGTATTACTATTAGCGGCTCCCTTTTCAAAGCGATCATACTCTTTCATAGTCTGATAATCTAAATCCTTACGATCCACTACAAAGAGTACTTTATCTATGTATTCAAGGTTTGTTGCAAGTTGGGCGGTCTTAAACGATGTTAATGTCTTTCCACTTCCAGTTGTATGCCAAATATAACCACCTGCATCAATAGTACCTAACTTCTTATAGTTTGTTGAGATTTCAATACGGTTAAGAATACGTTCTGTTGCCGCAATCTGATATGGACGCATTACCAGGAGTAAGTCTTCTGATGTAAATACGCAATACTTTGTAAGTACATTTAAAATCGTGTGTTTTGAAAAGAATGTTTTTGTAAAGTCCACAAGATCCGGAATCAATTTATTATTTGCATCTGCCCAATACGAAGTAAACTCAAAGCTATGGCTGGTCTTTTTACCCTTTTTCTGGCTGCCATTCTGTTCCTTTAAATGAGCATTTCTAGTTGTATTGGAATAATATTTTGTATGTGTTCCATTTGAAATTACGAAAATCTGAACATATTCATATAAAGCACATCCAGACCAGAAACTATCTCTCTGATAGCGATTAATCTGATTAAATGCTTCCCTAATTGCAATACCACGCCTTTTTAATTCTACATGAACCAATGGAAGTCCATTTACAAGGATTGTGACGTCATAACGGTTATCATGCTTTGCACCATCATCCTCTGAGACCTTGTACTGATTTAGCACTTGCAGTCGATTGTTATGAATATTTTTCTTATCAATGAGCTTGATATTCTTTGTTGACCCATCATCCCGCTGTAATGTCTTTACATGATCATCCTGAATTGTTCTTGTTTTTTCTTCAATTCCTTCATTGGCATTAGCTATATAATTGCTAAAAAATCTTTCCCATTCTTTATCTGTAAACTGATAATCATTTAACTGTTCGATTTTTACACGCAAATTAGATATCAGAGACTTCTCATCATGGATGGTAAGCCTCTCATATCCTTGTTCTGAAAGCATTCTTATAAATTCATTCTCAAGTGCCGCTTCACTTTGATATTGTTCAGATTTTTTACTCTCTGGTGTATATTCAGCAACAACGGTACTTTCGTTGCTTGCTGCAACTATATTAAATGTACTCATGCGCCTAACTCCTTAAATGTCAGTAGTTTGTCTCTGTAATATTCATATTGCTTCCTGCGTGCTTCAATTTCTGCTGGGAGACCTTCTGATATGTCATTGCAAAGAGAATCAAATCGCTCCAAGATATCAATAATCTTCTTTTGCTTTTCAATACTTGGTAATGGAATTTCCATGTCCAAAACTAAAGTTGAATTCAAATCTCCCCTGGCACCTTGTTTTTTTGAAAGTAATTCTTCATACTGATTTGAAACACAATAAAAAACATATTTATATAATGCCTTAGAACTATCAATTTCCAAGTTCAAACAATGTTGATTTGTAGTTGTCTCAAATTTATTAATTGCACAACGTCCTGCTGTCGCACCTGAAATTGCTACAATAACACAATTAGCTGAAATCCATTTAACAGCTGTCTTTTTTACCGCCTCTTCTGTAATAAAACTGCTTACTTCTCTAATTTCATTAAATTTAACATCTTGTGTTCGCAACCATGGTATTGTACCATTTTCATAGTATTCACCTTTCCCCTTTGTTGGAGTTGCTCCAGAACAATGATTTTTTATTACCGTACGTAATTTAACCTTTGAAACATTACAAGCCAATAATTGTGTTCGATAATATTCATACTGCTTTTTTCTTGCTGTAAGCTCTGCTGTAAGCTCTGCTGTAAGCTCTG
>JAQUUB010000060.1:7209-25774 GCA_028694115.1 Lachnospiraceae bacterium
TGCTGTAAGCTCTGCTGTAAGCTCTGCTGTAAGCTCTGTGAAATTGTCTAAAATACGAGCAATTTCACGTTGGACTTCAAGAGGGGGAATTGCGACTTTAAATTTCTTGAATTTATCTAACGAAACTGCTGGTAATGTACTGCCACCTTTTGTATTATTCTTGCACATTTCATCAATTAAATCTGCGTAATAAAATAAATACTTTATATCTAATATATCCTTAATATTATCCTTTATATGTATATGAGTAAGCTGCTGATTACATAAAAAAGGAACTGTAATAAGTGCATGTTCTCCAATAGTTGCAGTTGTAGCGAAAATGATAGCATCTGCTGGAAAACCATCCCCTTTTACACCTGAATGATGAACATATTGAATGGCATCATTTAATATATTTCCGTTTATTCTAATATCTTCCATTCTAAACCATGGAATATCTCCATTTTCCCAATACTCAGTCACTTTTTTTGATGGAGTATATCCATTCTGTACTTCGCAAAGTTCTTCAATAATTTTATACTCCACCCCATCCGGACATAACTCTTCTATTAATTGCTCTAACCTACTCAAGAATATCACCACCTTCGTCTTCTATTAAAAATCTGTCAAAATCACTCTCAAACAACTGATCCTGTTTAATCCTATATTTTTCAAATTCAGCTTCTGCATGTTGTTTCGCTATCTCTGCCGAAATAGTTCCTGCATTTGTAAGAATTTCTTTTTGCGTTAGTCGAAGCATTCCTTCAAATTGTTTTCCCCAATCCTCCATTGTCATAGGAATTTGCTCTTCGGCTTTCATTTCAGCCAAATCCAAGTAGGCATTCACAATTCTGGACATTGCTGTTAATTCTTTTTCTGACAAATAATTCTTTGCAACCACAACATCGAATTTCTGTATTTTTCCATCTGGTGCATCTTTCCATGTAGTGAGTCCCATATTTTCTTTTTCACTATTTGCTCGATGATAGATTACTTCTGCTGCAGTTTCTCCATGAATTGCCCAATGAAGCTGATTTTGTACTTTCGCAAAAAAGGCTTTAGTCAAATTTGCTTTCGGATCATAATCTATACTGGTAGCATAAATATCCGTAATCTTTTGATAAAATCTTCTCTCTGATAAACGGATTTCACGAATTCTCTGTAACTGTTCTTCAAAATAGTCTTTTGTAAGTATAGTTCCACCATTTTTTAATCGCTCATCATCCATTGCAAATCCTTTGATTGTGTATTCTTCAATCACATCATTTGCCCATTTTCGAAACTGCACTGCTCTCGGAGAATCAACTTTGTTTCCTACTGCAATAATCGCTTTCAAATTGTAATGTTGTGCATTATATGGCTTACCATCACTGGCAGTTATTCGAAAAATTCGAATAACTGAATTCTTATCTAGTTCACCTGATTTGAACGCTTTTTGTAAATGATAATTAATTGTATTCACCTTTACATCATAAAGAATTCCCATCATTTTCTGTGTAAGCCAGACATTTTCATCTGCATAGATAGCATTTACATCACTTTGTCCTGTAGCCGTTAAAAATGTTAAATATTCGGCAGCTGAAGAGCGAACTATGGAGACCTCATTCTTTTTCTTTGCCATCCTTACACCTCGATTTCTGCAATAATATTATCGATTTCGTCTCTAAGAACTTGCTCTTTGGCTACAATTTCGGCAATTTCTTTATTCAACACATTTATATCTATTTTTTCTCTAGTATCTTTTTGTTCCACATAAGAACTTACTGAAAGATTATAGTCATTTTCCCCAATCTTATCATTCGGAACGAGAACAGATACATGCTCCTTAACTTCTCGGTTTGCATAGATGGAAATTATTGTTTCAATATTTGTATCTGTGAGTTTATTGTTATTTGTTACCTTGATACATTCCATTGAAGCATCAATAAATAAGGTTTTATTCTCAGACTTTGATTTTTTAAGAACCATAATACATGTTGCAATGCTGGTACCAAAAAACAAATTTCCTGGAAGCTGTATTACACATTCAACAAAATTATTATCAATCAAATATTTTCTAATCTTTTGTTCTGCCCCACCGCGATACATAATACCGGGAAAACAAACTATGGCTGCTGTTCCATTGGTTGCAAGCCAGTGAAGTGAGTGCATAATAAAAGCTAAGTCTGCTTTTGATTTTGGCGCAAGAACACCTGCTGGTGAAAATCTTTCATCATTAATGAGAAGCGGATTAGCATCTCCTTCCCAGTTAATACTATATGGCGGATTAGAAACGATAGCCTCAAAAGGTTCATCACCCCAGTGTCCTGGTTCTGTTAATGTATCACCATGTACCATATCAAACTTATCAAAACCGATATCATGCAGAAACATATTGATTCGGCAAAGATTGTATGTGGTAATATTGATTTCCTGTCCAAAGAAACCTTGTCTTACATTTTCTTTTCCTAATATCTTTGCAAATTTCAATAGCAAAGAACCTGAACCGCAGGCTGGATCATATACTTTATTTACTTCCGTCTTACCAACTATAGTTATTCTTGTAAGAAGTTCTGAGACCTCCTGTGGTGTGTAATATTCGCCTCCACTCTTACCTGCATTGGATGCGTACATACCCATCAGAAATTCATAAGCATCACCAAATGCATCAATGGTATTATCTTGGTAATCCCCTAATTTCATTTCTCCCACACCATTAAGGAGTTTTACTAATTTTTCATTTCTCTTTGCTACTGTACCACCTAATTTATTACTATTCACATCAATATCATCAAATAATCCTTTAAAACAATCTTCGCTATCTGTCCCCTGTGCAGATGACTCAATATTACGGAATATTTTTTCCAAAGTCTCATTAAGGTTTTCATCATTCGAAGCCTTTGCACGCACATTACAAAACAATTCACTTGGAAGAATAAAGTATCCTTTTGTCTTAACTAAATCTTCTCTTGCCTGCTCCGCATCACTATCTGATATCAAAGCATAAGCAAAACTACTATCTCCCGCCTCATGTTCTCCATCATTTACAAATCTTTCAAAATTTTCTGAAATATATCTATAAAACAAGATTCCCAACACATACTGTTTGAAGTCCCATCCATCTACACTACCACGCAGATCATTTGCCATACTCCATATAGTACGGTGTAATTCATCTCGTTCCTGCTCTTTTTTGTTGTCTATCATTTTACTAATCCTCCAATTAAAGTTTGTTATTTTAGTCTACCACATCTATCTGTCCCTTTTTCAGGACTTACACTACTTAAGCGACAACTTTTTTAATACTTCATATCCTTTAACGGTAACAATATACCGCCCTTTTGCATGAAGCATTTCAACATATCCATCGTCAATTAATTCCTTCAAAATCTGATTTACCTTAAGTTTTCCACAAGGCACCAGATTGGCTATTTCTTGCTGATTCAATGGGCAAATGCTCTTTCCATCGATTTGTAACTGATTATCCCTCAGAATTACTAATACCTTTGTTTTCTCATTTACAAAGCCAAGTATTTCATTCATATTCTAATCCTCATTATCTAAAAATTATTTTTTAATGGTTTTGTTTTAAAACCATTTTATCATAATTACTTTTGCAAAACAAACGATTTTCGAAATAAAACAACATAATTTTTGTAAAGTGAAAAAGTAAAAGTAAATCTCCCGGGTGCGGAATTTACTACTGCACATAGTTTTTTATGTGATTCCTAAAAAAGAGACGACTTATTAAAATTTTGCATTTAAAAAAGAAGGTATTTCTACCTTCTATCAACACCAATTATAAATATAAGATATGGCACCGCTTGAACCCCCTATTTTCTCGAATCCCCAAGCGGTATCAATGCTTAAAAGTTTTGGGTACCTACTCATCATCCTTTATTTCATGATTAGTAAAATAGTCCTTATAAATTTCTTTCTTAAAAATCAATTTTTTCTCTTTGTTCTTCTCATTTGTATATTTTAGAATGACTCTATCTGTTCTCTGTAAGAAAGCCAAATCATCGTGAGCAGATTTCTTTGTTCTCCAGACACATCCATGGAAATTAACATTTAAAACAGTCTTTGCTGGAACATTTATTACTGAAGCATCATCACAGAATGCCATATGTCCATCTGATCTCCGTGTTGAATCATCCTTGGGAACATTAACTAACAGTTGTTTCTTTTTATCAGCAAATTCAATCTGGATATTACGCATGATCTTAGTATCACGACTACTATTGTATAAATCCAGTGAAACCTTATAACCGTAGTACTCTGTCTCTTCAAATGAGTGGCTTGCAGTCATAACCCCAGCCTTATTATACTGTAGTTTATCTTCCCATTCTTTTATGAAGATACTTACCTTACCCTTCTGAGATAGATTATTTAAAAACCAGCCCAAAACTGTACCTCCTAGAGTACCAGCAATACCTATAGTTGCAATAATAATTTCATTATCCAACGAAGATCCTCCCCCAAATGTCATATTGAGCCATTTCTGATAAAAACGTGTATTAGGTGTAGTAGAACCTTTTCAAAGCCAAAAAACCTTTATATACTGCGTTTGAAAGATTTCTTCGACATAATGCCTTGGTCGACAAAAAGTATTTTTATGATACTCTTTTGTATTTCCTTATTTCTCGTTTATGATTATTTTAATATTATTTATTCAAGCAATTCATAATAACACTTACCATCATTTCTTTTTCTTCTGGCTTTGATTCAGCAATCATAATTGCACAACCAACCTCCTGCACAATTTTACTTAATTGCGCATAGCTGTTCTCAAGTATCTCAAATCCCTTTATTATTTATTATTACATTTTCAGGTAACATCCACCATTCGGTATAAAAAAGGTGTAAATTCAGTCTTTTCATCGCCACAAACCCAGTATTTATGCGGTTTTCCTCACTCGTCTTGGATGTTGCCGTGGCAAACGAAAAGTATTTTTATCATTGTTATCTATCTCCTTGGTTTGCCAAGAAATGCCCCGTTTTGCAAGGTTTTTTGGCATTATAGCATCCCTTTTGTTCGTCTGTCACTCATCTTGACAGAACGTAGCAAAATTTAGCAAGTTGTAACCACCTGTTAGTAGTAAAATTAGTAGTAAAACGAAAAGTCTTACTACTAAGGATTTTTCAACTCATTATAACTTCTATAACATTTCATTCATTTTTAATAAGTGCTTAGCAAAACTTCAATATCCAACAAATATATACCGGTTTAAAGCTAAATTCCATATCTACGTATATCTCGTTTTCTCATAAAAAACCAAGATATAGCATTACAGTTTCCAACTAATTGGTAAGTACTTGTATCTGTAAATTTATATTTTCGAGCCACCCCCCGTACTTTCCTATGTGGAACAGCATAAAGCCTTGTATTTTCATCTTTATTATCTTTTGCCTGCCTTATTGTTGCTCCCAACTCTTTAAAACTTTTTTCAACCTTACCTTCTAGCAGTACAACAGGCTGATATTTCTGTTTAACAACGATAATATCTTTAATCACTAATTCAACTTCTAAGTTTAGTTCTTCCCTCACCTCTCGACATCCAGCATAAACAAAAGGGTTTTCTTCTTTCAAGTCTTCAATTGCAAGACTTCCAGTTGCGCTAACAGCAAATGTTCCCGAAGATATCGCATTTTTGTTCCCGCGTCTTACTATAAGAATCTTATCTTCCTTATCCCTCAAAACAATACTAATTGCTATTGCATTTGCAAACTCATCAACATTCAGTACCTCGTCAAACGTTTTTAACTTTCCATACCATGCTACTTTAGATTTAAGTCGATTTTCAAGTTTATTTCTCTCTCGAAATTCTTCATCAAAAATCATATGCCATAGCACATCCTTAAGTGATAATAACTTTGAACTGGCTGGTTTAAAAACAAGATTAGTTGTCAAGAAATCAAAATACTTAATTTCTTGCACATAACAAGTATTATTCTTTATTTTTGTCAACCTTACCATATTTCCATTGAACAGTTTCTTTCCAGTCGAATGTGCTAATAATTGTTTTTGCTCATTTTCCTGGAATATATTCTTAAATTGATTTTTTTCTACCTGAATTTTCACTTTGTCAAAATCTACATTTTCACATCGAAAGACTCTTTTCAAGGGCAAAATTGCCTTATTAAAAAACACCTCATTTCTTTTTAAATAAAGACTAATTAACGCAATGCACCATACTACCGCACCCGTTACAATTATTCCAATTACATCTGCTAACAGTTCCTTCAATATTTCGCAAAAATATGCTGCCATTCTATCCTTCGCTCCTATGTTACTATTTATCCAATTACACTTCTCAAATGATACTCTACTGCTTCCGTGAACTTTTCCTTACATAGAATTATCTCCAGTGTTTCTTTATTTGCAATAAACAATTTATCCACTTCATAAGTAAAATCTTTTGCCTCACTCATTCCATCTAACAATTCAACAAATGTTCCTTCTACTTTTCCATTTATTATTACTATAGGCTGTAATTTATTTTCCCCTGCCACAATTGAACATATTTGAAGATTTTTACTATTAACATCAACATTTAATTCTTCATGCAATTCTCTAATCACACAGTTTTTCAGTGGTTCTGAACTATAATAATCAATTTCGTCAACAGCTCCTGTTGCTGTAACACTATACATTTTTTCACTTATTCCCGTTTTTCCACTTCTTTGTGTGAGCAAATAATCACCATTATCATCTGTGAGTAAAACACTTATTGCTAATGCATTTGAAGAAATCCCTGTATGAACTAATGTTTCAAAATCCCTTGTTTGCATCATAACTTTGCAGTATTGCTTTAATTGTTCAATCTCACCACATACATTGTGATATATATCATTCCTTTTAAGATACTGAACAAAATCCTCCAATTGAACCGAAGTAATATTAATTGCTAAAAAATCAAAAAAATCTATTAATGACAATTTTATTTCTATCTTGTTGCCTTGAAGTTCTATATCTTCAAGTCTTACCACTCTATTATTAAAGTAGTTCACATTCTTATATATCGAAAATTCTTTTATAATCTTATCTCTCTCTGCCTTATTTATAGGCATCTTCAATGATGATTCTATTGTTTTATACACAATCTCTTTGGTTATGTCATACTTATATACAGCCATAATCTTCAACACTCCATTTTGTTTGCTTTGTACTATTATTATATGTTTCTATATCATATATTTTAACATAACACTCGTTTTTTCACAATCAAGAAAACGCCCCCGCCGAAGCCAGAGCGTCCTCAAATCCTCTATATCAAACCACCTTAAACATTTTCTGCGATACGGCCTTTACTTCGTTTTACTTCTCACTTCAGCCTGTGCCTTTCTAAATTCCTCCAACCGCTTCAATTCTTCTTCAGCATCATCAAAGCTGATATGTTGCCATTAAGTAATTACCTCCGTAAATGAGCAATCAGGTGAAAAATCTTCTCTTACATACAAGTAGTTGTCCAAAAAAAGAACTTACTTCCAGGTAATTATGCATATCATCCCCAAGAATGTCATAGACAGTCCAGCCATCAGAACTTCTACAAATCTTGTGGCCTATATCATATACCCCGCTTGTTTTTACATATTTTCACCATTGAATATAAAATAACCTTGTTTGAAATAGGCTTTATTTCCAATTCTGCAGGCGCTTAAAAATATACATAATGCCTCTTAAAGCTCTTCTCCTATAATCTATGGAACATCTTCAGCATGTAATTCATAAGCACCACGATCCACCTTCATTTGTCTTACTGGGATATTGCGCATTTTTGCTATATCAATAATTTTATCACGATTATCTTTATCAATGGCCGCGCCTAAATATATACACGATATTTGGGGCATTCGCAGCTCTGTATCTTCTGACACCATGCTAAGAATACGCCATTCGTTCTCATATTCCCATGCCTTATCTTTTATTAATAATCCTCTCATAAGTTCCACACATACTTCTTCTGTGTTCTTTACAGAATTTCCTATTGCAGCTTTCCACGGAATAAGCGGTCTGCTTTCAGAATAGAATACCGGTAAAGGTATTTTTGATAGAATTTCCTCTTCTGTTCCGCTAAAATCATATTCAATACAAAATCCTTTATGGCTATCCGCATAATGCGACCACATAAGCCTATTTTTATAGTCTGTACATAGACATCCCACAAGAAAAAGATTTTTCACTTCATCTGCCAACTTATGACCCATGTCATCTATTAGCCTTTGTACATCTTCCACTGCTTCATTATGTTCAGGACATAATTTCTGGCTCAAAAGCATAGTAAGCCCTAACTCATCCGTATCTACCAAAACACCATTCACACGTGCATAATCTTTTAAACTCACATTATCGTTGGAAAGTAATAGCATTCCTTCTGGCGATATTTTTTCCATCATTCGAGGTAACATATCTGCACAGATTCCTAATGATGGCTTAAATACCTCATCAGAGAGTACTATTTGCATCAATTCCACAATAACAAATGCATTATTCTTCAAAAGTATTGCTATCTCTTCTTGTGTCTCTGCATTGTCATCATAATTTGCAATAAAATTATTTAAAATATTGCTCGCTAATAGTTTTCTAATGACACGTTGTTCATCAACACTGCTTTCGTCTATTGACATTTTACCTTGTACAACCCTAATGTACTTTTCTAAGATTTCACACACCTCATCAAATTCTGCTCCATACTTTGCTGCATATAAAGACTGAAATGTCACTCCAATATTACAATCAAACGGATCATTAAACACATCTGCTTTCGAACAATGCAATGTCCCTTCACAAAGATTTTTAAGGGAATATCCCTCCTTATCAAACGAACGAAATTTATATAATTTTCCTCCATTAGTATCCTTTAGCAGAAGTTTATGTAATTGCTGTTGTTGTATCTCCAAAGGCTGAACTTCTTGATATAACATTTTAATCATATCTTCTACAACTCTTTTCTTTTCTTCAGAAGAAACCATTAATATCACCTCTTTAGTTATAAAATTGCATTCAAGTAATAAACAAGGTCTACTGCCGAAATGTTATTCTTATTTCAGACACTCTTTTTAATCAACTATTACCAAGTATTTTAATAAGCTCATCTTTTTCTTCTCTAATCAAATTATCAAAATAAGCTTGTGACTCTTTCCCAAAATCCGGTTTAGTTCTATTTGCTTGTCTTTCCTCAATATAGTTGCATATCTTGTTATAATCTTTTTTTGAAAACGCCTCATATAACAATCCATTCACCCCATTAGATCCATGCGTATTAATAAAAATGCGTTTTAGAAGAATATCATTTGTTGCAAACATAAATTCTTCGGAATATTCCTCATTGTTCCAATAAAGAGTACTCCAATTCGATAGATAACTAATGTCCCATGCTTGATTTTCACATCCTGAAACAATACGATCTATATCATTTGTATTTGCTCCTTTTGGTGCTTTAATATTAGCTTGTCCAGTAAATAATAATACCGCATAAGCTAAAGCATATTGGCATAATAAAAGATTATCGTATGTCCAGCTCAAAAAATCTATTATTTTATCTACAGCCTTGATATCCTGCTTTCTGTATAAATTAACAATATGTAACATTGAAGCAACCATCATATAGTAATGATCACATCCGATTGAATAATCAACAGTAATATCTTTCGCAGTTGTTCCAGAAAAACTAATCGGTATTATCTCCGTTTCTTGCCCTTCTGCAATTTTCAACCAAGTTTGACCTGGATATGCTTCAAAAATTTCCAAGAATTTCTGTAATTCTTTCAATCCTTCCTCTTGGTTTTTTGTTTGAGTTGCCCTCTCTTGAACTGCAAGCCCTGCACTAATTGAAATATCATTCATTTCTGTCCAAGACATGATCAATCCCAATATCTGTGACTCACCTTTATCTCTCATACTTCCTTTTTCACAGAAATTGAGCAATCCGCTCAAAACATTGCGATCCACAAAAAGTATAACTGACTTTTTTGTTTTAATTTCAAAAAACTTCTTAATATCAATTTGTCCAAATGGAGCTATTTCTGGATGGAAGATTATTTGTAGTTGTTGAATTGTACCCCAAATATAATTCATATCCTCGTCATCCAAAATCAAAAAACTATTCACTCTTTTATCCTCCATAGACTACGAATGCATAATACTTTCTAGTCGGCTCAAAATACATCTAATCCGCCCAAGCGTATGACTCTTTATTTCATTTGTAACCCATTGCATTGTATAGCTAAACCGCTCCCTCTTAAAAGGTTTTCTGCGTAAATTACTTCTCCTTCAAAATAGCTTCTCCTGCCAGAGTATATTTCAAATTTTTTCATTCCATAAGTAAAGGTGTGATCCACGCCAGATGCTAACCCCATTATTAAACATAGCACAAAAAAGATTATATTTTTATGCCTCTCACATCCTTTTCATAAATATAAGATTTCAAGCTTTACCTTATTGCACCATTATATAACTTGGTAATCCGTATTTCAATTATATAATGGAATGATTTTCCATTATAATGTAATCACTTAAACGCTTACAATATTGGACTTCTTGTTTATAAACATTTTTCCTTCCAAATGAAATAAGACTACTCATTGCCGTGTAGTCTTTACTCATCATCATAATCAATTTTACATCGTATCAGAGCATCTTTCAAAAGTTGTAAATTAGTTGTAACTTTCATTAAACAATCAAGAAATCCTTATTTTATCAGCCTTTCCACCCATAAGTTGGTGTCCTGCCGTGGCAAGCCGCCACCTATTAATCCATTTCTGTGACACAAAAAAAGATGAAATGATAACTTCTGCTACTGTATTGACTACTGTAACTATCCTTAATCAATCAGATTCTTCTCGCAACATCTAAATGCGACTTATCATCAAAATGATAAACTCCAATCATACAGAAGATTAATCTTCAGGTAACAACAAATGATATGTTTCATTCGCATCTGGAGAAATATACTCAAATGCATTCGAAATGCCATCAGTTGTAAAACTTCTTATGACACAATCCTTTATATCATCCAAATGTTGAGGTTTATTCTTGTAGTAATAGTATACCAATCCCAAAATAACATGCTTCATATTCTCAGTAACGTTATTCAGCTGTACCTCGTCAAAATCCAAATAATTCTTTCCTCTATGAACAATTGCATTTCGATATTTATAGAAGAAATAAATAGAATCTGCCAAAGAAGTTTTCCATTTCTTTTCCATATGTTCAAAAAGAAGGCACGCCGAACGAACAGAGACTTTCTTTCTTTGATTATCCTCATCTTCGCCTAATAAAAGCGTTTCAAGTATTGTTGATATCGTAATAATTGAAATATTCATATTGGAGTAAATCATGAATAGCTCATAATACAGTCTCAAAGCAGACTTTAACTTATTTCCGAATTCACTTTCTTCGTTAATCATACCATTTAGTGTACCAATAATGTCAATTAATTCATCGTCAACTTCTATTTCTTCATCTTTAGACCAAAACAAATATCTTGTATCATAACTGTCACAAAGATCACCTCCATAGGCTCGGGTCAAATAGCTTTCGAAATCGTCACAAGTCATTTCATTTTTTCCCAGTTTAATACACCAATGAATATTATTAATATATCCATCATTCCAGAATCCTCTTAAATTCCAATTCTTTACATGTGGGCTCTCATGCTTCCTATATCTTTCATTCATCATCTGAACACCCAGTGTTGAATATAGCGGATCAGAATAGAACTTTTTCTCCCTTTGTTCTTCAACCTGAATGCGGTATGCAAAATAAAGCATAGAAATAAAAACCTTTATATAATATGTTTCAATACTATTATTTCCCATTGAAGAATAAATAACCACTGTCTTACATTCTTCTATATCATATGGATTAATAAATTTATTTTGTATTTTCAAATACTCCGAATACGGGCAAAATATAAATTCAAATTCATACTCACCGTGTTTGGCAACAAATCTTATCTTGCTATCAATACGTAATCCGTTTATTTGTATACATTTCATTTTAAGACACCCCACTCATATTTTATTAAATTCTCATAAAAGAATACCTTATTTTCTGAATATGGCCATGATTCTAATTAATTTTCACAACTACTTCAACCAGTTTTATAGTCATAATCTTCTAAATTACAATATCCTTAGGAAACTATTAGCATAGCTTTTGTCACATTAAGTATATCAGTTTTGTATATACGCCTTGCATATCTTCAATAAAATAGCAAAAAGGGAATGTACAAAATTGCACATTCTACTCATAATTTCATATCGTAGCTTCTTCAAAAGTTGTAAAACTGATGTTATGCATTTTGAAAATACAGTTAATTCAAGGTTTCCGACTCCGTGGCAGATGAATAAAACTATTATCATACACTTTTATATCTCCTTATATGTCGGCTTTTCTTTATATTTCCTGCATTTCACAACTTTTCCTTCGTGACTTGCTTTTTCTTTATCTTTTCATAATTATGTAATTTTTGCATATTTCAGACAGAAAAAGTTGTAAAATTGGTTGTTGTAATTAAATTATATGGCACATCCATCTTTGTACCTACTGTCGCTATCATTAAGCAGTTACTTACCTTTCTATATTTCTTATATATAGTTTTACTTTGCCTTTTCCATCAAAGAATCTATACCAACCCACAATCCTTAAATATATTCTCGATTGCTTCCCATATTGCAAGCGACGGATTTTCCTTATAATATCGGTATCCCTTATATTGCTGTAACACGTAGCCACTTTCTTTATTTCGCTGTATAATTGCTTTTGCACGATTTACTGCATCAATAACATTTGACATTTGGAGTTTTCCAAGGCATCGCTTAAAATTTGACTCATGTTTGTATTCATGCATATTTTCAAAATGTTCATCGAACGCTCTATTCAATGGTGCAAGATAATTTTTTCTATGAGCAATGGTTCCATTACAATCAGCCTTATGTAAGATAATCCATAAATCAAAAGTCAGATTGCTATATCCAAATTGGTAAGAAATTTGTTTTCCCAGTCCTTTTGCCGCTTTCATGTTATCCATAGTCTCCATAAACTGTTTTACATGAATTGGTTCATCACTTTCATAATCTGATATATGCCATACTTCTGTTTTTCTGGTTATCACCATTGACTTTGCTCTTTTTAATGGACTTTTCTCCACCGGACAATCAAAAGATACCTTTATTTTTGATTCTTCTGTCTCATTAATTCTATCTTGTAGCCATTTCAGATACCAATGTTCTGTCTCACCTTCTACACTAAAATAATATTTTTTTGTGCTTTTCATCTTTGCCATAGCTTACACCTCTCCTTCCGCCGCAATAATTTCCTCAAAGATTGGTGTAAAATCAATATCCTTAATTGCACCATACTGACTAACGAAATAGTTCTTCATATAATCCTCGTGCATACGGACACCCTTATCTCCAGATGTTCCAAAATCAGAGAGTGCATACAGAGTACTATAATAACTGTCATCATTACGCTCTACAAACTTAATCTCATCTCTTCTGAATAGATTAGAGTTAAGAAATATCGGATTATGTGTATTGAAGATTAACTGGGCATGGTGGATGTTAATATCATCATTATGAAAAATATTAATAATACTCATAAGTGCCATAGGATGAATCGAAGCATCAAACTCATCTACAACCAATGTTCCACCTGTCAAAATTGCTCTGATGACTAATGGAAAAATATTAACAAAGCGGATAGTACCATAAGATTCAAATAATTCTGCCGCCATTGCTGCCGCTTTACCATTATTCACATCTTTAAACAAGGAACATAACTTTGCTTCCGAATCTTCATCACCTACTACATATCCAACTGCATTAGAATTAATACCAAACAGCCTAGCCGCCTTATCTGTTGTCTTTTCAACATATACTGCCTTTTTCTGTGGGTCTGCAAATCTTTTAATCAATTGCATAGAATCTGCACGGTAAATTATCATAAACTTATTCATAAACCAATCGGTAACTAATTTTGCAAAAGTTTGTGAAAATATAAGCTTAAATCCATTGGTCAGGAATAATTCTTCCTGATTCAAACTATTCTTGGCTATTTCTACTAATCCATCTGCTTTCTTGTAAAGTGCGTCTGTTATATATGGTTTTATTTCTTTCAGATTCTCTACTGTCAGCTCATCACCTCTACAAAAAACAAGCTCTCCATTAACAGTCATTTCTTCTTTCAGTATTTTTCTCTGGTATTCACTATCAAGAAAAACTCCTAAATCTAAGGAAACGTTATATCCGATCCTAAGCCCGTTTTCTATGAATTCCACAGCAAATTCTACCGGTTGCGACTTTGTACATTTATTATTAGGAATAAGCTCCAATGCTGTTGACGCAGGATTTGGAGAGGATTTTTCCTCGGAATTTCTGATATTTCCAGTTAATACAATAGAACGGAATACATCCATTGCTCCAATAATATTTGTCTTGCCTGCAGCATTTGGTCCATAAATAATGGAAGATGATAGTCCCTTCCATACTTTTCCCTTTATTTTTTCTATACATAAACTATAATCAAGCCCCTTCTGCTTTGGCGCAGCAAGCATTGAAAATCTAACTTCTTCTATAAATGATTTATAGTTTTTTGTTTTAAATTCAAGTAACATGTTTTTTCCTCCATTTTGCGAATTATCTACAAAATCATATTTAAATTATAATATTATTATATACTTAAGTCAAATTTAATATACTTATTTTGAATGTTTTTTGCAAAATTAATATTCAAACAACATAAAAACCATGGATATGATGTCCTTTATTCTCATAGCTCACTATAAATTTTCATAACTCTTTTTATTATGTTTCAAACAAATTTTATGCTCTAAATAACATAGAGCCTATTTATTTAATCTATAAAAAACTAAAAGTCCAGCTATTTTACTTAGCTGAACCTTAGTTTTTTATTTTATCTTAAACACTTTTTCTATACTTCCAGTAAACCCACTTCCATCCACTGCATTAATAATTACTTTTGCAGTCCCTCTTTCCGTGTTGTTTTGATATGCTACAGTATAATCTCTTCCTAACTTTAACGTTCTCTTACAATAAACAATACTAATTTTTGGTTCAATAGCACTTCCTGTATACTTCTGTGTCTTAAGTCCTTTTACAGAAAATTTCTTACTAAATCCTGTATTGTTAATTGTAAACGATTTCGTTATTGAACCTGTATAGTTCTTAATTCCTGTAATTGTAATTGTCGCTGAATTTCCCACTAATAGGTTGTCCTCATATGAGATTTCATAATTATTCTTTGCAGCGAGCTTCTTTTTCGTATTATTATTTATTACTTTAAAAGGAGGATTTATTATGCTTCCTGTAAATGAATAGCTCGGAATCTCGCCTATTCCATAATTACCCACAAGATTGATTGGCTTTATCGTAAAGTAATAAATCTGTGTTCCTTTATATAATTTTCCCTTTCCTTTTATGACGATGGAAGCAAGACCTGCATTTTTATTATTTTTATAAATTACGGTATAATTCTTTTTGTTAATTTCATTTCCACTTACATCTTTTACTGTAATCTGAGGTTTAATAGCTTTTCCTGTATACGTATAGGTAGTCTCGTTCACTGGTTCTATTTTCATAGTATTTACCAGCACTGTATTTTGTGGAAAGATGGTAAATTTTATTTTCTTACTTCCAGTGTAATTCCCTTTTCCCTTTATGGTACAGCTTGCCGCTCCTGCTTTATTATTATTTTTGAGATCCTCTACTGTATAATCGGTATCCTGAACAAGAAGCGTCCCATTATCATATACTTTTATTTTAGGAGTAACCGCAACTCCTTGGTAAACCATATCTACTGCTTCCATATTTGTTGTTGGTAATTTTTTAGGAATAATATTAAAGCTTATCGTCTGGCTTCCTGCGTAATCCCTCATTCCATAGATAATCGCTTTTGCATCTTGACCAGCATTCACATTGTTTCGATAGCCGACAATATAATCTGTGCCTTCCTGTAGTTTGATCTTTCCATCTTTAACAATCAGATTTGGTTTTACTGCATTTCCTGTATATATTACTTGGGATTTTGGTTTTATTATTGTCATATCATGTATATTTTTAGCCTCTGAGCTTGATATCCATTTTGCATACAATGTCACATCCTTAGTAATCTTTGTTTTTTCAGTAATTTTGCTTCCTGTTCCATTTTCACCTGTATACCATCCAGCAAATAAATAACCCTCTTTCTCGGGTATTGGTAATTCATTAATTGCCTTTCCTCTCTCTACTGTAACTGGATCATAAATAGAACCTCCTTGTGAATCGAATACTGCCGAATAAGTGATATGATAATATTCGCTTGAACTATTATCATATTGATAATATTCTGCTGTATTACAAGACACACTATATGTCAGTAAGGCATCTTTTGCATCCTCATCAATCCATTCAGAATTTAATTTTATTACACTATAAGAAGTTTCTCCTTCCTTAATATTCCCAATCGTTTCTTTATAAATCGGTGTTTGATTATCATTGACATAAACATTTAGAACAGCATTTTCTGCTGTCACATGGCTGGTATTACGAATAGATACATTCGTTCCATAATTCCCATTAAAGCATACCTGCTCCGTTGACATCTTTAAATTTGTATTTCCTACTGAAAATGATTTCCTATTATTCGAAGCTATTGCATCTGTCTCTCCATCTTCACCTACTGACAACTGATATTCTTCTGTTGTAATTTCTGATGGAACCGTAAAATTTACAGTTACCGTTTTAACTTCGCCGGGCTCCCACTGCTCATTGATGGTACTCGTAGCTACGTTTACATTTGCTGCATTATAAATATCTGTCTTTATACTGCTAACAACAGAATCTCCTTTGTTTTGTATTGTAACATTAAGCGGTATGATTTTATTTTGGCTAACGGCTTCATAATCGTAAGATATACCCGTTACTGCCAAATCGTGTACGCCATTCAGATAGGCCCAGCCCATGTTATCTACTTCTCCCGTGTCTGCATAATCACTCTGCATAAATACACAAAGGCGCTTATTTCCGGCTTTTACGGTATTGGCATCATGTAAGTAGAGGTCTTGAGAGGTCAGTTGTACAGCATCACTATAGGAATTCTTTTGAGAATCATAAACTACAGAATAAAAATTGCTTCCTCCTTTTCCATCTACCCCTATAAATATTATTTCATCATCAAAAAGTTCATAAGAATCTGTAAGGTTTGCAGGTACTGTCTCAAATACATCGGCTGGTGTATCTGCTGCATTCTGCACATAATGCAAATTATTGCTTCCATACCAAACCATACTGTTTGCTTTTCCTTTTATTGTTCCAAAGCATGGTGCACTGATTTCTCCCTCTGCCAATTTTACAGATTCATCCCCCAGAGTCGCTGTATACAATTCTCGATCACTCATTGTGTTGAGATCATTATCCTTGTCCAACAGATAAAGAATTTTATCTCCTTGAACTTCTAATCCAATTATACTGCTTAGGTTCTCTTTCCAAACCTTTGTTTCTGACCACTTATCGTTTTCATAAGTCCGATATAAAATCTGATTTGTATTATTTCTTCCAAAATAATCTGAATTTGTGTTAGAAACCCAAACCACTACAGGTGCTCCATTGATACTTGTCATGCGTGGTACTGATTGGAACTGTTCTGATGCACTATAATTTCCGCTTACAACGGTTTCTTCTCCATCTAAATTAGATGTGATTTCTTTTTCAATAACACTTTCTTCTCCAGTGTTCCCTTCCAAAATATCGTTTTCAGATAAGCTTTCTATTTCATTTCCAGTTGCTTGTTCATATATTCCAGTAATTCGATAGGGTTCCTCGAATGCTGATTTAACCGAATCAAACTTTGACACAGCAATTTCGTAATACGGTGTCATATTATTAATTTCTGTTTCATCACCAAATACCTTTGCTGAATCCACATAGATTGCATAGATATCCGATCCATCTGTATAAAGTTGTGGCATATAGTCCGGCGTCTGGTTGTTATCCAGTTGTTTTGGCACACTCCATGTATTATTTTGAGAATTGAAAATAGAATACATGACTCTTGACATATTACAATCACTGCGCTCGCTATCATCACCTACATAGACCATAATGGTATCACTGCCGTTTGTAATAATCTTTGGTGAACTTGCTCCATATGTATTGCTCACAAGACCATTTAATGTATTAATCTGCGATTCGTTTTCTCCGCTTACCGCTTCTTCTTGTAGATATAATCCCTGCCAGTCAGATTGTCTTTCTAAATAAGAACGGTCAATCAAATTATAATTATCTAAATCATAGATACCTGAAACAAGAGTAGTGCTCCAACTACCACCGCCTCCTCCTCCACTACCCTTTGGGTTATCAGTACCCGGAAGCAAATGGTATGTTGCCTGTCCATATGTTTTCTTATATTCAAAAGGTCCAATATATGCCTTTAATCCTGCTTTAAATATTGCATCTAATTTTTCTACTCTGGGGTTACTCTTGGTAGACGCTAATAAATAATCAAAATCAGCACCTCCCGATAAAAATCCTCCAACTGCTGCCGTCTTGCATATTCCTACTCCCGCAAATCCCTCTAATGTTGGTTTTAGTGTAAAATGTGCAT
>JAQUUB010000061.1 GCA_028694115.1 Lachnospiraceae bacterium
AGATCCAAAAGAACAATGGAAAGAAATTCATTCGATTTTAAGAAATCCTGTTATCACAACTTTTGAAATAACAGAGGATTTGAAACTTGACGTAAAAGCCGGAATGTCTGCTCTTTGCGAATATTCTATGCTAGAAGATAATCCGTTTCCAACCTATGCAATTACAAAGAAGGAAATACAAAAATTGCAGATAAAGAAAAAGCAGCTTGTCCAAAAAGGGGAGGAAAAGGGTTGTGTTATTCAAGAACTTGGATATTATATTAATTTTCAAAAGAGGAATTTAGTCGATCCATTGACAGTTTTGTTATCACTCAGTGATGAAGAAAAAGCAGATGATAGAGTAAGACTTTCAATTGATGAAATGCTCAAGGAGTACGTATGGTAAAGGGATTAGAGGATTTAAAAGCGCGGAAAGAACGTGGGGAGCAAGTTGATTCATCAAATATTAAAAAGCATAAAAATGATATATTAAGGATAGTAGTTGAAATGGGATTGAAAAGACCAAATAGTTTACCGGATTTGATAATAAAGGACATCGAACAATTTCTTCATTTGTTATCCGATGATCCATTTGATGCAAATCTGCGAAGGCTATTGCAGTGTAATGACCTTTTTATATGAAAATGATTTACTTTCAACTATTTATAATATGTAAAGAAGGCATAGAGCCTACAGCGATTTTTTTCAGTTTCTATTGACCCCTATTCACTAACAGAAGAGATGATGAATCTTGTGTCTTCAATATCTGAGAAAATGGGAAAAATAGATGTATATCACAATTTAGATTCCAAACCACACTTAAGAAGAAATAACAGAATAAAGTCCATTCATTCCTATGAAAAGACTTTTGAAAGAGAAGTTTCACCTTTATTGCAGATATTGCAAATTGGCTATTAGAAAAGCAATCTATTAGCCAAAAATGAAAAATAATATGAAATGGTCAATAAAGAGAGATCAGGGTACAAACTACCTTGGTCTTTTTGCGTGTAAACGCTATGCTTTACATATGTCGTGTGCCAGTTCTGACCAGGGCATCAAATCATCCAATTCTTGTGGATGATTATGCCAATCCGTACCTGGCATATACATAAGTAACACTAAAATGGTATAAAATATAGAACGGGGCGAAAGATACTCTCAATTTCGAAAAAAACGGGGCAAAATATAGGTGTAAGCTAAGGAATACTATTTGACGAGAGTCAGTAAATGTATGGTTTGCTTTCGTGCGAAAACATTCTATAATACACATAAAAGTAAACAAAGGCGGTATGTTAGTTATATGATCGAAACAAGATGGATTTAATTCGACGCAAATAGACTCGGACTTTATCGAATTAAATATTTACAAACTTGCTCTTCTGTGTAATAATAATACTAATTCGATAGAAACCGACTCGGAGGTGACCGAATAAAATGAAGTTTATTGGACGTAAAGAATTTTTAAATAAATTAAAAAAACAGGTTGATACAGACGAGATGTCTTTTTCTCTGATTTATGGAAGGCGTCGAGTAGGAAAAAGTGAACTTGTTAAAGAGACATTAAGATGTGCAAGCGAAAAAAGCATTTATTTTGAATGTAAACAGGTCGCTGAGGAAAGTAATGTTGTAAGCCTTAGTGCTATTGTTTCTGATGTTATGGGACTTCCTAAACTTGGCTATACGGATATTGAATCGCTGTTAGATTATATATTCAAATTAGCAGTAAATGAGAAGCTGATACTTGTTCTCGATGAATATCCTTATCTTCGGGAATCCGTAAAAGGACTTGATAGCATATTGCAATCGCAGATAGATAAATACAGGGAGAGTTCAAAATTAAAACTGATAATTTTAGGTTCATATGTTGAGATTATGAGATCTTTGTTGGAACATTCTAATCCATTATATGGTAGGGTGGATCTGACAATTGATCTGAAACAGATGGATTATTACGAATCGGCTTTATTTTATCCGGAGTTTTCGCCAGAAGATAAAGTTCGTATTTATTCAGTTTTTGGTGGAATTCCTTATTACAACCGTCTAATCGATGATAAGAAAAGTGTACGAGATAATATGATTGACTTGATTGCATCTTCTGGAGCAAGATTAGAAAATGAAGTGTCGATGTATTTGAGTGCGGAGATTTCCAAAATCATAAATGCAAATGAGGTATTTGAGGCTTTGGCCAGAGGCTATTCAAGATATAGCGATATTCTGTCTCAATCACATGTTTCAAGTGGACCGACACTTATTGACGTTTTGGAAAAACTGATTAAAATGGAAGTAGTAGTGAAGACTGCACCGATTAATGATCCTAATAATAAGAGAAAAGTAGGATATCAGGTAGCAGATAATCTTTCTTTGTTTTATTATCGATACATTTTTAAGTATCTGTCACAGATTACAATCATGGATTCAAGTGTTTTCTTTTCAAAGTATATTGAGAAAGATTTCGAAGAAAAATATGTACCACATCAGTTTGAGGAAATCTGCAAGCAGTACTTGATTCGAGAGAACAAAGCAGGTAATATAAATCCGGTGTTTGAGAAAATTGGAAAATATTATTATGATAATCCGAAAGAACATACAAATGGTGAATTTGACATTGTCACAGAGGATGAATTGGGATTCGCTTTCTATGAAGTTAAATTCAGAAAAGCACCTGTTTCTAAATCCATGGTGGAAGATGAAATTGCTCAGGTAGATGCAACGGGATTAAAATGCTATAAGTATGTATTTTTTTCAAGATCTGGGTATGAGGAAATGGATTTTGATAATGTTGTTAAGATAGATATAAAAGCATTGTTTGATTAAGCGAGTTAGGATAAAAAAAAATTATTGAATTCCGACAATGAAGAATTTATAATAGAAATGTAACAAATTGTCTATTAAGTTTTTAGCAATTTCCAAGTCTTTATGATAATCCATGAAACTATACCCCCAAAGGTACTTGCCACAACGGGGACACATCGATTCAGTAGTGTCATGGAGAATCACGAATATCAAAAAAGCGTTTCAGATGCGCAAATTGGTTTCGACGTAGAATCATGGAGGGAAATCTAGGTTTCGCGCACGAAGTTTCCGACGATGAAGTCATTAGACAAATAAAGCCAGTAAAATCAGGGATTACAAGACTTTTGAGCTATAATTTACAACAAATTTACAATGCATAATAAGTGATAATAACTGAATTTGAATATTTTGTACTTTAAGGACACTTTTCTAGAAATAGAGGGTGTTCTTTTTTGTTATGGTCAAACAAAAAAGGAGGAAGAAATATGGGTAATGCAACTAAAGGTTAGAGGTATCATTAGTGAATGTTATGAGCCGTGAGCTGATTTTGAAAGAATATGTAGAAAGTATAAGAGAAACTTCAAGAGAAACTTCAAGAGGCATATGGAAAGAAGTTACATATCTTTCAAAGTATTATTCCATTATCAGTAAAAGCAGCAGAAACAAGTGCAGAAGCGGAAGTATTTGTACCAGTTTCTTAATGCCAAGATCATTACATGAAAATGTAGTGGTCTTCGGTATTTTTTATTGAAAAATGGCAAATCTAAAGAGTGAAACACTTAGTCCTAAGTAAAGTAACATAAAATATTGAATAGTAACATTAAATATGTTATTATATAAAAAATATGTTACAAAGAGGTGCGACATGAAACAACAGTTGGAAGAGTTCTTTGGATATGCTGTTAAAATAAAGGAATATAAAGAAAAACTGAGGTTGCCAATCTATATGACAATGAGGCACATAAGCATAGTTGAATTGTATGGAACATCCTTTGCACTTGTTGATATTTCAAAGGAAACTGAATTGTCTGCTTCTGCAATGAAAAAACAGAAGAAAAAGTACGAAGAAGCTATGCAGTGTCCAGTTGCATATCAGGTTTCTGTTGATAGTCTCTCTGCAAGAAATGCAATGGTTAAAAATGATATTGCATTTATAGATTTGCCAGAGAATGTTTTTCTACCATTCTTAGGAATCGTATTGCAGGATGCTTATAAAAAGCAACTGATAAAAGCAGATAGAATGATGCCTGCAACTCAGATGGTATTCCTTAAATTACTCTATATGGAAGATAACGAAAGTGCATTAAAGAGTAAAATTGCCAGTGAGCTAAATCTTACGAAGACATCTCTTACAAGAGCAACTGCACAGTTAAAAGAGATGGACCTTATTATGGAAAATAAGTCAGGTACTGAAATTGGTGTTATGAGAAACTGCCCTAGGAAAGAATACTATGACAGGGCGCGGAAATACATGATCAGTCCAGTTCAGAAGATAATTACTGTAAAAGCAGAGGAAGTAGCTCGTATTGGATTAATTGCGGGAGAAGCAGCGCTAAGTAATGTAACTGAACTAAATCCACCGATTATCCCGGAAAAAGCTATTTATAAAGGGGCAGAAATTGTGGACCAGTTAGAGGCTGTGGATGCAAGGTTTGAGGAGCAAAGTAGCTGCGTTAAACTTCAATTGTGGAAATATGGTCCGGAATATTTTGCAAAGAATGGAGCAGTTGATCCAGTATCCCTTGTGTGTAGCTTTACCCAGAATGAAGATGAACGTATAGAGATGTGTATTGAAGAACTGTTGGAGGAATTATAGATGGTATTAGGAATAGATTTTACTTACAGAAGCTTATATGACATTTAGAGCAACAAAAGATATAGACATGATTTTAATCATGGAGGACAACTTTCCAGAGTTTGCCACTGTTTTCTGGGAGTACATAAAAGAAGGTGGATACAAATGTGGTTGGAAGAATGAAGAAAACATGCATTTCTATCGATTTACAGAAGGTAAATCCGGATATCCAACGATGATTGAATTGTTTTCCAGAAAGCCAGGATATCATCTTGAAATTGAGGAAGGAATTATTCCAATACATATTGATGATGACACCTCTAGTCTCTCGGCTATTCTTCTAAATGATGATTTCTACCAGTTCATGATGGTAGGTCGAAAGGTAGTGAATGGTATAGGCGTATTAGGAGAAGAGCATTTAATTCCTTTTAAGATGTATGCTTGGATCAATCTTTTAGATCGTAAAAGAGCGGGCGAGCATGTGAATGAAAAAGATTTAAAGAAACACAAATATGATGTTTTTCGATTACTTCAAATAGTTACTGATGGAACGAAAGTGGCTTCGATGGGACTTGTTACGGAAAGCATACATAGATTTATTGAAGAAATCAGTGCTGTAGATGAAAGCGAAGTAAGGCTCATCCAAATGGGTTTACCTTTTGATAGAAATCAAGGTGTGGAACTTTTGAAGGAAATATATTTATAGTTCATAGAATTATTGTAGAGACTTCGCGAACTTGAAGACAGTTGTAAAGTAAATATCAGATTTATGTATTTAATGGATAATGAACGTCCATCCCTATCAAAGTAATCAGAAGCAGCATGCTGGCAAATCCTTTTGAAAAACTGGAACGAAAGAGATTTTTGTATTATTCCAAAGATTTGAATACAATTTCAATGAATCACGCGCTTTTTTCTAAAATGAGGAAGGAAGACTGGAACAGAATTCGCAAGCAAATGAAAGAGGATCTTGAGAATTATTATGTGGACATGGGAGGAGTATAAGGGGATAATATACTGAGCAGATTAAGAAATTTAGTTACTTATTATTATCAGAAATATTTCAAGAATAGGGGAGAATGAGGGGGTTATTTTCAAAGGCAGAAGTTATTATTTTAAAAGAAACAAGTGATGCGGATACATATTTAAAAAAGCTTGAAGAATTACTTCCGAGGGCGAATAAAGACATAAAACAAAAAATCCAGAAAGAAATCGCTATAACCAAAGCCGGTATCGTAATAGATAAGAGTAAATTTTTCACTTAATTGGTGACAGGCAGATACGATATTCAAAGAATGGGTGAACTTGCAAAAGTATTGCAGACATATTTTGAAAAGAGTTATCAGTTTATAAAAACAACGGTAAGTATGAGTAAAATGGATCTGTTTGGTGCGGTTTCATCAGGACATTGCAGCCGATTCTTGGAGATGGTTGCACCTATACAGGATAAACAGGACGAAAATGGGTTGTTTACACCTGAGGCGGTATATCAGAAATGTAAAAATTGGGATTTTGGTCAAAAAAACAGCCATCTCCATATTTAACATATCTGTGTAATCATATATTGATACGAGTGGGATTATAAGAGTGTTATGCAGAACATAAATTCTAAGTTGGGGGAAGAGCTATATGGAAAAGTGGGAATTCTTACAGTTAAAAATTGATACAGTCGTGTCTACAAGACCTTTCGGTGGAAAAGAGAGTAATCAGGAGTATTATGTGATTTATGATACGGACCAGTTTGGGAGTGAATATAGAGGCAAGGAGTTTTGTGTATATGGGGCAAATCAACTGGATGGCGATGGGTGTATTAGAATTTCTTCTACAAATTATCAATTCTTCAATGTTGAGGGAGAAATAAATAGAGAGTAGTGATAATTTTCAAAAAATGTGGTAAGATAATAAGCAAGATAATAAGCAAGTCGAGGTGACAATATGGAGGGATATAAACCACCCTATTCACTAACAGAAGAGATGATGAATCTTGTGTCTTCAATATCTGAGAAAATGGGAAAAATAGATGTATATCACAATTTAGATTCCAAACCACACTTAAGAAGAAATAACAGAATAAAGTCCATTCATTCCTCATTGAAGATTGAAGCAAACTCTCTGTCCATTGGTGCTGTTAAAGATGTCATTGACGGAAGAATTGTCCTTGGACCAGAGCGCGAAATACAGGAAGTGAAGAATGCATACGAAGCATATGAGATGATTCATTCAATGAATCCGTATAAAATAAATGATTTGCTGAGAGTTCATGGGGTCATGAAAAAAAAATTGGAGCTGGCGGCAGGTAGTTTCAGACGTGGTGATGAAGGAGTTTTTAATGGTGACCAGTGTATTTTTATGGCACCACAACCGCATCTTGTTCCTGGTCTTATGACGGATCTTTTTACGTGGATGGATAAGAATAACAAGAAAGTACATCCATTAATTATGAGCGCAGTATTTCATTATGAATTTGTTTTTATCCATCCATTTTCTGATGGGAATGGAAGAACTGCAAGATTGTGGCACACGGTAATTTTATCAAAATGGAATTCTGTTTTTGAGTATATTCCTATTGAGAGTCAGATAGAAAAATTTCAGGATGGGTATTATGAAGCAATTGCACAGTGTCATGTAAATGGTAATTCCAACGTATTTGTCGAATTTTTGTTAAAGCAGATTGACAATATTTTAGATGAAGTAATCAATCAGATTCGTAGATCTGATGATGGACTTACTGATTACGTAAAAAAGATGCTTGACCTAATGGATTTTGAAGTTCCATACAGTGCGGTAAGTATTATGGAGTTATTAGGATTAAAATCAAGAGAGACATTCCGAAAGAATTATTTGGATCCTGCGCTAGAACTTGGATTGGTAGTTCGGACAATACCGGATAAACCAAATAGCAGGAATCAGAGATATGTGAAAAAATAACTGTCACTACTATTGAGAACTATTACAATGCAAAGAAAGTGATTTCCTGGGATAAAACAGGGGCATTTACTTATAGAGGGATTGTATCTGGAAGTAACGGTGAGAAGTATGAGGTTTCAATAGATAAAGAACATCCTCGTAAATCCAAATGCAATTGTACATTTGCTATTTACTGCAGAACCAAAGCAGGCGGATGATTTTATACAGATGGCTGAGCAGTATGAAGAAGAGGAAGAACTGCGTGAGCAGGAGCATCTTGCTGATGTAATGAAGTATGTAAAGAGCCTCAGTAAGGTTGAACGATTGTCTTGATTAAAATTTTCTTAGGGTTCCTAGTAGGAAAAGTAGTGTGTTGGCTTCCATATTGAGCGTCAATAGAATTCCGATTTAAATATGACGCGAAATGAGATTTTTATCCAAAACGCAATATATCAACAAAACGCAAAAACTGAATCGAAAAAACAATAATAAACATGAGTCAAAAACAAAATGAAATTCTATTGACGTACCGATGATTGAATTTTATAATGAGAATATCAAATAATTATGGGGTAATAGAATGATTACAGCAATAGATTTTTCGGAATATGAACTTAATAGAAAGTATTACGGTGGTTCAGAAAGAAAAGAAGGAATAACGCTTGATGGCGAAGATTATATGATCAAGTACCAAAAGCAAACTGCTTTTAGTAAAAGAAATAATCATATATCTGAGTTTATTGGTTCACATATTTTTGAAATATGTGGATTTCAAGCACATAAAACATATCTTGGATATCGAAATGGGGAGCAGGTTGTAGCATGTAAAGACTTCAATGTTGAAGGTAAGCAATTTGTTCCGTTTAATGATGTCGGAGAAAGTACATTGGATCAAGACAAAGAAACATATCAGTATGATTATGAAGATATTATGCAGATGCTGCATGACAACTCAAAACTTACTGACGTTCAAGAAACAATTTCGATGTTTTGGCAAATTTATATCATGGATGCGTTACTTGGAAATTTTGATCGCCATGGAGCAAACTGGGGGTTTATTAAAGAAAACAATTGCTACACATTAGCTCCAGTTTTTGATAATGGATCGTGTTTGTTTCCAAATTTAGTGGATGAAGCGGAAATGATTGAAATCATGAAATCGGAAGAGGAAACAGAAAAGAGAATTTATAAATTTCCCACATCACAGGTTAAGCTGAATGGAAAAAAAATTTCCTATTTTGAAGTAATAAATAGTCTTCAGTTTGAAGAATGTAATGAGGCTCTTCGTTATGTAATGATGCAATTAGATATGTCAAAAGTTGAGCAATTACTAGATGAGACTCCGTTAATTACAGACGTGCAAAGAGCATTTTATAAGCATATGATAGCAGCGAGATACGATAGAATACTTGTTGCATCATTTGAAAAACTTGGTTCAAGAGGTTAGCAAAATGAGAGAGATAACAACACGCGGTGATATTTGTTTAAATGATGAATATAACTTCACATATAAGGTTGCTGAAATTAGTTATACAGAGCGAGAAGATGAGAGCTTTGTATATGAAATAAAACCTAACTACAGTGTAATCAGTCTTTTGGATACAAAGAATTTTCAAGGAATACCGGGGCTGGATTTAGACCTTAAGAAAGAGTCATACACCAGGAAAAATGTAATCCCTGTCTTTATAAGTGAGAGAACTCCAGGGAAAAATAGAGAAAATTTATGGGATTTATTGAAAGATTGCGACATGCAATATTTAAATCAGCTGGAGTGGCTGATTAGAACTGATACCAAGTATTCTGGGGATAAACTTTTTTGTAAAAGACCGGAGGATAAAGCTATAGAAGTAGAGTCTATTGATACTCTTGGTGATCGTAGTGCAGTAATCTGTCGTAAAATATTAGAAACAATTTGTTACGGAAATACAGTGATATCACCATCGTTAAATGTTGATGATAAAAACCGAAAGCAATATTTCAACTTGTTTATGGCGATGTATAGTACGGAACGTAAGTTTCTTGATTCACAAAGAAGTGCGGGAATTGCTGCATCTGCCCAAAAAGGCAACTATAAGGGTAGAGAGAAAATCAAGATAGATAAACTTGCTGCACAGGAGACATTCTTGGATTATGCAGCAAAGAGAATCAATAGTACAGATGCGTCTGATAAGCTAGGAATTAGTAAATCAACATTCTTGAGAAGATACAGAGAGTATGAGAATGCGCGTCAATAGAATCTTTTATTTGAAAATGGTTGTTTGGTGTGTTTGCAAATAGTCTTCCGGATGGTTGGGGGCCCTAGAATATCGCCCTTCAAACGAAATAAACGCAGAAATGACAGGAATGACATTGGATAAACTTGCAGAGGAATGTGAGAAGATGTTTGATACAGAGCATTCAGAACACTTAGATGAACTGTTTCGTTTGGAAATCTTATATTCGTGGAAAAAGGTAAAGATGGAAAATTGGTAAAGAAGCAGTTAGAAGTTGATTTTATTTGCAATAAAGGTTCTAAAAAGTACTACATTCAATCGGCATATATGCTTGGTACAGCGGAAAAAATGGCTCAGGAAATCCGTCCATTTTTGAAAATCCATGATTCATTTAAGAAAATATTAATTTCATCAGATACTCCGAAGCCTTTTTATAATGATGAATGTGTATGACTTTTTGCTAAATGCAGATTCATAGGATCTATAAAAACAAACCTTGTAAATTAGAGGTACCACCTTTTCTTAATACTTTCATCTTAATTGAAAACGCAGGCTACCGATTGACAGTCTGCGAATCTTTCTATTAGTGCGATGAAAAAGAAACTTTGTAAATATGAATCAGCGTTACAATGTCCTGTTGCATATAAAGTTTTGATAAGTAGTTTGCAGATGCGAAATGCTTTAGTGAAAAATAAAATTGCATTTATTGATTTATCAGGAAATGTATTTTTACCTTTCCTAGGAATTGTTTTACAGGATGTTTTTCGTAAACAAAATGTCAGAATTGACAGAATGATGCCGGCAACTCAGATGGTGTTTTAGAACTTTTGTACCAAGAGGCGAATACGCGGTTTTTAAAAAGTGAGGTCGCGAAGAGATTGAATCTTACCAAGACATCTATCACCAGGGCAAGAATGATGGGGTTGAAGAATAATAGATAGTAATGAAATACTGGAACTTTTGCAGAATGTAGATGATGCATATCGAAAGAACATTGACGTTTAAGCATGGAGATTATTCTGAAGTTTCAGAATATGTTCGTTCAAAGAAGAAAATATCAGTATGAGGGAATAAGGATAGTAGATATTGCAAATTGGCTATTAGAAATGTGATCTATTAGCCAAAAATGGAAAATAATATGAAATGGACAATAAAGAGAGATCAGGGTACAAACTACCTTAACACATACAATTTAATTTAGATGCCTAATAAGATATTTTGGCTAAAAATAACTTAATATCTTATAGGAGTAGTTGGCATGGAGAAAGAGATTAAGAGAGATTACTATCTGGAACAGTTGATAAAACGTAGAGAGTGGTGTTGATAAAAATAACCTGAATGGAAAAATCATGATTAAGTAAGTGTATTATAGAAGAAATGGGTTAATAATATATGTGAGATAGACTGGAATTCTTTGAAGGGTTTCAGTCTATTTTTTAAAATGGGCTTTTCATATGCTTTGATAGGTGATACAATATTCTAAAATGTTTATAAAAACTACATTTTAATATTCTAAAATGTTGATAAAATGCATTAACAGAAATAAATTCTGTTGATTCGAGGTGCTTTATGCTGAAAAGAAAAGTGACATCTTTTATTAAAAACTGGATTAGTACGAAGGATAAAAAATGTCTTGTTGTCCAAGGAGCCAGACAAACAGGAAAAACATATATAATTGAACGATTTGCAGAAGAGAACTATGAGGAACTTGTTGAAATAAATTTCAAACAGATGCCTTCCGCAATTGATATTTTTGCTGGTGATCTTACGGTAGACAATATGGTTATGGCTATGCGCTTCCGTTTTCCTGAAAAGAAAATCACACCAGGGAAAACTTTGATTTTTTTGGATGAGATTCAGGAGTGTCAGGAAGCAATCACATCACTTAAGTTTTGGGCAATAGACAACAGATATGATGTTATTGTATCAGGGTCACTTCTTGGAATAGACTATAAACGTGCATCTTCTTATCCCGTTGGGTATGTTGATTATCTGAGAATGTACGGGGTAGATTTTGAAGAGTTTCTTTGGGGAATAGGGATTTCCGAGGATATGGTAGGGAATCTTTTGGGTTTTCTGCATTCAAAGACTGTTATACCTGAGGCAATTAATTCGGGGATGATGAATTATTATAGACAGTATATTGCAATAGGTGGTATGCCAGAAGCAGTACAGAAATATATAGATACAAAAGATTTTAGAGAGGTTGATAAGATACAAAGGGGTCTCTTACAGGGATATCAGTATGATATAGCGCATTATGCAACAGCTGAAGAAAAAGTAAAAGCAGAGAAATGTTACCTTTCTCTTGCAAAGCAGTTGCTTGATAAAGAAAATCATAAATTTCAATATAAAGAAATTGAACATGGTGGCAGGGCACAAAAATATTATTCGAGTATTGAGTGGTTAATTCGTGCAGATATGGTGCATTTAAGCAAGCTTGTGACAAATGTTAGATATGATTTAGATGATTATTCAAGAGAAGACTTTTTTAGGGCTTATACAACAGACTTATCACTATTGATGGCGATGAAGGACTTCTCGTTAAAGCAGCATATTGTAGAAAATACCGTAGCAGGAAACTCAAAAGGGGGCGTATTTGAATGTGCAATAGCAGATGCCCTTTATAAGAAGGGGTATCAGTTATATTTCTATAAAAATGAGACAACGAAAAGAGAAATAGATGTTATTATCCAAAAAGATGGAATGGTGGTTCCTATTGAGGTCAAGAGCGGAAATACACGAGCAAATTCGCTAAAAACACTTATGATGAATAATAAAGATATTTCTTATGGATATAAGTTTGTAGATGGCAACATAGGTGTGAGTGAAGATGGCATAACTACATTACCTCTATATATGATTGCATTTATTTGACAGATATGTTTATAGACTAGTGTTGGAATTTAAAAAAATAAAATTTCACCAGTAAGGAGGCGACGAAGTTTAAGGAGTAACCTCAACGGAGGATACAACTAACCATGAATCTGTAGTAGCAATCCTTGTTATTATCTCTGAAGATTATTTTTCCAATAAACGTAAAAATATTAAAGACTTTTGAATAAATGTCGGATTTATGATTAAATAGTTTTGAACAAATGCATGAAAACATAAAATAGAATATTGAAGAAATGTAAATAAAGAGTTATACTGAAGCCAGATAAGAGGAAAAAGTCTCTGCTCGCGCAGGGGTTCGCATTTACTATGCAAAACTAGGAGGCGCAGTATGTATTTTAAAAGAAAAGCGTATAATCAATTGGTTGAGTGGAAAAGTAATTATGCTGATAAGTATGCAGTTTTGTTGGAGGGCGCAAGACGAGTTGGAAAGTCAACAATTGCAGAGCAGTTTGCCAAGAACGAGTATAAATCATATATTTTAATAGATTTTTCTAAAGTATCAGATGACGTGAAGTCTTGTTTTGATGATATATCGGATTTGAATATTTTCTTTTTGCGTTTACAGGCTACAACAGGAGAAGATTTATTTGAAAAAGAATCAGTTATTATTCTTGATGAGGTTCAGTTGTATCCAAAAGCAAGACAAGCAATCAAGCATTTTGTAAAAGACGGAAGATATCATTACATTGAGACGGGGTCACTTATTTCGATAAAGAAAAATATAAAGGATATACTTATCCCTTCAGAAGAAATGAAAATTCAAGTATTTCCAATGGACTATGAAGAGTTTTGTGACGCAACAGGGGGGAATTATAGGGTATTGGAAGGCGTATATAATACACACAAGAGTATAGGACAGCAAGTTAATCGTAAGTTGATGAGAGATATTCGTATCTATATGGCTGTTGGGGGTATGCCTCAAGCTGTAGAAGCTTATGTTGGTGGGAAAAATTTTACTGCAATAGATCGAATAAAGCGTGAAATTATAGGATTATACGAGGAAGATTTTAATAAAATTGATTCATCAGGAAGAATTTCTGCAATGTATCATTCTATTCCTGCACAACTTTCGAAAGACGGAAAACGATATTTGATTTCAAAGGCTACCAGTCAGAGAAAATCCACTTCAGATGATGAAGCACTTTATGATCTCATAGATTCAAAAACAGTATTAGTTTCTTACAATACAACAGATCCCAGGGTGAGTTTATCTCTAACGAAAGATTTAAATAGTTATAAAATGTATGTTGCAGATACAGGATTATTTGTTACATTGATGTTTATGGATAGACCAACAGCGGACAATGAAATATATGCAAAATTGTTGTCAGATAAGTTGCCAGCAAATTTGGGATATTTATATGAGAATCTCGTCGCACAAATTATTTCTGCGACAGGTAGAGAACTCTATTATCATACATGGGAAAAGAGGGACAGCACACATTATTATGAAATAGATTTTCTTGTCTCAAAAGGTGCCAAGGTATCTGCAATAGAAGTTAAATCATCTGGAACGGGAAAACATGAATCATTAACCGCTTTTAGAGAGGGTTATTCAAAGAATATTAATGAAAGTTATATTCTTTCGCAGAAGGATGTTAACAGAGAAAATGGAATTCAATTTTTGCCAGTATATTTGACACCGTTTGTTTTGAGCTAAGATACAAGTGCATATCCTGCTGAAACAAAAATCGAATTGATAAACAAGAATGGAGAAGTAAACAACGGAGCCCATTTTGAGAACGCTGTGGCGCAGCAATTGACTGCTAATGAATTCGAAGGCACTTGAGCATTTTATGAGTGTGTCTGATTACCACCTTGAAAAGGCATATGTATTCTCCAGTGGAAATATTGAGCAGATTGGTAATGTTGTTTATCTGCCGATATACATGAGTTATCTTTTAAAAGAAAAGACAATAGATAAAATGATAGTGGATGTGGATATTGAGGGATTGTAATTCGGATTTGCCGAATCGGTACGTCTGATATCGTTGAATAAAAAAATAAAAAAGTAATTGTATTCCGACGATGAAATCTAATGAAGTTGCAAAATAATCTGGAGCGATGAGAACCCAATTAAATATGTAGAACTTTCAGAAAATGAAATACCAGCCCTTGAGAGTGAATGTAAAAAAAGAATGCCAACTGGGATTAAACTTACTGAATTTAAGAATGCGACAATGAATAGTAGCAGAGGAAGAGTGTGGAAAATTATTTGGACTAATTATTTTTGAACAGTTTATGATGGATGCCAATGAATGGTATTTTATAAAGACATCCAGGATAAGGAGTAAACAATCCTTTATAGTATATGACAGGAGATGAAGTATATATTGACGCGGATCCGGAACACATGAAGTATGAGGTATGGATTCCGGTAGTGAAAAAGCAGTAGAGAAGGAGTAAATGATGGCAAGTACATATGAAGATTTTTTTAAGACAGTCTCAACAGAAAATATGGATTTTGTAACTAAACTGAATTCTATATTTATGGAAAATGATTGCAAAGTAGAAGTGAAGGAAGCAAAGCAGGGATATGTAGTGTCTTATTCTTACATGAAAGATAAAAAGAAAATAGCACTTATGAATTACGTATTCCGAAAAAGTGGAATGTTAGCAAGAATTTATGCAAGACATATTTCTATGTATCAAAACATGTTGGATACTTTTCCGAACAAGATGAAAAAAGAAATGATAAATGCTGTAGACTGCAAACGATTAAACGGAATCTCAGAGTGTAGTCCAACCTGTACTGCAGGATATAATTACATACTGGATGGTGCAATTTATAAGAAATGTAAGAACAGTGCATTTTTCTGGCTAGTAAATAAGGAAAGCATGGAATTTATTGAACAAATGATTGTAAAAGAAGTTGCTTTATGTAATATTGATTAACAAAAATGGCGACTGGATTCCAAATCGCACAAGATAGGACAGGAAACGTAATGCTTGATTTGATATTATATGGAAATACGATCCAGCTTATTTTGCAAGAGGTGAAAAGGTGGATCCGGCATCACTTGTTTGCTCTTTCCAAGGGAATCATGATGAGAGAATCGAGATGTGTACAGAAGAATTATTAGAGGAATTGTAAATGGTACCAGGAATAGATACATTTAGGATATAATTTAGAAGTTGAAGAGGGAATTATTCCAATTCACATTGATGATGACACATCAAGCTTAGAGGGAGCTAAAGTGGAATCTTTTGGTCTTGCCATTTGATCGAAATAAGGGTGTGGAGCTATTACAAGAAATTTATTTATAGTATAGAGATAATCAAATTAAATATAAGGACGGTTAATTACCGACCATCTTACGAAAGTCGAAAGGACCCATAAGTATAACCCTTTCATAGCATGTAATTTTACATTAATTTTACAAAAATTTCTAAAAAAATTGATAGTTGAAAAATGTTGATTCATGTAGAATAAAAAGTCAAAATGCACTCACTTTATCAAATTATCGCAATGTAAGGAACAAGTATTAGATGGGACGAGACAGGAAAAGGAGATTATCAAGCAAATGAAAAAAAATAAACTTAAAACAGAACCATATATGATGAATCGAGAATTATCATGGCTGAAGTTTAACGAAAGAGTTCTAAATGAGGCTGGAAATCCGAGAGTACCATTAGCAGAACGCTTGACATTTGCATCCATCTATCAGTCGAATCTGGATGAATTCTATATGGTACGTGTTGGTACCCTGATGGATCAGATGAATGCATTGGAAGAAGTTCGTGAAAATAAAACCAATATGACCAGTAAAGAGCAGGTAACAGCAATTATTAAAGCAACGAGAACTTTAGATCAGAAAAAAGAAGTCATTTATGAGCAGTTAATGGGGGAACTTGAACCGAAAGGAATTCGAATCATCAACTTTAATAAGTTGTCTGGTGAAGAAGGGGAACTGCTTGAGACTTACTTTGATCACGAAATCGCCCCTTACTTGTCTGCGAATATTATTAGCAAACAACAGCCTTTTCCTTTTTTAAAGAATAATGAGATATATGCAGTGGCATTACTTGGAACGAAAAGTAGAAAAACAAAAGCGGCTATTATTCCATGCAGTAACAATGTATTTAAAAGACTTATTGATATTCCAACCAGACCAGGAACATTTATGCTTTCCGAAGAACTGATTCTTCATTTCCTGCCTAAATTATTCCAGCAATATGAAATTATTGAGAAATCACTTCTTCGAATCACTAGAAATGCAGACATCGATACGGAAACGATTTATGATGAAGATATGGACTATCGTGATGCAATGGAGAATCTAGTGAAAAAGAGAAAACGAATGAATCCTGTTCGAATGGAACTCTCCAGGGTAATTAACGAAAAATTAATTCAAGAAATATGTAAATATATTCACATGGAGAAAAGCCATGTTTTTATGTCAAGAGTACCGTTTGATATGTCCTTTGTATTTTCTATTCAGAATTATTTGAGAGTTCAGGGACAGGAGGAGCTGTTTTATCAGAAGAAAAATCCTCGAATGACAGCAGAACTAAATGAGAAAGAAAGTCTGATCTCACAGATTGAAAAGAAAGATGTGTTATTGACGTATCCATTTGAGAATATTAAATCTTTTACAAATTTACTTCATGAAGCAGCAAAAGATGATTCTGTTGTGTCCATTAAGATGACACTATATCGTCTGGCAGATCGCAGTGAGATTGTTGATACATTAGTGGAGGCAGCGGAAAATGGAAAAGAAGTAGTCGTACTTGTGGAACTGCGTGCAAGATTTGATGAGGAGAGTAATATAGAATATTCCAGAAAGCTTGAAGAAGCTGGATGTCGAGTGATATATGGATTAAATGGTTTGAAGGTACATTCCAAGCTTTGTCTTATTACTAGAAAAACTGAGGAAGGTCTTGCTTACATTACACAGATCGGAACAGGAAATTATAATGAAAAGACTTCAAAGCTTTACACAGACCTATCATTAATTACATCGACTTCAGAAATAGGAAAAGAAGCGGCAGAGGTATTCGCATGTTTACTGCGTGGAGAAACTATTGAGGAAACACATCAATTGCTTGTTGCACCAAAATGCCTTCAAAATAAAGTGATTGCAATGATTGATGATGAAATTCAGCATGCCCAAAACGGCGAAGATGCTTATGTTGGAATTAAGATTAATTCCTTAACAGATAAGACAATTATTGATAAACTTGTAGAAGCATCACAAGCAGGTGTGAAGATAGAGATGATTGTCCGCGGAATCTGTTGTCTTATCCCCGAAATCAAGGGATATACAGAGAATATTAAGGTGATTAGCATTGTTGGAAGATACTTGGAACATTCACGTATTTATCGCTTTGGAACACCAGAAAGAGAAAAGGTGTATCTTGCATCTGCAGACTATATGACAAGAAACACCGTACGTCGTGTGGAGGTAGCAGCACCTGTTCTGGATGAAAAATCACGAAAAAGATTGGACTGGATGTTTGATACCATGATGTGTGATGATGAAAAAGGCAAGCATCTTACATCAAAAGGCATTTATGAGAATCGTAATTTGAGTGAAGTTAAATTGGATTCGCAGGAATTGTTTTATGCAATGGCTTACAGTAATGCTGAGAACAATGAAAACGGGAAATAGCTATAATAATTTTACAACAATTTCATATAGACTATACATATGCATGATAGCGCCATTTTTTCGAACATGCTACGCTAATTTTGGAAACGTAGATAATCAATCAGAAAAGGAGTGTTCGAATATATGACAAAAACCTATGTAATCGATACCAATGTACTGATCCAGGCACCATATGCAATTGAATGTTTTGAAGACAATAATCTTGTGATTCCGCTAGTGGTATTAGAAGAATTAGATGGTTTAAAGAAGTCAGAAGGTGAAAAAGGCGTCAATGCAAGAGCGGCAGTTCGCAGATTAGAAGGATACAGACAAAAGGGTGATTTATTACAAGGTGTAGAGCTTCCTGGTGGAGGTGTTTTAAGAATTGAAAAGAATTTTGTGCAGGCAGAACTTCCACCTGATCTTCCAGATGATAAACCAGACAACAGAATATTAAAGGTATGTAAAGGACTTAGTGAAACCGTACCGGAAATACAAGTCATTCTTGTGACAAAGGATTTGGTTTTGCGATTAAAAGCACAAATTCTTGGAATCAAAGCAGAAGATTTTGAGAGAGAACAAATATCGGATGATGATGCCCAATATACAGGACGAACAGAAGCGTATTTTCCAGAAGATATGGCAAAGGATTTTAAGAAAAATGGAATTTCCATTACAGCTGCTTATCAAAGTGATGATGAGGGAAATCATATCATACCGAAATTCCATGAAAATGAATTTGTAATTCTAAAACCTGATCAGTCCACGAAAAAGACGCTTTTAGGAAGAGTTTCAGGAAATAAAATTGTTCCTTTAGCATATAAAAAAAGCAAGCCATATGGAGTATCACCTAGAAATGTAGGACAATACTTTATGCAGGAAGCACTTATGACAGACACAGAGAAAGCACCACTGGTAATCATCAAAGGTATGGCGGGAACAGCTAAGACTTTTTATTCTCTTGCTGTTGGAATGGAGAAAGTATATAACAATCCAACAAAAGAATATCGTCGTATGATTGTCTGCAGACCGAATGCACAGTTTGATGATGATATTGGATTTCTTCCAGGAAATGAAAAAGAAAAGATTGCACCGCTTATGCGTCCGATTATTGATAACTTGGAACAAATTCTTGATTCTGATGAAAAGAAGAGATATGACAATGAAGAAGAATTAAGCGATAAAATCGCAGAAGTGTTTGAAAGAGGTATTATTCAGACCGAGGCACTAAATTTTATTCGAGGTCGTTCGATTGCACAAACATATTTAATCATTGATGAAGCACAAAATATGACGCCAAATCAGGTGAAGGGGATAATTACCAGGGCAGGTCAGGGAACGAAGATTATTTTGCTTGGCGACCCTCATCAGATTGATAAACCGTTTTTAGATGAGAGAACAAATGGACTCAGTTATGCAGCAAAACACATGATGGACAGCAGTCTTTGCTGGCAGATTACATTATCAGCAGAAGAATGTGAAAGGTCTGTTCTTGCAATGGACGCAGTAAAAAGATTATAATGGGAAGGAATTTACATATTTGACATACAAAGAGATAACGCATAATAAAGAAATTAATACATATTTAAACAAAGGAAATGCGAACCTTGGGCAGCTTGGATATACCGATCATTCTCAAGCTCACTGTGTACAGGTGGCGCATCAAGCCGGAAAGATTTTGGAAAGATTCGGATATTCAGAACATGAAATCGAATTAGTTACAATCGCGGGATACATGCATGATATTGGAAATGCAATCAATCGAACACATCATGCCGAATATGGTGCACTTCTTGCAAATGATTTACTAAAAGAAACGAACATGTCATTGGAAGATCGTGTTACAATTGTATCTGCAATTGGTAATCACGATGAGTCAACGGGAAGTCCGGAGGACATTATTTCGGCTGCTCTTATTATTGCGGATAAGACAGATGTCAGACGTAGCAGAGTACGTCAGAAGGAGAAATCTTCCTTTGATATCCATGATCGCGTAAATTACGCGGTTACGGAGACAAAATTGAAGATTGCAAAGGATCAATCGGTGATTGCATTAAACCTCCAAATCGATGAAAGTATATGTTCCATGTATGATTATTTTGAGATTTTTCTTGGAAGGATGATATTGTGCAGAAAGTCAGCAGAGATTCTTGGAACAACGTTTAAACTGACTGCGAATGGGCGAAAAGTTTTGTAATAGAGTATAACAAAAGAAAACAGGCAATCAAACAGAGAAATTTGATTGCCTGGCTATTGTTTTAGTATTCCTCATAGTCCCCTTCGTCATAGTAATCACCGGAATCACTCCATTCGTCGTCTCCATCTCCCGGATCACTGTACGTGTCGTACCCATCATCGTAATAATCTCCCGGATCACTCCATTCGTCGTCTCCATCTCCCGGATCACTGTATGTGTCGTATCCATCATCGTAATAATCACCAGAATCACTAAATTCATAATCATTAGATTCATATGACCAGTCGTAATACTCTGCGTAGTCATCACCATAATAATCCTGATACTCTTGGTATGTGTCCCAGGCATAGAAATCGTCGTATTCGTCATAAAATGACCAATTTTCGCTATTGTCCCAACCCCAACTCCAATAATCACTGGAATCCTTGTAATAATCCCAATCGGGCTCATAATACCAAGCATCAAAAGAATCTCCAGGATCACCATACCAGCTATAGTAATAATACGGGAGATATTCCAACTGCTCTGCCGATTGTACTTTTGTTTGCTTTGACGGTTTTATCTGCTGGGTTTTTAGTTGTTCGGCATAAATTGATGTATATTCTGCTTTTTGGGCACCAGAATCAACATTTGTCGGTTGAAGGACATTCATTGTTTTGAACATATCCACGATAAGCTTGCCTTCGTCTTTAGATATACCTTCATAAAACACGGTATTCATAAAATAGCAAGATTGGTTAATAATTGCCGTGGCTTCAATGCCCATAAAGGAACAGTCTTCTTGAGACACAGAGTATTCCAAGAATTTGGCTCTGGCACCGAACAGATAAGCGTCTTCCATTTCGCCAGTCTGTGCTCCAGGAAATGCATTTAAAACTGTAGAATTGCAGAGTTCTCCGGCAGCAGTGAGATTTTGAACGCCAGGAATCATAGAAATAACGATACCGGCATGATCTTCCGCCGTGGTAAATGTTATATTTCCATCGTTTTCTTTAATAATGACATCCTCGTTTACCAACATTTCTATCATAAATTTATCGTTGGCATAATACTTATCAAGTACGGTAGAAACCGATTCTGTCGTACTTGGAGCAGGATCTTCTAAAGTGGATAAAGCATCTGCATCTGCAGGGATTTTATTTTTTGTGCCACATGACGTACAAGTTGCGATGCAAAGGCACATGCACAATAGTGTGGCACCGGCTTTTTTCAAATTTTTCATAATTATTCCTCTCTGAGTAGTGGGGATTATTAGATAGTATATAGCAGAAAATTGTTTTTGTGTGCATGGTAAAGAAATCTTTATAAGTTCTAAAAGAAACTTGCCAATTTTCTTATCATACATGGTAAAATAATAGATAAAGGGGGGAACAAAATCATGAAGCAATCCAGACTTTTACTGATTGAAGATGAAGCAGATGTACTTGAAATTAACCGTGGATTTTTTGAAGGTATGGGTTATCAGGTGATTTGTGCCTCCACACTTGCACAGGCACGCTTTCAACTGGAGGAACATTCTCCTGACCTGATCCTTCTGGATGTTATGATGCCGGATGGCAACGGCTTTGATTTTTGTACCGAACTTCGGCAAAAAACAAATGCTCCCATCATCTTCCTGACTTGCATGGATGAAAATGAGAGTGTTGTAAGGGGTTTGTTAAAGGGCGGGGATGACTATGTTACAAAGCCTTATGATCTGAAGGTTTTAAGTGCGCGGGTAACAGCCCAGCTGCGCAGGCGTGGAAATACATCTGCAGGAGTCCTTGAGCTTCCGCCGTTGAAGGTGGATTTTCTTGCGGGAGAAGCCGTGTTGGACGGAATCCATATTGCCTTAACTTTGAAGGAATTGCAGCTGTTGGGTTGTTTTGTACTTTATACTGGTCAGCGGCTTACCTTTGATGAAATCTATCGCCGTGCGTGGGGTGAACCTTCTCTCGGTGCTTCTGATACAATCAAGACTCATGTATCTAATTTGCGTAGAAAAATGAATTTCGACGAAGAAAGCTGGTTCGAGCTGACGAGTCCGGAAAAACACACATATATGTTCTGTAAGGTGCGTTATTAGCCTTTACTGGGTAGAGTAAAGAATACAGAGGTTCCGTGTCCTACTTTGGATTCAATCCATATGATTCCGCCGTGCTGCTCTACAATATATTTACAGATATACAGCCCTAATCCGGTGCCGGTGTCCTGATTGTCACTGGATTTTCTTTTTTTGAAATATCGTTCAAAAATTTGTGGTAATCGTTCTAACTCGATACCGCATCCTGTATCCGCTATGCAGATAAGTAACCCATTCTCCTTCCGTTTTGCGGATACGGTAATCACGCCGTCCTCTGTAAAACGCACTGCGTTAGAAATCAAGTTTACAATGACTTGAGAAAGACGTGCAGAATCGGCATAAACAGGTGGCAGGCCATTTTCAATACAGATGTTCAGTCGATTACGGTTTTTGTTAAGAATGGGATAATAGGTGCTCACAGCAGAATGGATAGTCTCCTCAACATAGCAACATTTTGGTTGCATAACCATGCGGCCCTCGTTCATCTGGGTTACGTCCAACACCTGGCTGACCATTAGTGAAAGCCGCTCTGCTTCCGAAGAAATCAAAGTCATGCGACGAGAAACCTCTGAACTGATAGGAGACCCCGACTTTTCAGAAAGCAGCTTCACCGTTTGTGCATAGCCGGATATGACCGTCAGGGGAGTTTTTAATTCGTGAGAAGCATTACCCAAAAACTCGGTTTTCAGTTGATTTAGTTCCTCTAGTGTTGTTTTTTCTGTAAGCAACTTTTGTTTTGCCTCATTCGTCTCCAAAAGTACCCGATGATTCATCAGATACAGGGAGATAACCTGTATCAGTGCAAAAATCAACATGGATACTTCACTGACCGGCTTGTTGATTTCTGTTTCTCCAAAGATATCCAGATACATGATAATGTCTGCCACGGCAGAGAGGAAGAAGACATCAATCCCATAGAGTGAAACTACTTGTTCTTTGTTTGGACAGTGTATTTTGAAAAATAAACCGCCAACTCCGGGGATAATGCATAAAAGTATCAGAATCTGATAATAAATAAGCACTGATGTATAAAAAAGAGAATCTCCAAATAGGATGCACAGTCCATAAACGCTGGAACCGGCAAGAACTATCAATTGGATGCTTTTTAATAGCTTATTATCTGCATATTGTGAGAGATACAAGGTGAGGAAAATAGTCAGTAAAACAAGGCTTAAATATTCTAGCATAAAAGAAACATTTCCTGGAAGGGGAAAGTAGATCCATGCCTGACTCTGGATGGCTTCTCGCAGAGTCATGGCAATACAGGCCAGCGCAAAATACAAGGTTGCTTTTGTGCGTGCCAGCAGAAGATAAATACCTAAAAGGGATACGGCTGCACTCATTACCCCGCCCATTACCAACAGTCCCTTGACTCTTCCCTTGGCAAATGGGTCGGTGAATATGCCCTGCCTACCGATGTTTAGCTCCGCAAGGGATGCCCCTCTCTTAGCGTGATAGAACTGTGCACTTTGGAGGAGGATATCCATTTTTCCATCCTTGGCAGAGGCGTTTACTGTAATATTGTTTTCCCATACTTCCGTGTCCGATTTTGTCATGCCGAGTCGGCCAGTTTTACCGGCTAGTTTTCCGTTTACATAAATACATATGGCATGGCGTCCTGAAAGCCGAAAATTCAGGGTATACATAGCATCATCAGGTAAAAGCAGGATAAACTGCTGAGTAAGATAGTCGGCACGGCGTGCACAAAATTCATCCGTACTTACGGGAGTTGCGGATTCAACGGTTTCCGGAGACAGATATGTATTCGGATAGTAGGTATCGCCAGGAAGGAGTCGGATGGCGGAGTAATTCAAATCTTTGATGTTACTCAAATCATACACCCCTTTTTTTTCTGAAACCGTGGGGATCTCTGACCTGACCGGAAGACGGACAAGCAACATCAATGTGAACACTGTCAAGAGTGACGCCACCATTACACCGAGAAGTCTATGCTTATGAATAAAATTTTTGATATGCGACACCTCCTTACCCTCATTCTTTTCATCTATTATATTTCTTGTTCAAGAAATAATCAATGAATTGCTTAATGCTAAACATTACGAACAGCAAAGTTGATCGATTGTCTTATTGTGAATTTCACAATCAGAATAGAGGGAATAATTGCTTTATAAAAAGCATGAATCATGATACGATATGGTAGGCGGTGAAGAAATGGTTCACATTAAATAGTGAAGAATAGAATATGAAAGATATGAATGGAGGACAACTATGAATCAGGATCCTTTCAAAGAATATTTAAAACAAACCGAACCTAATAAGAGAGACAAAGGCTATGCTTGGCATACCGCAATTGGTCTGCAGGCAGTAGATGGATTGAAACCTTCCCAGTATTTGGTGAATACTGCTATTCAGAACATAGAAGGTAAAATATCAATAGATGAAGCTCAGAAATTATTAGATATCTACTATCAAGATAATTCAAGAGAAAAAACGGATGAAAGAACAGAAGAAGCAGATAAAGTTTCTGTTCGTATAGCAAAAATTCTTTCTGAAAAAGCATTCAGTTTTACACCAAATGAATATATTTCTATCCATAAAAAATTGTTTATAGGAATATTTGGACATGCAGGAAAGATACGTGATTATAACATCACAAAAAAAGAATGGGTACTTGACGGAGAGACGGTGCTATATGGAAGTGCGTCAGAACTTCGAGCTACTTTGGAATATGATTTCTCCCAGGAAAAGTCCTATAGCTACAAGGGATTATCGATGGATGAGATCATTCATCATTTGGCGATATTTGTTTCACGACTCTGGCAGATTCACATTTTTGGTGAAGGAAATACAAGAGCGACTGCAGTATACTTTATCAAATATCTACGGACGTTAGGATTTGAAGCAACAAATGATATTTTTGCGGAGAACGCATGGTATTTTAGAAATTCACTTGTACGCGCCAATTATAATAATCTACAAAAAGGGATTCATGAAACGACGGAATTTTTGGAATTGTTCTTGAGAAATCTTCTTCTTGATGAAAATCACGAACTGCATAACAGATCAATGCATGTAAGTGAAACAAAAGCGAACATTGATAGATTCCAGTGAGTGGATGGAAAAGGTAAATATAAGTTTGAAGAAAACCATTGACCTTGACGGAGCGTCATAGAGTATTGTTATCTTATCAAGAGATAGTGTCAAATAAGTTATGAAAAATCAAATTTAAAAAATAGGCTACAATAGAACCTTGAAAACTGTAGATACGAAAGATTTTGGCAGCTTACGCCACCCTTGACAGCACACCAAAACAATG
>JAQUUB010000204.1 GCA_028694115.1 Lachnospiraceae bacterium
AACTCCTCCTCCCGTGCTTTGTAGTGTAGCTTCTTGAAGCTATTATTACATGAAGAAGAGGTTTTGAAAATCTTTCATTACTATTTGTGCCGCGCCCGAAGGCGCGCGGAATGGAGATTTTTATGGAGAAAAATCAAAGCAACACATACACTTACTCGGCAAAGAGGCACGAGGAAGTGGAAAGTATTCGAAGGAAATACATGGCCAATGATACTGATAAAATGGAGCAACTTCGCCAGATGGATAAAAAATCAACTTGGCGAGGCTGCATAACATCTATCATCCTTGGAACAGTCAGTTCATTACTTTTAGGGATTGGAATGTGCTGTACATTACTGTGGACAGGTTTTTATATCCTTGGCATTATTCTTGGCATTGCCGGATTTATCGGCATTGGAGCGGCCTACCCGGTTTATTCCCATCTCGTTAATGCTGACCGCAAAAAACTTGCTTCTCAAATTATTGCACTTAGTGATGAACTCTTATCATGAAAAAACTTTACATCGTATTAACAAAATCTGAAACAATACTGTCGAAACTGGTTCATCTGGTTACGGCTGACATCTATACCCATGCCTCTCTTGCGTTTGAGGCGGACATGGATACCCTTTACAGTTCATCTCGCAAAAATGGGTACACGCTTTTCCCGGCGGGTCCCTGTAAAGAACATTTACATAGCGGATATTTCAAAAGACATTCGCATATTCCCTGCGCCATTTATGAGCTGCAGGTAAGCGACGAAGTTTATGAAAATGCGAAAGCGGAGGTCAATCGCATCATGACTTGCGCAGACCGCTATCATTTTAATATTTTGGGATTGATGCTATGTCAATTGGGCATCCCTTACCGTAGAAATCATTATTTTTTCTGCTCTCAATTCGTTGGGGAAATTCTGCATCGGAGTAAAGCGGTTGCTTTGCCTAAAGATACGTCCCTGATGAAGCCAAGTGATTATATGTGTCTTCCTGAATTGTTTTGCAAATTTAAGGGATATTTGAATGAGCTGGCTGGGCAGTCACATCCAGTTTTGGCGTGAGGCTATTATGAAAAAAATATCCACAATCCCTCAAACACACTATGCCTTGGATAATTCAGCAATCATCCATTTAGCTGTTATGCGAAAAAGGTATACCAACACGTTTCGTTTGACAGCCACACTGACAGAATCTGTTCATTCAGAAATCCTGCAAAAAGCGGTGGACAATGTAACGCCACAGTTTCCTACAATAGTGGCAGGAATCAGGAGAAGATTATTTCAATACGAAATTGTATCGTCAGAAGTTCCACCAACGGTACAGCAGCAGGCTGAAATTCTCGGTTCCATGACCAGTGCTGAAATTGCTTACTGTGCCATTCGTGTTTTGTACTGCGACAGGCAAATATCCATAGAATGCTTTCACTCCTTGACGGACGGATATGGTGGTCGTGTATTTCTAAACGCCCTATTGGTGGAATATTTCCGGCTTTTGCAAACCGGAAATGGCTACTTTACGGAACCGATTCCAAAGCGTGAAATAGACCCGGCAGAATGGAAGAATGATTTTTTAACCTATGCAGGGAAAAAAAGCTGCGCTGCTAATCACCGCAGGGTGTATCGTTTACCCCAAGCGGGGACTTCAAACGGAATTGTTCATGTTACGACCGGCGTCTGCCACGAACAGGAGCTGCTGGACACCGCACACAGCTTTGATGTCAGTGCAACGGTATTTCTCACAGCGGTCATGTTTGAAGCGATTATGAAACTGCAAGGAAACCATGTGCGGGACGGTCACACCAAAAGGCCAATCCAGATTATGATCCCCATCAATTTAAGAAAGCGTTTTGCAAGTAAAACCGTGCGCAACTTTTCCCTTTATGCGCTGCCTTGTCTTACACAGACTTGCCCTCCAATGAGTTTTCGCACGATAGTGGAACAGGTGGCAAAACAAATGCTAGAGCAGATCTCGACTACGAATCTATCCGCAATGATGGCTACCAATGTTCGCACACAGAGTCTTATGGGGTTTCAAATACTGCCACTTCCGGTTAAGAATTTTGTGCTCCGTATCATCTATCACTTTTACGGCAAACGCAATTCTTGTTTAAGCATATCCAATTTGGGAGAAATCAGTTGCCCGGAAATGATGCAAGGCAACATACAGAAATTTGATTTTTTGCTGACTCCAAGAAGCGATGCCCCTTATAACTGCGGAGTTGTTTCTTATGAAAATCAGCTGACGATAAATTTTACAAGAAAGTGTGAAAAAATGGAGCTAGAACAGATCTTCTTCCAGTGCCTGAGAGCGAAAGGATGTACCGTAAGGATAATATCCGACGAATCATGTTAGGGTATCCTTAAAAAAGTAGGATTATATATTTTATTAAATAGCCGAATTTGTACCCAATCTTATGCTGGAAAAAAGGGTTCAGTAAATACAGATTACAAAAGAGAGCCAATAAAATGCCGCCCTTTGACTAGGAGGGAGAGCGATGAAAAAAGAAATATTAGTTATTGACCAAGATAAAGAAGTCTTTGAACATCTAATTCGTGAAAAATGCTATGTTTTACCAAAACGTAGAAGACTATTTCCATGAAAAAGGAAACATTATGTCTCAGATTCGTTATATCCGAGAGAAGATTATGTTCTATGGAAACCACTCCTGGGCCTACACCAGACTTGGAAAAATAGACAATGTGTCAGCCAGTGACTTGGAAAGTCTTTTGGGAAACGGTGATATTACGGCAACATTTTCATTAGCAAAGTAGAGGAGAATAAAAAATGAGCAAAAAGTATTGATAATTTCTACAAGTTTAAGAAGTAACAGCAATTCAAATAAAAGGGCAGAGGAATTTGCAAAAGGAGCGAAAGAAACAGGAAATTTTCGGACAAACTTTTCCATGGAACTCATTGTGAGTTTACCTTTTTTGATAGAATAAGCACTATTGTCACCAGTATATAAATCCTTCCGACCAATATACTGCAGCCCCATTAGATGGGGAAGCTTCAATTCAGAATTGGTTAAGTGAAGTATTTTTTTGGGGGGTGTGGATATAGTAATCATATTTACAGAGTATTTGCTTGGTTTCAGAAAATATTTCAAATAAGCGTGTGTCTTTCATAGTATCATCCTTTGGGTAAGAAAAATGCCTGGGCTGTTAGGCTCAGACATAACTTTTCTTGTTTTTGAACTGCAATTCTGGGAGCAGTCCTATGATAATTCCATAGGCAGAGACTGACTTTGTATTTCTATCGCTTTTCATTAACCATAACTTAGCATGAGGCATAAAATTGTCAATGGATTTTCTGAAATTTCTGAGCAGTTATTTCTGAAAAGCATAATTATATGAGAAAATGTATAAAATATTAGCTAAAACAGACAAAAAGGTGTATAATAGATAATATACTATCTATATTTAGAAGCTAAAAGACATGGGAGGTACACCTTTGGATAGAATCGAATGGCAAACAGCAGAAGAAATAAATAAAGATCTTGCAGTAAGAGTGAAGAGAATTCGAAAAAGACGCAAAATCACACAACAGGAGTTAAGTCAAAGCAGTGGAGTTAGCTATGGTTCCATCAAGAGGTTTGAGACAACAGGAAATATTTCGTTACTTGCACTGACTAAGATTGCTACTGCTTTAGATTGTGTAAATGAAATCAAGCGACTGTTTAGCGAGGTCTCTTATGGAAGTTTAGAGGAGGTAATACGTGAAAACAAATAATATGATCCAGGTATTATACCATAATCGGTTAGTTGGAAGGTTGGCATTGACAGCAGATAAAAGATGTGCATTTGAATATTCTGATGAATGGATTGCTGAAGGGTTTGCAATAAGTCCATTTTCGCTTCCGCTAAAAAAACAGGTGTTTATTCCAGATAAACCATATTTTGGCGGATTATTTGGTGTATTTGCTGATAGTTTACCAGATGCATGGGGACGGATTCTATTAAATAGAATTCTTCGTAGAAATGAGAAAGCATCACAAGATTTAAATCAACTAGAGCGTCTTTCGATTGTAGGAGCGTCCGGAATGGGAGCTTTGACGTATCAGCCGGAGATAAACATCGCAAATGACAACAATGCAATCGATTTAGATCTATTAGCAGCACAGTGTAAACAAATCCTTACAACTGAATATAATGATAATTTAGATGAACTATATCAGCTTGGAGGAACCAGTGGCGGTGCAAGACCCAAAATCATGACAAGGGTTGGCACAGAAGAATGGATCATTAAGTTTCCTGCGCATGTGGACCGTGCAGATATTGGACAGATGGAATATGATTATTCAGTCTGTGCGAAGAAATGTGGAATTCATATGCCAGCAACCAGGTTGTTCGATTCAAAACAATGTTCGGGGTATTTTGGTACAAAACGATTTGACCGAGTGGAATCAGATACAGAGGATAAAGAACTGGAAAAAGTTCATATGTGTACCGCTGCTGCTCTGTTAGAAGCAGATTTTGAACAACCTTGCCTAGACTATATTGATTTAATGAAGTTGACGAAAATACTAACGAATGATAATAAAGTAGATGTTGAGAATATGTTTTTGCGTATGTGTTTTAATGTTTTTGCGCATAACAGAGATGATCATGCAAAGAATTTTACATTTCTCTATGATGAAGGAAAAAAGAGCTGGAAGCTAAGCCCGGCATATGACTTGACATACAGCACCACATATTTTGGAGAACATACAACCTCTATAGCAGGAAACGGAAGCAATCCAACAGAAAAGGAGATTCTTCGTGTTGGGACGCAATCTGGGATGCAAAAGAAACGTTGTGTTGCGCTCATGGAATGCGTGAGAGAACATGTCACACGAGATTTAGAACAGTATATAAGATAATTTGTGTGTATTGCAGAATGTGAGGAGATAATGAAGATTTTCAGACGGAGAGCTTTCATCTGAAACGGAAATAGGAGCAAAAATAAACATAAACAGGAGGACATGGATGTTAGCAGCTTTTTTCCAGAAAAGAGAAAGGGATTGAGCTCCTTGCAGTATCCCCGGAGTACCAGGAATACAATCTGGAAGAAAAACTAATGGAAACCATAGCAGCGCAATTTCCAATTGGAACGAAATTATCCGTTATGATTGGAAATGCAAAGAAGTTGGTGGTTGTAACAGAGGAACCTTTCGATAACAAAAAAATCCAATCATAAGAACAGGAGCGTTTCAGATGAAAAATATCATTGAAATTGAAAACCTATACAAAAGTTTTGGAGAAGTTAAGGCTGTCCAGGATCTGAGCTTTCGTGTCAAGGAGGGAGAGCTGTTCGCCTTTTTGGGTGTGAATG
>JAQUUB010000062.1 GCA_028694115.1 Lachnospiraceae bacterium
AATTTGGTTGTGGTGACTACATTATACACGAAATAGGGGGTCATTGCTTTTTTGATGCAAAAAGGTATGTAAACCCAGTAACTATAAGGTTTTATATAAAAAAGAAGGTAGTATATTTGACACTACCCTGAAATTTAAGGAGGAAGAAATATGATTGAAACAGAAAGACTCCTATTGAGGGAATTCAGACTTGAGGACTTTGATGCTCTGTTTAAAATCCTCTCGGACCCTGAAACCATGCAGCATTATCCAAAACCATTTGACCAGGAAAGAACAAAACGATGGATTGAATGGAATCTTGAAAACTATGAGAAATATGGATTTGGATTATGGGCTGTTGTTTTAAAAGAAACAGATGAATTCATAGGTGACTGTGGGATAACAATGCAAATCATAGACGGAGAATCTCTTCCGGAAATTGGATATCATATCAATAAGAAATACTGGAAAAAAGGATTTGGCAGTGAAGCGGCAAGAGCTGTAAGAGATTGGGCATTTGAAAACACACAATTTAATTGTTTATATTCCTATATGAAGTATACAAATATTGGTTCCTATTCAACCGCAATATCCAATGGCATGACAAAGTTAAAAGAGTATCCAGATGAAAAAAATACGATTTCCTACGCCTATACCATAACTCGTGAAGAATGGGAAAAACGCAACGGGTGTAGAGATAAACACCAGAGCCGGTAGGTTGGATATGGATTATAGGGAAAAGCTATTAACTGTGTCAAGAATACCGTTTTGCCTATTCAACGTGCACAATTTGAAGAATGTGGATGTAACTTGGATGAACAACATCGGAAATACGGCAACACAGATACATTTTTTGCCAGAATCATCGAGCCGGGGCATGTTTATGAAGTAGGCTATCCGAAGTGTGTTTGCCGTGATGTAATGTCTGGTAAATGCAAAAGTTCAATCAATAAAGAGTTCCAATGCCATTGAAGGCATTGGAACCAGCGATGAGCGTATTGCAGCGATTGTAAATTTTACCCGGCTGGTGAAATAATCGCCCTCACGCACATGGGCAGCTTCCAACAGATACATGGTTTTATCATGCCTTCAAGTTTTGTATCAGCTTTTCTTGTATGGTTAAAGCCATGCTATACCCTCCTGTTTACTGGAATTACAAACTGTGGTTTGTCATTCCCTACATATTGTATTTTCTAAAACAATCATTACTATAGCATCAATCAGGATTATACCCAATGCAATATATACAAAAAATGACGGTAAAATATCTTTAAGTAGTCCCATAATTAATATAAGAATTGCTATAACAGCCATTCCAATGCCCACTGTTCTACAAAGCTTTTTCTCATTATATTTTCTCTTTTCTTCCTTGGAAGATGTATTATATCCTGCAATAAGGCAACCGCCATGTCCGGAAATCAGAATGGCAGAAAGTACGGTAAATATTAAAAACACAACATAAATAATCCAATCCGGACCAGTTAATAAATCTGCTAATTTCATTAATAGTGTACCTCCACAAATTATTTCGTGAACAATCGGCGTCAGGACAGAGGGAAAAGCAGACTACACTTTTAGAGTATCTGCCCTTTCTTCTGGACTGCACACCGGTTTTCACCAATTGAACTAAGTTGCGTCCTATTAGCCAATACGCTATGGATTTTCAATCGTTCTCTTTCTTTTGATTTTACCAAATATATCAAGTCTTGTATATCTTTAAATCAATTAATTACTGCTATTGAGCCCTTTTTCTGCATGACGAATAAACCTCCCATTATGAAGGCGCGTGCGATTATTCGTGTATAGTTGCCTCGCAGTCTGAACGATAAAAGATTTCCACCGCAAGCTTCACATTTACAGATATCTTTTTTATATAAAATCAGTAGTTTATCAGCAGTTGTCTTATTAGGTGCTTGTGATTGTACAGGAAAGGTGAAAAAGTATTGCAAAATGTGGGCTGCAAAAACTTCTTCACCTCTACACATTATTAAGAATGCAGCTCACTTTTCAAATGGAGATAATGCTGAGCAGGTCAATTGGGAGATTGAGACGTTTATTGAGAACTGGAAATACTAGAAAAGCAGATTATAAATGGAAGATTAAAAGAAAAAATTAACTGTTTTCTTAGTTTGTGTCAATAAATTTAAATCTGCATTATATTAGATGACAGGGAAGTTCTCCTGTCATTTTGACATTTCCCTTCATTTATTACAATAAAGTAACTGTTCAACAGGTCTGTGCATTTACTGCACAGACCTGTACTAGAACCTTTAAATTATTAAGGTTAGAATCAATGAAGAAGTAAACGAAAAAGCAGCTTTGAATTTAACAATAAAACATATAAACAAAAAATGCTACCTTTTTATTTAGAAAGATAAGAGGTGGCAAGACATTGTATCAAAGACTACGCTAGCCATCGCACCAGCGATTTGGTACAATAGCCATAGATAACTCCTTTCAGGGTTTTGTTTAATTGTTTTTCGACAATTCAATTATAACATACCTGTGAGGAGTTATTCTATTTTGAACAGTAAAAAAGCCTGTAAAAAAGGCTTGTGGCGTTTCGCAAACGCCTATTTAATTGAATTTGTGAGGGGAGAGTACCAGGTACACATGTGTAAAGAGATAGGATGCTGAATAAATACCATGATTTTGGAACATAATAAAACTATCCAATAACTGTTAAGAATAAGTAAGTTTTTGGAATTGAATCCAAGAACTATTGAAAAGTAGCAAGTTTTTGGATATAATAAGAGAAACAATGAGGGCGATGCCATGCTCTGGCAGGATTGGATCACTATGGGAATAGCGGTGTCCTATGAAAGCAGGAGAATGGTTCTCCCGGATGGCAGCAGTCTCCATCCGGGAGCAGTATAGTGTGACAGTGCCCTGGACTGCATCAGATCATTAATGCTTCTACAAAACAATGCAAGTGCAGGGGACGCATAACTCGTAAGCCCTCGCCCAGATCAAAGCTTTTCTCCTCCGCCAAACGCAGGCTCTGCATTTTAAAGTACTGACGGTATAATTCCAGTAATTCATCTGGCATCTGTGTTTTATGTGCTTTCATTGCCATAAATTTCTGATCAAATGTATTGGATACATCCACGATCTGATTGGGCTTGTTTGTAAAATAGAATCCAATTGCTTCTACCTGCCAGGGGTCCGTTCCTTCCGGATATTTTGCCAAATTACTGCTGATCGCCGCCTGCGCTGCTGCTCTGCCGGTTACGATATGGTCATAATGGGCTTCGTATTCAGACCATGGATCCGGACAAAAAATCATATCCGGCTGTATTGTTCGGATCACCTGTGCTATTTCTTTGGCCAATACCGGTATATCAGATAAGGATCCATCCTCCTTATCCATAAATTCAAAATGCTTTGCTCCTAAAACAGTTCCCGCTTCTATGGCTTCTTTGTGTCTCATTTGACGAAGGTTCTCTTTTTTCATCTGCGTATCTTCTGTTCCAAGGCTTCCATCTGTTACCGTTAAGTAATAGATATCACAGCCTTTTTCAGCCAGCAAGGCTATTGTTCCACCCATGCCTATTTCATTATCATCCGGATGCGGCTGAATACAGATAACCTTTCCCGCATTCACAATCTCTGGAATCTTCATTAAATCCATAATTTCTGACATTATTAAACCCCTTCTCTCTATTGATTATTTATTTTTGAACGTATTTTTACCAACTCTTCATTATTAAGCGTATAAAACAAAATTGGTATAATTGCTAAAATAAAACAGATCATTGGCACCACATATATCATCAAACTGAATCCTATTTTAACAGGCTCCGTAGCAGTCATATTGTCTACATATCCCATGATTGTCATTGAAACCCCAAGGATTGCCTTGGAAAATGTAGATCCAAGCTTATTTAAAAATGTATTCATGGAAAAAACCAGCCCCTCACCTCTAAAGCCCAATTTGTATTCAGAATAATCAATTGCATCCATAAGCATGGATGTACTGACAATTGTTGTAATTCCTGTAAAAGCGAAGCTTATACCTAAAAATACTAATCCTACCCCGGGACCGGCATTAACTACAAATGGTATTACGCTTGCAATCGCACCTGCAACGCATGCAGTGATAAATATTTTCTTTTTTTCAAATTTCCTGATCAGCCCTGGAGAAATGGCCATGCCGAAAATCATACCAATCACAAGGCTCAGGCCCTGGTATGTAACATAGATGGAGCTGCCCCAGACATACACAGCAAAGTACACCTGTACCACTTGGCGAATATTATTTACCATATTAATGGCCAAGAGTGTTATTAACAGAGCCTTTAATGGTTTATTGTCCAAAATTGTATGTATATTTCGTTTAAATGCTATCTTTTCTTTTGGCAATGCAATTCTTTCTCTTAAACACAGGCCACTTAAAATCATGAGAACAGCTCCAATTACTGCTACGATTGCTGCAGAAGCACCATATGCTCCGATGTTTCTTTCTCCTCCAAACAGATTTAAAAGAGAAACGCTTCCAACAGAAATTATAACCGTTCCAATGGTACCACCAATCTTACCAAGAGTGACCATATTGTTTTTTTCATCTGAATCCCGTGTTACAACCGATGAAATAGCCCAGATCGGGATATCACACATGGTATAAGACATCCCCCATAAAATATAGCAGATTGCAGCAATGATAATGGTTCCGCCTGCACTTCCTCCAAATTTACTGAAACATAAGATCGTTGTAATCGCAATTATGCATGGACCAATCAGCAGATAGGGACGGAATTTCCCGATTCTCGTCTTTGTTTTGTCTGCAATAATTCCCATGATTGGGTCATTTACCGCATCCCACAAGCTGGCAACCACCAGAAGTATCGTTACTGTCTGTGTTGGGATGTGCAATAAATCTGTAAAAAAGAACATTACATACATAGAAACAAAACTATATATCATATTCTGACCTAATAAACTGGCTGTATAAACTGGTTTCTCTTTTTTTGTAAGTTTTTCCATCCTTTACCTGCTTTCCGGTCCATACATGATTTCAATCAATTTTCTTCCTCCTTCTACCGGCGTACAAATCGGAATCTCATCTCCATCCTGCATGACTGCTTCCTTTATTTGTTCTATAAGATAGTTTTTTACTGCGTTCGCATATTCATTATTTCTTAAACATCCTCCTGCAAAGCCTATCTTCAGCTTCTCTTTATTCTGAATATGCATTTTTTTATAATTAGAATTTAATAACAGTGCCAGTGCTTTCGCACCCTCATCCAAAATTCTGTTTCTAAGCTTTCCTTCTGCTTCATCCAACAGGATTTTTGCCAATGCCGCAATTTGATCATAGCTGTCATAGGAGGTAACGATACCTGGCACATCCTCAAAGTTCTCTGCCCCAACGGTCTTTCTTACTTTATCGAACCAGTCTTCGTATGGGATACAGCCATCGCAATACAATAGTGTATGTCTAATGGCTTCCATCCCCAGCCATTGTCCACTTCCCTGATCACTGATTCCATATCCCCAGCCACCTGTTCGTGTAATCATCCCCTTCTCGTCAATACCTATTACAATGGATCCGGTTCCGCTAATCAGAATCATTCCTGGTCTTTCGACTTTTGCATAAAAAGCCAGAACCGCATCATTGCATAAATAATATTCCTTTTTTACATTCCAATCGATATTCTCTATTATATTTTTGATCTGCAGTTCATCTTCTTTACTGTCACAACCGGAAATACCGAATATGCAGAATAACACATCCTCTTTATGGAAATCTAATCGTGATTTTATTTTTTCAAAGCCAGCGTGCATATTATTCTGTGCAATTTCAAACCCCACGGATTTAATACTTGTGGATCCTGTCCGAACTCCAAATAATTCCTTTTTCTCCGGGGTAGAGATCATAAAATCTGTTTTTGTTCCTCCTCCATCCACAACTACATAATACTTCAATTTATATTTCCTCGCTTTCTATAATTCCGATCATTGGCACTGCATTATGCATACACAGCTCCAGGACACCACGCATACAGAAATCCTGAATATCCTTAAGTAGAACAAATTGAGGTCTATGATTCTCATCAACCTCCAGTTGATCTGCAATACTGTTTAAATCACTTTCTTCCAGCAAATTGCATTTTATAATAATAATTCCGGGATCAACCATACATGTAATATTTCGTGATATGGCTGCTGCACATGATATTACTTTACTTTTCAGTGCTGTTCGTTCGGGCTCTCCCTTGCAGGCAGATAATTCCTTACAGACTTTTATATATTCCTTTTCCAATTCATAAGAATCACAGTTTTCATATATCTTTCTGCAATACAGATTTCCAATTTCACCTGCATAATTTGATGCGCCCTTAAAAATTTTTCTGTTAATTACCAATCCACAGCCTATGGCATTATCCAGATACAAAAAAGCAATATGGTCCGTTTGATTTCGATACATCTCTCTGTATATACCCCATGCAGCAAGATTAATATCATTTTCCACACTAACAAGACATTCAAATCGTGTTTCCAGGATTGTTGTAAGATTTACGCCTTCCAGTGCTGGTAATTCTGGAATATTTGATATTAATCCGTCATCTACTACTCCAGGCACGCCAATGCCAATTCCTGCTAACGGAATATCCTCTGCTTTCACAAGCAGCATTTCAATACAGAGGATCATCTCATCCTCATTAAACTTCGAATCTACCTTCACGGAGCATTCAAAAATTTTGTCTCCTAAAGCATTCGAAATACTACAACTGAAACTGTTATTGTTATAAAACATTGAAAAAAAACAGTACTGGAATTTATTAATGGAGTACTTTTCTGCTGTTCTTCCACCTGTTGATGCTCCCTGTCCCAAAGAAACGATTCTTTTTTCTTTCTCAAGCGTTTCAACTACTTTTCCAACCGTAACCAGGCTTAATCCTGTAATCCTGCTAATCTCTGGTTTGGTAATTGTTCCATTTTTTCTTATGATGCTTTCAACAAGTTCCTGATTTAACACACGTAAATCATGTGGCTTCCCTACTGCGTTCATGAATCCTCCTTCATTACCGTTAATTAACTTACTTTATAAAGTAAGTTAATTATATAATTAATTCCGTTATTTGTCAAACAATTTAGAAGCACAAAAACAATATGATGCAATCTATTGTCAGTAAGAAGACAGCTTCCAGAAGCCATTATGCCATAAGTGATATCGGCAGTAAATTTGCGCTCCGGTTTGGGGATGTGCTTGGAAATTTTATTTGTAAAAGTTAAAATTTCTCGTTTCAATTTGTATGTATTTGATGTAAAATTAGCCATAAGGAATCTCCTTCTTTTTTGTTTAGTAAGATTTTTGTTTGGTAGCTTAATTTTGCGTAAAAAAGGGATCAGATTCCTTATATTTTGGAAATACAAGTCTAAGCTTACTAATGTGGAAACAATTGATTTGGCAGTAAAAAGTCATATTGACAGAGGTCTGATTAAAATAGCAGTTTATAGAAAACATAAATCTTGTTAATCTGGTCGTTAAGGCTTGATTATATAAATGGTAAAGATAAAAACGCAACGTATGTAGAGATATATACCAGAGCCGGTAGGTAGCCCGGCCGTCCTGCTTGTCAGGGTAAGTAACCTGCCCCTCCGGGTTGTCCAGTCTTTGCTTGTTTCAATCAATTAAGGAGGGATTGTTATGGACAGAGTAAGTGGCAAGCTGACGGTGTATTTTGATGAGCCTTTTTGGGTAGGCGTTTTTGAGAGAGTTGAAGAACAAAAACTTTCTGTAGCGAAAGTAACATTTGGCTCGGAGCCAAAGGATTATGAAGTTTACGAGTTCATCCTAAAACACTATTGCAACTTGAAATTCAGTCTAGCTGTGGAGTCTGCTGTAAAGGAAATGAAAGCAAATCCAAAGAGAATGCAACGTGCTGTAAAAAAACAATTACAAGACACTGGGATTGGCACAAAGGCACAGCAGGCTTTGAAATTACAGCAGGAACAGTGCAAACAGGAACGTAAAGTGAGAAGTCGAGAGCAGAAACTGGCTGAAGAAAAGCGTATGTTTGAACTAAAACAGAAAAAGAAAAAAGAGAAGCATCGGGGCAGGTAGTGCCCCGATGCGGTCTCCCCAAATTCCCGGATTGTAGAAACTTTAGAATAAAAACTCTTATATAAATACCGCTAACTAGGAAGTAAAAGTTTCCTTATAAAAAGAAAAAATTAAAAAGTGCTGGAAGTAATAAGCATAAAGGTACGTTGATTATGATATACTTTTCATATTAAAGAGTTTTGTGTGTCTGAGGAATTGACAGTGGGAAGAAAAAAAGATATAATTCACTTAAAGTAATTATAGTTATTAAATATAGTGAAAGGAGTGCAGACATATGAAGAAAGTTTTGGAATATATAGTAGAACACTATAAAAAGGGAGAGCCAATTTTTATTTCAGATATTGTAATTCCAGATATATCGCAGGATAATTTAAAACAGCAATTAAAGCATCTAGTAGATGAAAAGATATTGATTAGATATGAAAAAGGGATTTATTATTTGCCAAGGGAAAGCAGATTAAAATCAGGATTTCGTTTGTCTGCAGATACTGTGGCGAGGTACAAATATATCTCACGTCGTGGAAGGACAATGGGGTATTATTCAGGGTTTACATTTGCAAACCAAATCGGCATTAGTATGCAAGTCCCGGTGAAAGTTGAAATTGTAAGTAATGAATCAGCACCGATTGTAAGAGATATCACTTTAGGCAATCGTGTTTTTACGGTCCGTAAGCCAAGGATAGAAGTAACAGAGGATAATCAAAAAGTTTTACAATTACTAGAATTACTAAAGGATATAGAGGAATATAGTGACGAATCGGCAGATGATGTAAGGGAGCAGATTGTAAGATACATTACGGCTGAAAAAATCGCAAGAAAAGAAGTTGATAAGTATATTCAAAAGTACCCTATGAAGATTTATAAATATGTTTATGAAATGAGATTGGAAAATGTATTTGCATAATGACAAGCAGTTACTGGAAGATGTGGTTAATGCGGCAAGTGAAGCATATGGAATCGAAACAGCAATCATAGAAAAAGACTATTATGTGACAATGATTCTAAAATCGCTTGCATTAGAAAATGATAAAATTGTTTTCAAAGGTGGCACTTCTCTTTCGAAATGCTATCAGGTTATTAATCGCTTTTCAGAGGATATTGATATAACCTTTTCAGAACACATTGGAGAGTCAAGAAGAAAAAAATTGAAATATAATGTGATGAAGTTAATCAGCGATGAATTAGAACTCCCGATTAGTAACTGGGATAAAATTGAAAGTGATAAAGATCTTAATCAATATAGATTTAGTTATGAACCAATAGCCGAGGGATATCGAGACAGTATGTTACCTGTTGTGAAGGTTGAAACTGCATTACGATCATATGCATTTCCGGTTGAAAAACACGAAGTGACAAGTTATATATATCAGTATCTTGCAAAAGAAGAGGAGCAGGAGCTGATTCAAGAATATGGACTTGAGCCTTTTTTAATGAATGTTCAATCTTTGGAGAGAACGTATATTGACAAAGTCTTTGCCCTTTGTGATTATTACATGCAAGGAAAAAGCAAGCGATACTCAAGGCATTTATATGATTTGTTTAAATTACAAAACCAAATTGTATTCGATGATAATTTCAAACGGTTGATCATCGAGGTTAGAGAACATAGACAAAAGCTAGGAAGTGAGATGTGTCCGTCTGCACAACCGGGGATTATCCTATCAGAAAAGATTAATGCATTCATTGATGAGGATTTTTATAAAACCGATTATGATGCAATTACAGAGTATTTTATTCGTGATATGGTTTCCTATGATGACACAATTAAGAATATGCAACTGATTGCAAATAGTACGTTGTTTTAGCATTATACAATCTATGCATGCAGACGAATGGAAAGTAAAGTGGCTAATGCCCTGACGGATGATCTTTATGATACTTTCACGGGTTCAAAGATGGATGGGTTCAGATAGTACGAGAAATTTGAGAAGTGCGCCAAGTGTGAGCTGCTCAGATTCTGCAGAGGCTGTCCAGCTGTTTCATATGGCTATCATGGAAATTGAGTTAAACAGTTGACCATTGACATTAATACAGATATATAATCAGATTCGTGTATCAGATAAGATTTGCATTAGTAAACGATGGAGAGTTTTTAACATAACCAGCAGTTAATTTTATTAACCAAAAAATAACGGATATTCACTTGTTGAATGCAGAGGCCTTTGTTATGCTATATGTAACAAAGGCCTTTGTAATTTGCGCGAGGAGCGATAGGAGATGTAACAATGAATATTGGTGAGACTATTCGAAAAAATCGGAAGATGCAGAATTTGACGCAGGAGCAGATGGCGAATCGGCTGAGGGTTTCGGCTCCGGCGGTTAATAAGTGGGAAAACGGCATGAGTTATCCGGATATTATGCTGCTGGCACCGTTGGCGAGGCTTCTGAAAATTAATATTGACACGCTGCTGTCTTTTCAGGAGGAACTGTCGGAAATGGAGATTGGACAGTTTATCAATGAATTATCGGAAGAAGCGTATTCGGCTGGATTTGAAGAAGCATTTCGACATGCTGAGGAAAAGATAAGAGAATATCCAAATTGTGAGAAACTGATTCTGTGTACAGCACAGGTGATGAAGGGATCTTTGATCATGAATGGGAACGATCTGGCGGAAAAGCAAGTGTATGAAAATAAAATTCTTTCCTGGTTCGAAAAAGTCATGGCTTCGGAGGATGTGGAACTGGCGAAGGGGGCACAGATCTATCTGACCCAGGATCTTATACGAAAAGAAAAATATGAAGAAGCCCAGAAGATGCTGGATAAAATACCGCCGCTGGGATTTGATAAGAGAAGCGCCCAGATCCAGGTGTATGAGGGACAAGGGGATTATGAATCTGTATATCGGACGCTGGACGAGATGCTGTACCAGAAGAGTACGGAGATAAATACGGTTTTGATGCAGGATATATCTATTCTGTGCAGACAGAAAGAGTATGAAGAAGCCTTGTTTTATGCACAGTTGCTGGAAAAGGTGTCGGAATTGTTTGCTTTGGGTTCTTATATAAAGCAAGCGGCGTATTTTTCCATCTATGCAGAGATGGGGGACAAGGAAAAGGCACTGGACAGTCTGGAAACCATGTTTGATGAGTTCGACATTATGGGAAAGACGGAGGAATCAAACTTATACAAACATATGAAGTTCAAAGAAAATGCCGGCGTTGAGAAGATGAAGGGGATGATCCTGAAATCTTTTGACACGGATACATCCATGGATTTCATACGGGAAGAACCACGGTTTTTGGAATTGAAGGAGCGGATAATGAAGGAGGAAAGGCTATGAGTACGGGCAAGATAGCGGTAAATTGGAAATGCTTTTGTTTCTTCGCATTCTGATGGAAAAGTAGGCATGACTTTTCCTTTTCTTCTTTAAGAAAGTAGGATATACTTAATAACAAGAGAATATAAAAGGGGGTAAAGTGCTACATGAAAGGAAAAAAGAACAGAAGGTATAAAATAATCTGTAGTATAATCGCAATTATTTTCAGTTTTCTTGCGACGGGACTAGGCACTTCGTTGGCAAATGATATGGAAATGAATTTTTTATATCGCTTTCTTTTCGTTTTTGTATTTACGATGCAATCTCTGTCCACGGTTTGGCTTGTGATTGCTATATTTAGAAAAGAAGAGTGAATCAAATTATAAAATACATTAGGCTCTGGCTGTGTTAGATATAAGAGATTATTCAGGTAGATGAAGTTGAGGAGGGGAACAAAAGGTGAAGAGAATTGATATGAAAAGATATATAGCCTTGTTGCGGGGCATCAACATAAGCGGAAAAAATAAGATATCTATGGCAGAATTGAAATCCTATTTTGAAGAATTGGGTTATGTGGATGTTTTAACACATCTAGGCAGTGGTAATGTCATTTTTTCGGTCAATGAAGGTGATGAAATTATTCTTGCAGATAGAATCAAAATGATGATAAAAAAACGGTTTTGCCTAGATATTCCTGTGTTTGTGATTTTACAGGAAAAGTTAAAACGTTTATTGAGTAAAGCTCCCGCTTGGTGGGGAACGGCTGACAAAGAGATATATGACAATTTGATTTTTGTAATGCCTTCCACTACCGCTGAAATAATAGCTGAAAAAACAGGAGAGCCAACGGAAGGTGTGGAGCGGGTATATGTTTACGAGAATGTCGTTTTCTGGTCTTTTGACAGAAAGAGATATGCGAAAGCTAACTGGTGGAAAAAAACTGCAAGTGCAGGAATTGGAGAAATGCTTACAATTAGGACAGCCAATACTTTAAAAAAGATTATGGCAATGTGATATTTGTTCAATTTCTATTTGCAGATGAGGTGAATGAAACGTGGAAAACAGCAAAGTATATCAAATGAAATTTTCAAAAATATATCCATTACTGATTAACAAAGTGGTACGAAAAGGCAGAGAAAAAAACGAAGTTGACCAGGTTATTTGCTGGCTTACAGGGTATAATGAGGAAAAGATCGGGGAAATGGCTGACAGTGCTATTACTTACGAGGAATTTTTTGAACAGGCACCGTTTATGAATCCTAATCGGAGGTTGATCCGTGGTTCTGTTTGTGGAATCAAGGTAGAGTCAATCGAAGAACCGCTCATGCAAGAAATACGATATTTGGATAAGCTGCTTGATGAGTTGTCCAAGGGGAAAACCATGGAAAAAATTTTACGAAAGTAGTTGATTTTTACAAAAAGCAGGTGAAATATGAATACTCAAATTTATGAGTTTGAAGCGATGATAGAGCCTGTGCCAGATAAGGGCGGCGCCTATGTTAGATTTCCATATGATATAAAAAAAGAATTTGGTAAAGGTCGTGTAAAAGTGAATGTAACCTTTAATGGTTTTTGCTATAGGGGAAGCCTTGTAAACATGGGAGTAAAAAATCCAGATGGAAGCATTTGCTATATTATTGGTGTACGCAAAGATATACAGAAAGAAATGCAACGGTATCCTGGGGATACGATTACTGTGACTATTCAGGAAACTAGTTGAAAATATTTTCCGAGAAGCAGATATAAATTTCCTGAATTCGGAATGTAGGTGGTTGAATGATAATTGAGCGAGAACGATATATGGAATAGATTCGTCCTAAGTGTTCGTTCTTTTCATGTACAATCTCCTTTCGTGTTCTGTCTTTTTCTTATACTTTTTGCAATTTTATAACCGCCCACAGCAATACACACGATTCCAGTTATCACGATAAGACTGAGTGGCAAATCCCTCAAATATTCTAATGCTTCCGCATAACAACTTCCATTTTGATCCATATCATAATATTGAATAATGTATGAAAAACAAACAGCTAGTATTTCTAAGATAGCTCCAGCTATAATCATCAAAACTGATTTCTCTTTTTTTATTTCCAGTTTTGTTTCCTGACTTGATGTAGGTTCAACTTCTTCAACTGATTCATATTCATCAAACAATAGGTATTCTATCGGAACCTGAAAAAATTTACTTAATTGGACAATATTATCTGTATCCGGTACCGCTGTCCCTTGCTCCCATTTCGTATTTTGTCAAAACCGTCAACACATACGGGCTTACAACTCCGCAACTAGAGTTTACAAGGCTATTTATTTACAACAAGGAACCCACAAGTTTTTCTAGCTGCGCTAAAAAAAGCTACACTTCTTTATATATTAATCCTCGCATGATGAACCTCCCTTTAGGCATTAAAAAATAGTCACTCTTAAATGAGGTGACGATTTTTGTTTGAATTCCTTCATTGTTATCGTATAAGCCAGCCGTAATCTTTGCGGCAATCGAGGATATAGTCTACATAAACGATAGGATCCTTAACCTGATACAGAACAAGATACCATTTTTCAATATACATCTTATGATATTTGTTCGCTTGGATATAGAGTTCCTCAAAAAAAGGAAAACGCTCTGGCATTTGTGAAAGAGAACGCAATGCACTCATAATCTGTTTCTTTTTTGTTGCTGCTGCTTCGGAATTTTATTACAATAAAGTCAAGGGAATCGTAGGAAATCTACAAGCCCATCATCTCACGCACAATGCGGTCTGCCATTGTAAAAGCATTTTGACACGAAATAACGCTAATGACAAAGCCTTTTGATAGACAAAGGGTTGTTCTTCCTGTAAAATAAAAAGCACAACAAAGGTGGTGATGAACAATGGAAATTGGAAAACGAATACAGGAATCAAGGTTAAATGCAAAGCTCACACAGGAACATGTGGCGGAAACTCTGGGTGTGAGCAGACAGACAATTTCGAATTGGGAAAATGGAAAAACCTACCCTGATATTGTGAGCGTTGTAAAAATGAGCGACTTGTATTCTGTTAGTCTAGACCGCCTATTAAAGGAAGAAAAGTCTATGTCAAATTATTTAGAGTATCTTGATGAAAGCACAAATGCGGTGAAAAGCAAAAACAAACTGGCAAAGCTCATACTTGTTGTTTCATATCTGGTAATATGGGCACTTGCTTTAATTACCTTTTGGTTTTTTACCGACGGTGCCGACGCAATGGGGTACGGCTTTATGTTTTTGTGGGTACTGCTCCCAATAACAACACTTGTTCTTTCCATACTCATTGCAAAAAACGGATATTGGGGCAAGTTGAAATGGCTTTCTGCTGTCGTATTTGGTGTGATGTATATGCTTGCTGAATATGCGACATTCAGCGCTGCAAACATGAAATCTTTTGGAAATGTCATGATGCCAGAATGGGGCATGATTCTAGGCGGGGGCATCGTGTCTGCCGTTGGGCTGTCAATCGGTGTTGGTATTAGTCGAATGAAGCAGCACAAAAAAGCAGAAAACTACGGAAAATAAAGAGACAATTCTCGGCCTGTGGGTGAGAGTATGTGCAATACCATTGAATTGGCTGTTTAATTATATGGTACAAGAGTATAATGCTTACTATTTTGATTTGTCATTTGAGGAGACTTTGAAACGGCATCAAACCAAGACTAACTGTAATGATTTTGGCGAGAAAGAAATGCGAAGATGGTGGCGAGAAAAAGATTTTTCTGATGTTTTAAATGAAATTAGTATTGCATGTGATAAAGATAAGATAAGCATTGTGAGTGAGATTTATGATTTTGTTTTAACGAATAAATCGCAGTTTGCACAACAAAAATTTGAATTGACAGAGGTGAAAATGTGATAGGAGATATTGTGAAAGTGACCGTTGATAGACCATTAGGAAGCTATCATCCTAAACATAGAGACATGTTTTATTCTGTAAATTATGGATATATTGAAGGTATTATTGCTCCAGATGGAGAGGAGCAGGATGCATATGTTTTAGGAGTTGATGAACCAGTAAAAGAATTTGTTGGTAAAATCATAGCAATTATTCATCGACATGATGATGTTGAAGAAAAGTGGGTAGTAGCACCTGAAGGGAAAAACTTTACAGTTGAACAGATAAAAGAAAAAGTAGCTTTTACTGAGAAGTATTTTAAGTTTGATGTAATAACATAACGAGACTACTTAGTAATGCCGTTATTTTATCAAGCGTCTTATTTATTTCTTCCTCTGTTCCAAAGAAAAGCATATCTATATCAACACTTGTCCTCTGTACTTCGATTGGCAGGTAGAACTGCGTTGCTGCCCCACCTTTTAAGACAATTCGATCCCCCTAAAATTTTCTGGATCTGGAGAAATAATTCCAGATCCCATAGGAACAGCTCCATCCGCCCCATATTTTTAAATCCGTACTCCTGCATTCTCTGAAGAAAAGTTTCTCTTTGAAATGCTTTTTCTTCATGAAATAGATTTTCATACACTGTTTATTCCTCTCTTATATCATATTGCAGATTTCTTTTAGCTGCAATAGAAACCATTTTTTCTTATCAAGAATACCAAGCCTTACCACATTTTCATAAATACGAACCAGTTCCTGAAGGGAGGTTCCATACCATTCGTTAAACGCATAGACTCCATTTCGAACACGTTTCAAATACCCCTTCTCCACCAATTTTGACATATTCCAGTAAAGAGAAGATTTCTTCATGCCAGGAAATACCTCCTGAATATCATCCGTATAAAAAGTAATCTGCTCGCCTAATTTTTCCAATATCTTTTGATATTTTTTTTCCAATGCTGATTTGTTATCCATATTGCACCTTCCTTCCTGGAAAGTATAACATAGTTATTTTTTCTTGTAAAATATTCGCAAATATGATCTTTGCGAGTATTTCTTTATCCCATATATATTATTGCGTTTTCCCCAGATTCCAATCGCTCCATCCGCCTTTTCCTGTCACACTCAATCCACTCATCCAAAGTAAGAGGCGTATAATCGGAATACATACAGAAGCAGTTAATTATATTGCAGGGAATATGGCGAACCTCACCATCGGGACCTTGTCTGGTATTGCACATGGTAATATGCTGAAACTGCTCCAGCAGCCTCTGATCGAAGGTATCATGTACATGACCATAGAGCATATAAACCTTGGGTTTTCCCTCCGCATCCAGCCGATACTGTCCGTTGTAACACATAATCGGATAATGGGACAGAATCACTTTTCGCTTATTATCCTGCAGTTCTTCGTAGGGTTTAATCCATAGGAACCTTTTATCATTATAGTCCTTATTCTTTAGGAACCGGTCATGGTTGCCCTGGATCAGATACAATCGGCCATTTAATTTTTCCAATAACTCATTTGTCTCCTCTGCTTTTCCCCACGATAAGTCGCCCAGAACAACCACCTCGTCATTCTTTCGAACCTTACGATTCCACTTCTCCAGCATATAGGCATTCATTTCCTCTCCACTGGAAAATCCACGATAGTCCATTTTGCTGTTTAGATTGGCATGAAAGAAATGCGGATCTGCAATATAATATCTCATAGTCCTCTCCCTTGTTCTTTTTTTGCAAATTACAGTCAGCTGAGTGTCACTTCAAATAGCGCTCTGTGATGTCAGAAAAGAAATCCCCATCCCATAATTCCAAACCATCTTTTTCTGCCGCCAACAAGAAGGGTGAAACATCCTCTTTGGCACTGGTAAAATCAACGGTGGAAAATCGTTGCATCAACAATTCTTTCAGTTTGGATAGGGTGAGCTCCTCTTCTGGATTCCATTTGCCTGATTGTTCCATCCTCTTTTGGAGATGAGGCACATTGACTGCACATCCCTTTTTAAGGTACCAGATATAATCGAAGAAATCACGACCCTTCATGCGATGCTTATAGTCGCGGCAAAGGACGGCATGAACCTTTCCTGCAAACAGAGATGGCATATCATATAGCCTTGCTCGATAGTTGGCCGGATTGATGGCACTCATATACTGGTACCCTGCGCCTTTCGGAGGGTTGGTGTCAATCTCGAATTTGATTTTAACAAGTGCATTTGGATTCAAGCCATAAATACTGGCATCATCCGAGGTGATTTCCAGAATGTTCTGAACGGTATTCCCTTTTATAAAAGCAGACTGCACGGCACTTTCTTTTGTCTTCTCTTTCTTACGAACAGTCATACTGAAGTTATATGCCCTAAGCTCCTTCTCAACATAAGGGAGATAGACTGCAAGATCAAACATGGGATCCGGCAGATCAAGGAAAAAATCAAGATCCTCGCTATATCTCGGCAAGCCATAGAAGATCCGCAAAGCAGTTCCACCGTAAAAAGCAGCTTTTGCAAAGAAATTACTTCTGGAAAGACCCATTAGCGCAACTTCCTGTACAATTTCCTTTAGTGCATTTTCGTAATCCTCACTGTTCTTACATTCATAACGCTGCATCATAGAAATAATTGCATCATTCATTCTTAGCGTCTCTCCTTTTCAAGCAATCGAACCAACTGGTCCAGGTTTATCCTGTGATACAATGGAGCGATCCGCTTCATTTTTTCAGAATCAAGTTCATCATAAATATCTTCATCTAAACGCATTCCATCAAAAAGCCATTCCCTAAAATCATGGATGCCACGAATCGGTGCCATGACACACAACTGATCACACAACGCTTTTTCTCTGGTAGCAATCAAGTAAGGGCGATTTCCGGAAAGTTCCCGGGTATAATAATAAGGAAAAACAGCCGCTGGAATATCTCTGTAGGTAAATGATCCAAACTGATTGTTATATTCTATTTTTTTGTTTCGACCAAAAGTTGCAGAGGTGTAAACCACAACTCTTTCCGGAATCATACTGTAATAGGAAAGTGCATATTCAAATGACAGATAAGAAGGCCCCAGTAATGCATTTGCCATAAGGAAACCGGGCGTAGCAGTATCTGTCTCGAAAAGGCCTCGCTTTAAGGGAATCAATTCGCCCTTTTTCACCATTGTTTGAACTCTGGATTGTGGATTTGCATAAGCTCTATTTTCATAAAGCAGTTGTTCTGAAGAAATTATCATGTTGATATCCTCCCTTTAATACAAATTATATTATATTATGTGGAGGAAATCAACATTTTATTCCCAGGCGATCATAAAATGAAGGACAAAAGTCAGAAATCAATTTTTAATGTTGAGATGTATGGGCTGCAGAGGAAAGCTCAATTCTTGGAATCGCAGGATTGATGGGAGCCGGACGTACAGAGCTTGCCATGAGTATTTTTGGAAAAAGTTACGGTGTGAATATCAGCGGGGAACTACTTATAGATGGAAAACCAGTCACACTGCATTCTGTTAAGGATGCTATCCGACATAAAATCGCATATGTGACAGAAGACAGAAAAGGAAATGGACTGATCCTTTCCAGTCCAATCAAAATAAATACGACACTGGCCAATATGGAAGGCATCAGTAATCACGGTGTCATCAACCAGGACCAGGAGTATGCAGTCGCAGTAGAGTATAAAGAAAAATTGAAGACAAAATGTCCTACCGTTGAACAGAAGGTTGGCAACTTAAGTGGTGGAAATCAACAGAAGGCATTACTTGCAAAATGGATGTTTGCTGATCCTGATATCTTGATTCTGGATGAGCCGACCAGAGGTATTGATGTAGGCGCAAAATATGAGATTTACTGTATCATCAATCAACTGGTTGCAGAAGGAAAATCAGTGATTATGATCTCTTCTGAATTACCTGAGGTACTGGGTATGTCAGACAGGATTTATGTCATGAATGAAGGCAGGATAGTTGGTGAGCTGGATGGAAAAGAAGCCAGTCAGGAAATAATCATGTCAAAGATTTTAAAATCAAGTAAAGGAGAATAGAGATGGATAAAATTAAGATTGGAGCAATATTAAAAAAATATACAATGGTAATTGCCCTGATTCTGATCACTGCATTCTTTGCTATCCAGACAAATGGAGGAATGCTTGCACCTCAGAACATTACAAACCTGATTGCTCAGAATGCATATGTATTTGTACTTGCAACAGGTATGCTGCTTTGTATTTTAACAGGAGGAAATATCGATTTATCAGTTGGATCTGTAGTTTGCCTGGTTGGAGCTATCGGTGGTGTACTCATGGTTAATCATGGGATGAACCCAATACTTGCAATGATAGTTATGCTTTTGGTGGGATTGGTGATCGGTGTATGGCAGGGATTCTGGATTGCCTATGTTCGTATTCCTCCATTTATTGTAACTTTGGCTGGTATGCTGATGTTTCGTGGTCTTTCCAATATCGTTCTTCAGGGATTGACAATTGCACCAATGCCTGACAGCTATCTGCAGTTATTTAGTTATTATGTTGTAGATTTCTTCCATGGAAATGGATTTAATATTACCTGTATGCTTGTAGGTATACTGGTTACAGTTTTATATGTAGTGATATCCTTCAGGGGACGTATATCCAGACAGAAGAAGGGTTATGCGGTAAATGCCATGAGCGGCTTTCTTGTAAATATGGTTCTTATTTCAGCCGTTATACTTGTTTTTTCCTTTAAACTGGCACAGTATAAAGGTATCCCGAATGTATTGATCTGGGTAGCAGTCGTAGTCTGCATCTATGCATACATTACCTCTAAGACCACAGTTGGACGTCATTTCTATGCAGTTGGCGGTAATGAGAAAGCAACACAGCTTTCCGGTATCAATACAAACCGTGTATATTTTATTGCCTATGTAAATATGGCAGTTCTGGCTGCAGTGGCAGCAATGATCACAATTGCAAGATTGAATTCTGCCAACCCTACAGCCGGTAACAACTATGAGATGGATGCAATTGGTTCCTGTTTCATCGGTGGTGCATCTGCTTATGGTGGAACCGGAACCGTACCGGGAGTTATCATTGGTGCAACTTTGATGGGTGTTATCAACCTGGGTATGTCACTTATGGGTGTTGATGCCAACTGGCAGAAGGTTGTAAAGGGCGGCGTATTATTGGCAGCTGTAATCTTCGATGTTGTATCTAAGAAGAAAAGCAACTAGGAAAATATAGTAATGGGCTGCCGCACTAAGATTTCGTTGGAATGAATCTTGCTGCGGCAGTCCTTTTTTATAATACGGAGGAAGAGAAGATGGGTTTTGGCGGAGCATTAGATTGGGCACTGGCGGTTATTTTTATAGGGGTAGCAGTATTGCTGTTAAGCGGCCATGGAGATTTCCTTTTAGTGGGAACAAAAGGGAAAGACAAAAGCCAGGTGAAGAAAAAGTATGAAATAAGAAAACTTTCAATTGTTACCGGCATTATGTCAGGTATTCTGGGAATGATAGAATTGTTCATCGGTTTCTTTGGAAATAAGATGCATTTTTTAGTATATGCTTATGTTCCAATGATCATTGTTGTGTTTGTGGCGGGATTCATGGTTGTAAGCAAAAAATGTAAAAAAAAAAGAATCTGCAAACAAAAGCATGCAGAAAACAGAAACAAAATCAGCAAAGACTGGTTCATGATTTTCTGCAGACCGCACCACTTCCCAGTACAATGAGGATATCATCTGGCATCTGTAATTTCATAAAATCCAAAAAGGGGGAAATAAAATGAAGAGTGACTCAAAGTTTATTTATGTAATTCGAATTCTGGCAGGTGCTTATCTGATTTATCTGGCAGTGCCAATTCTGAAGAATCTTGTAAATGGCACTACCGGAAAGGGTGGGCTTTGGCTGGGAATCGCAAGTGTGCTGTTCCTGATTATAGGGGCTATTCTCATTGCCCACAGCGGCTGGCAGATTATAAAGCAGTTAAATGAAGTGCCGGAGGTATCGGCGGAAGATGAGGATGAGGGGGATGCTGTGGAAAGTGAAGAGGAGTCGGATTCTGATAAGGATGAAGACGATTCGGATATGCCTGACAGTTGCAGTTGAGTTTTGCCTTATATTAATAAAAATAACGACATCCATTGCTTTGAATGCCGTTATTTTTTATTCTATTACAATTCGACATGATTCCTGTTGCCTTACTTGTTGAATAACTACATTTAATTTTCCAATTTCTTAATTTGTTCCCTGAGTTTCCTGTTTTCTTCTGCCAGTTTTGCTTTTTCCGCTTCCACTTCAGCATTCTTCGCCGCTATTTCAGCATTTTTTGCCTCCACTTCAGCATTCTTTGCCTTTATTTCAGCATTCTTTGCTTCCACTTCAGCTTTTTCCGCTTCTAACTGATCAATTTTAATCCGATACTTATCCAATGGCAGCTCCATGGCTCCGTCCAGTAACGGTTTCATTTCCTCAGCCCCCTTTAATTCCTTGTAGTGACCACAAATATGCTGATACAGAAGACCCGTCAATTCCATCAGCTGCTCTGCATCATCCTTTGTGATGTTTCCCACTTGAAGGTTTGCTTTGATACTTCCAAGTATATCACCCTCGACCAGATTCTGCAATGCTTTCAGTGTCTCTTTTGTGATACCTTTTTTCACCAGCTTTTTCAGCTTGATTAACTGAAATGGGATGAGTACCACCATTTTTCTGCGATTTAGTTCCACCAGATCCTCCTCCTGGTACACCAGGTTTCGGACTGTGAATTCAAAGGTTCCCTGATTCCCAAATCTCAGCAGCAGAGGGCTTGTTTTTGGGATTTCTTTTTCTGTGTCCAGATAGATGACAACCGGTTCCGGAAAAACCAGATCTTCCTCTTCCCCACGATTTTCCATCGCATGCAGAAATCCATATTCGAATACCCGCACCACAATAGCGGAGTCCGCACACATCTGTGCTTCCAGATGATAGGCATCGTCGTTAATAACCACGATAACATCCGCAAAGCGACGGTTCAGCTTCCACCCCACAAACTCCTTGTTGCTGAAAAAGATACTGCTGTCCAGTGGATAATTTGTTTCAAACAGCCCATTGATCAGATTGATGATTGCTGTGGATGATAAATTAAAAATACGTTTAAACATACGATCATAGATTTGATAGATTTCTTCGATTTGACTGACTTCTTCCATAAGATATGCTTCCTTTCAGACATGTTGATAGTAATAGATATGCGTGTAACATAAAATAAAAAGAGAATACTGTGGCCGATAAGACCGGATAAAACGTAGATAAAAAATTATATGTAATAGAATAAAATTACTATAGCACATGCAAAGCGCAAATGCAATTTCTTTTTCACTGTAAAAAGAGGTTGTGAAAAGAGGTAGGGCATGAATATTTTGTGCTGGAGCATTCAGGACATGGCTTACAGAATGATAATAAAGTGTTCGCCAAGTACTGCGAAGCGGTGGAAAAATATCTGGAAAAGTATTTGCCTGTAAACTAGAAATAAGGAAACATAATGAAGAAAAAATGAAAATTCTATTGATTGTTTTAGGGTAGTATCCATTCCGTTTTCATAGTTCCTTACATCTTAAAGCTGTTTCCTGTTAATAACTGGAATACTAACCGCAACGCATACGATACACAACACAGCAGCAACAACGATAGCTTTTATATACGTGTCTATTCCCTCTGCATTAATCAAAAGCGAATTGACATCCATCAACATGGTGGGCGAGTACACCGTTACCTTTGGCATGATACCCAATAAATACGCTAAAAACACCGTCCCGCCAGTACACAAGGTAACTCCCGTATTATTCTGTAGCAGCGATGAGAACAGGATGACAAGGCATATTACCCATACGCCGAACAGCCACCATATCGCCGCCGAGAAGAATAAGTTATTCGCAATACTGTTATCCCAAAAATAAGCGTTGTAGCCATAGGTGATGCCAAAACAAAGCCCGTATCCGACTGTCCATAGCGACAGCAAAAGCACCGCTTTTGCAAGCACAACCTTATATCGCGACAAACCTTTTGTCAGAACAAGCAGCAGTGTTCCTGATTTGTATTCCTTCGTGAATATATCACTGAATATCAGCACGAAAGCAATGAGAGCAAGTGGAATATTCTTAAAAAACTGTATCCACGAGGTCATCGCATCCACTTGAATATTTGTAAAGACCACCCCCTCCATTGAATCAGAAAACATTTCCATTGCCCACGGCGTCAACTTCGCAACCGCAGGATTCATAATACCGAACAGCGCAAACAGCAATACGAGGATAATGAGCTTACCTGTTCGTGTCACTTCAAGGTATTCTTTTTTTATAAAACTGAGCAAAGGCTTCATTTTGTCACCTCCAAAAACAGTGCTTCAAGTGTTGGCTCCGACTTTTCGATTCGCTGTACGGGGATTTTGTTTTCAGTGATATACTTCATAAGGGCAAAGAACCGATCCTCGCCGCCGTAAAAAACGACTGCATTTTGTTCTGTATGCCGAAAGTCGTTAAAGGCTTTCATTAGCTTATTGGTGTCCTCTTTTTGCACGGTTTCAACAAGTAAATTCCGGCACATCGGGCAGATAGCCAATGTTGCGATTCGTACTCGTCTGTCCGAAAGATACCTTTTCGCCCATGACATAGATTTCGCCACTATCCGGCTTTAACAGTCCGAGAATCGCCTTCATCGTTGTCGTTTTTCCTGCGCCGTTTTTTCCGATAAAACCGAAAATGCTGTGTTCGGGTACAGACAAATCAAGTCCACAAATTACTTCTTTACTACCAAAATTCTTTTTTAGATTTTGTATCGCCAGTACATCCATGTCAAGCGTCCTCCTTTCCCAGCAGGAGGTACAGAATCGGACCGAAAAAATTCATAAGAACAATTGAGATAATCAGCCAGATAGCACGATTGCCTCTTTTATAATTCTTATGGGTCAGAATGTGATAGAGCGTGTAACCGAGCAACGCAAACTGTATGACTACCAGCGGGATCAAAAAGGGGAGAAATTCCATAATCTTATCCGTTGTGTTTCACCTCCTCCGTACAAGTTTCCACACACCAGCCCTTGTGTCCGCAGGAAGTGCAGGTCAGCTTGCGGAGCATAGGGGTGTGATTTGCAAAAAACGCTTCTTTGAAGCTGGGTTTAAATACCTTATGACATTCAGGGCAAATATAAGCGACATTCTTAAAATTGTACCTGCTGATCCAAATCCCACAGGGAATATCAGCCACGACCCATAGGAGAAACAGCCACCATATCCCTGTTATTATCCAAAGGATGATGGAGCCAATTTGCAGAAGTGCCATCGGGATACCGATTAACAGCATTGTTCGATGGATTTTCCTTAGATTCCGTTTGTTTGTCATAATTGTCGCTATGTCACCAATGGATTCAACCGAGAATTGCCCTATATCTTTAAGCCTGCGCCTGATATCCTCAATCATATTCAATTTTTTCTGCGTTTCGGAAAGTTCCTCACGAAGTGTCTTTCCCTGTTGTTCCAACAGAACCCCTATCACTTTTTCAGGATGTTCGTCATGGAGAAGCATTTCAATATTGTTAATAGGCAGTCCCGCTTCACGCAGAAAACAGATGATACGCATACGCTGGAGGTCATCATCGGAATAGAGCCTTCTTCCCCCTTCGGACAACTCGCTCGGTACAAGAATATTTCTCGTATCATAATATTGTACCGTTCGGACGGTCACACCGCAGAGCTTTGCGATTTCTCCTGTTGTGTATTTTGACATAGCCTTCACCTCCTTACGATGCCCATTTTACATCATTACGCAGCGTTACAAGCAATATATTACGCAGGGTAATTTTTTGTTATTCGGCATTTTATGTGCCTCAGATTTTTATGTTTTCATGCAAATTAAAAGAAGGTACTAGATAAATTATTCTGATGCATTATGCGGCAGATTGTTTTATCCAGTACCTTCTTGTGTTATC
>JAQUUB010000205.1 GCA_028694115.1 Lachnospiraceae bacterium
CGCCTTCTGCAAGCCAATAATTCTTACAATTGACCGTTACTCTTTCCTCTAACTTCACATCTCCTGTCACTACTTCTATTTCATTCTTTGGATCGTGATTGGCAAACATCCTTGTAAATTCTTTTGCATTCCCCCACTTAGCGACACCAAATTCCTGACCTGCGAATGGATGCTCAAACTTCGTGGCAATCATAATAAACACTAAGGAAAACATCACCCAGTAAGCTGCAATAAAGGCAGGAGTTGCCGAAGTAACTCCCACCAGATAATTGTGCTTATCAATAATAAAATCCTGAAAATTATTCATAAACTCATTGAAGTTATTTTCAGGCATCCATACTGCGCCACAAAGGAATCCAAAGTAAATACAAAGAAAGGAACCAACACCATAAATAATCAATGTTTCCTTTACGGTTCTTGTGTGCTTCTTTACCGTTGCATTGCTCTTTCCTTTTTTCATAGACTATTTTCTTCCCCTTCCTGCAGTTCTTGTAATTGCCTCCTTCACAGAATCATTAACTGCTTTTGTAATATCAGAGCCTAACATTTCCTTGGCTGTACCATCTGGCTTTACTACCGAATAAGTAGCATCATCCTTAATAAAGACTTTGGCAGTCTTTTCATCCATATCCTGAATCATGACCCCTTTTACCAGTCCTTCGGATAATTCCATACACATCACTTCCTCGCCATCTGGCATCAGCTTGGCAACTGGAACTGTGACAGTCGAATACAAGCTTTCCTCATAATCCTTTTTATCTTTCAGCTCCTTGTTATGCTCCTTTACAAATTTCTTTGATTCCTCGCTGCTATAAGGCTTTTCCTCTTTTTGCTCCTCTGATTCAGATGGAGCATTCTTAAAATTTGCTTCCACATACTCCTGATACTTCTTAAAGCGATCTTCTGACTGCACAACTGCAGTTTTTACTTCATTTTCAAGTCCAGCTTCCTTTAACATCTGTGGTATTTGTTTCTTCCACTGATCCTTGCTCATTCCATAATCGGAATACACCTTGACCTCGGAAGATCCTGGCATACGAATTCGATACTCGGAATAGATATTTTCATGCTCATCTCTTTTGAACTCTCGCTTAATCATATGAATCTTCTCGTCACTGGTGGTCTGGCTATAGAACAACTCACCACTCTCTGGGATATGGTCTTCGTCTCTGACTGGCCACATACAGTCATAAGGTGTATATTCTCTTACAATTCCACACACCTCATCCTGATGTAGCGCTTTCTCTGGATCTGTTTCAAAAAGCGTACCCTCTCCCTGCTTTAGATACTCGGCAAAATCAATCTCATTATCGTGCTCCGCTTTTTCCTTGGATTCTTTTAAAAGATTCTGATTCTGTACTTTCGCATCCAATAACATGGTCAGTTCCTCTTCTGCCTCTTTTTTCTCTTCCTCGGTTGTGGCATTTGCAATACGTTCCTTTGCTGCCACAATTTTTTCATCTAATACCCTGTCCTTATCTTCCTCTGTAATAATTCGTCTCTCCATAACCGCCTTAATCTGTTCCTTATGAATTCCAACGTCCTGTGTTGGAACTGCTACTGGAATATAATCATCATTCGGATTTAGATCAGGCATAATACAGTATCGAAGTCCATACTTTTCACAATACAGATCAAAATCTGATTTCTTCACTACACTTCCATCACGATTGGTCTGAATGATTTTCTCCTCAAACATTTCCTTGGGAAACTCCAGAATTGGTGGTGTCCCCTTAGATATTTCCTGCATTTTCTTCCAATCGCAATTTCCTTCCTTATTCAAATATTTTGTGTGATGATGGTCCATTAGTGCCTTAACTGCTTTTGCAAACATCGCAATTGTTGCCTTTGTTCCTTTAAATAGATAGTAGGCTCCTTTGTATTCCATCTCTACTACCTGTGCTATTTCATCTGCCATAAATTAAAATCTCCTTTCATCTAATCAAATGCTTCACTTATTTGGTCTACAGACTATAATTGCATTCTTGGTTCTAAGCGTCTGATATACGACTCCATACTCTGTATTTAACGCTTCTACTGCTTTTCCATTTCCTACATAAATCGCCACATGATAAATTCCCATATACCTTCCGTTACTGTCACCGCCATAATACACAAGATCTCCTGGCACTAAATCCATCGTATCAAGTGCCTTGCCATCATCATTTAATGTCTTTGCTCCTACTGCAGCCGTCGGTGGGTAATTATTTCCATAGCTAATATCCACTCCTGCATCTTTCCACGCATAATATGCTAGCGAACTGCAATCATAAGCAGTTCCACTTGTCCTTAAATCCTGACTGTATGGATAGCCTACTTTGGTCAGTGCAAATCGAATCACTTTCTCCTGCGTTTCATCGCATCCTGAATCTGCCACAATCTGATCAATTTCTTCATCTGTAAAAGCAACATTGGTAAGGGTATCTGACTCCACCGAAAAGATAGATAAGAAGTTTGTGATTGCATTTCCAATATCCGCAATAGGCTTTAGAATGGAAAAAATAAACATTACAATAATCAAAACTACCGTTGCTACCATCATAAAAATAGCAATATAAGGTGCTAACACTGCTGCAAGTTTTGCCAAAAGGCTCTTTAACCATCGCATCGGATTGATGAATTCCACAAAGGTCTGCATCAATCCACCAAGTCCATCCTTTAATGCATCTCCAGTGGTCTTTTCTCCAACCATATCGTTGGACATATCCTTCTTTGCTTTTAACATAGATGCAACTGCAGTTTTTGCTCCTGCTTTCCTTGTCTCTTTGGATTTTTCCTTCTTTGCTTTATCCTGCTTCTCATTTAACTCCTTGGTTTGTTTCTCTTTGGTTTCCTTACCCTCAGACTTAGCAGAAGAAGAATGAACTTCTGTGTTAGAAGAAGATTCCCCTGCATCTGTGTCCTTTGAATCAGACTTCCCTTCAACATTTTTCTGTTTCGATGGATGGATTGATGTAACCCCATCAGATAACAGTTCCTCTTTCTTTTCCTTAATCTCACTAAGAATCTGCTTTTGATCCTGGATGTTTCGCTTATTCTTTTCCGAAGAAAAACGTACACCCTTTTCTACAAACTCATCTATAGAAGCTGAGGCAGCTTCATTACTTTCTGTCGTAAATCTAGCTGCCTCATCACATATAAATCTTTTCATGTCATCTCCGAATTGGCTCTTACCACCAAATCGAATATCACTACGCTTAAACTCCATAGCCACCTCCATCAGTATTTACGATACTGTAGATTTCGCTACTCTTATCCATTCGCATATCAAATGGAACTGTCACATTTCCCATCTTAAGAAGTCCTGTGCCAGAATCTGCATTGTCCACGAAGTTAAACATCGCTGGACTGATACTTGGCAAGAATTGCATCAGCTTATTCTTATCAAGTGTGGACTGACTAAGCAGTGCAAAGTATTCTGTATTAGAAAGAATTGCCTGCAGCTTTCCGCCATTATCATTGTTTAGAAGATCAGACATATTCTGAGTGATTCCATTTAAGATTCCTGACATTTTTCTGATTTCCTTCCAGAGCTTCAAGATGAAAGAAGCTACCTGCTCCACTCCTAATAACTCGTGGAACTCATCAATAAATAGATGTGTCCAACGTCCTTTCTTGGAATTTTCCTTAATCTTGGTTCTTACTGTCTCCATCATAATGAGCATAGATGTAATACGAAGGTTGTCTTTTAATCCAGATAGATCAAACACGATGAATCGATTACTTAAGTCCACATTGGTTCGATGGTTAAACAGATTCAACGAGCCATTGACAAAGATCTCCATTGCGGCTGCAAGGTGAATTCCTAAATTACTTCCTTCATCCAATAACCCCTGATATACGTCCTGCAATGTTGGTGAATATGCTTTGATTTGTTCCTCATTGCTCATATTGGTTGTTCCACTGATCTGCAATATATCGGTTCGCATATATCCTGGAATCTCATACTCACTTGCTTCATCCGAAAGACCATTCAATCGTTTTCTCATGGCATAATTTTCCGAATAAACTTTCTCAATCACGCCATCCACAATGCCCTGTTCCTCTGGCAACATATCTCTTTTCAAGCAACTGGATAATAGGGACAGAATAAAATCCACCTTATCCGAAATGATTTCTCTTAATCTGCCATAATCAATCCCTTCAAAATCTACATCCATTGGATTCAGATAAAACTCCTTGGTACTGTCAAAGGAAATCACGGTTCCGTCTGTTACCTTGGCGAGTCCTCCATACTCTGACTGGGGATCAATAATAATAATCTGGTCAAATACAAAATTGATGAAGGTACTGATAATCGAAGACTTCGCAAACACTGACTTTCCTGATCCAGATTGTCCAAGTATCAATCCGTTATGATTCTTCAACTTCTTGTTGTCTGCAAAGATGACATTCTGGCTTAGCTGATTCACTCCATAATAAATGCCATTCTCATCATTTAGCTCCTGTGTTTTAAAAGGCATCAGCATTGCAAGACAAGAAGATGACAAATTCACCACTCGCTTAAATTCCTGAATGCCAAGAGGTAGCACAGAATTAAGTGCTTCCCTCTGCTTTCCAAAACAAGCCTTTAATTTCACAGACTTTAAAGAGGCTGCATTCATTAACTTTTCTTCAATATGTGCCAATTCTTCCTTATCCTTTGCAAGTACTAAAATCATCATGGTGGAATTGAAATAATGGTCATCATTGGTATCTAATTCCTTTGAGAACAGATCCAACTTCTCTTTTTCATTCAAAAGTTTGGTAGAAGCATCTGCCAGATAATCGTTATTGTTACGGTTTCTCTGTTTCTCATTTTCAATCTTCATACCGACCTTCATATATTTTCTTGCGATTTCCTGCTTAAACCCCGATATATCAAGAAGCTCATTATTCACAGAAATATAACTGGTGCAATTCACTTTTGTTAAAGTAGCAATAATGTCACTCTCCAAGCTCTTTGGATATTCTTCAATAAAGAACACCTTTCCCACCTGTCCATTCATAACAAAGCTCTCGTTCTCAAAACAGATATTAGCTGGAGCAATTACATTCATCCAGTCATGTCTTGCCTTGATTTCATCTTCAAAATGAAACTTATATCTAGCATTCAT
>JAQUUB010000063.1:0-17240 GCA_028694115.1 Lachnospiraceae bacterium
CGTAAGACATCTCGTCCTACCGGGACAAAAAGAGGATTCTAAGAAAATTGTTCGTTATCTGTATGAGACTTATCATGACAGTATCTATATCAGTCTCATGAATCAGTATACGCCGGGAAAAAATCTGAAGAAATATCCAGAACTGCAGAGAAAGACCACCACCTATGAGTATCGGCAAGTGGTGGACTATGCACTCTCGCTGGGTGTGACCCGTGGGTTCATGCAGGAGGGTGCCACCGCGTCGGAGAGTTTTATCCCGGACTTCGACAATACCGGTGTGAGCGAAGCAGCTCATCGAAAAGAATGATCCCATATACGCGAAAGGCATTGTCTGTTATAATGAGGAAAATACGGAACGTTTCATGGAGAGAAATTTTTCATAAATGAATTGTTTGACTGACGGGTCGTAAAGAAAGTAAATAAAAGGAACGCTGGAGAGCTTGGAATATGACCAGATTACGTAGTAATCTGGTCAGGAATGCTCAAAGAGCATGACGTCAATAAGTGCTGGATAGGTCAAAGAATGAACAGGTCGTTTAAGTTGGTTGGTAAATGAGTCAATGGATAAACAGGTCGTTTAAGTCAGTTGGAAAATAAGTCAAAGAATGAACAGACCGTTTAAGTTGGTTGGTAAATAAGTTAATGGATAAATAGATATTTGAGTAGATAGATAAACGGACAAATACATAATTGAGTGGAAGATGGAGAGAACAGGAATATGGAAAAGACTTTCAAGGAAAAATATCTGGCGGGAGAAGTGGAATTTGAGGAGATCGATGATTATAGTTATCAGTGGGGTAACAGTGATGATCCAAGGACTTTATGCGAATATCTGGGATTGAACGCAGAGGAAGAGGACACCTGGATCAGTGACAGTGAAGAGGCACTGAAAGAATTGCTGGATCAACAGAAGTAGGAAGTATATGAAAGAAAATTCATATACGGTGGTGAGAACGCCTAACAATGAATGAGAAGTGAATGACAATGATTAATGGAAGATGGTGGAAACCAGAGGAGATACAGACGTGGCATATCAGAAGAGAGACGGAAATCGTAATCAAGTACAAAATAAAAAGGACAATCATACAAGACAGGGAAACACAGGCATAAAAAGATGGCAGAAAGCTAAGAGCGAAGGAAGACCACGGACTGAAAGAGCAGAGAGTAATAGTCTGGAAAACAGAAGACCACGAACAGGAAGAGCAGAGAGTGGTAATCTGGAAAATAGAAGACCACGAACAGGAAGAGTAGAGAGTGATAATCTGGAAAACAGAAGACCACGAAGTGAAAGAGCAGAAAGAGGAAGTCTGGAAAACAGGAGATCACGAACAGAAGGTCTGCAAAGTGGAAAAATAGAAAATGAGAGATCACAGGATAGAAGACCACGGAATGGAAAATCTCGTGGGGAACAGTCCACATATAATGTGAAAAAAATCACAAAAGAAAAGGATGAGCGGGTTCGTGTACCAAAGAAGAAAGCTCTCGGATGTCCCATTTATGAAAAATGCGGAGGCTGTCTGGGACAGGAAGAACCTTATGAGACAACACTTGTCAGAAAACAGGCAGAACTGCAGACCTTGCTTGGAGAATTTGGCAGATTAGACCCTATCATAGGGATGGAAAAGCCCTATCACTATAGGAATAAAGTACATGCTGTATTTGCCCATGATAAAAAAGGTCCTTACTGTGGTGTGTACGCGGAGGGAACTCATCGTGTAGTGCCTGTGGAAAAGTGCTGGATCGAAAATGAGAAGGCATCACAGATTATCCTGTCTGTGAGAGATCTACTCACCTCTTTTAAGATAAAGACTTACAATGAAGACAAAGGATATGGACTATTGCGTCACGTCCTGGTGCGAACGGGCTATAAGACAGGGGAAATCATGGTGGTACTGGTGCTCACCAGCACGATCCTGCCATCGAAGAATAACTTTGTGAAGGCACTGCGGAAGCTTCATCCGGAGATTACCACCATCCTTATCAATGAAAATTATAAGAATACCAGTATGGTATTAGGCGATAAGGAACAGACAATCTATGGACCAGGATTTATCTATGATGAACTGTGTGGCAAGACCTTTCGTATTTCGGCAAAATCTTTCTACCAGGTGAACCCTGTTCAGACGGAGATCCTATATAAAAAGGCAATCGACTTTGCAGAACTCACAGGAATGGATACCATACTGGACGCCTATTGCGGCATTGGAACCATCGGTATGGTGGCTTCTGACTATGTCAAAAAAGTGATCAGCGTGGAACTGAATCCCGATGCAGTCCGTGATGCAGTGACCAATGCCAGGAAAAATAACATCAAAAATATTGATTTCTATACAAAGGATGCCAGTGTATTCATGACAGAACTTGCAGAAGCCGGGGATCAGAAAATCGATGTGGTATTCATGGACCCGCCCAGATCCGGCAGTACAGAACAGTTTATGGATGCCTGCACCAAGCTGGCCCCTAAGAAAATCGTCTATATTTCCTGTAATCCCCATAGCCTGGCACGTGACCTGGAATACGTGACGAAAAAAGGGTATCGGGTGAAGAAAATGGTGGGTGTCGATTTGTTTCCTTGGACAAAACATTGCGAGGTTTGCGTGGAGCTGTGCCGGAAATAATAGATTAAAGTAATAAGTGCATTAACGAAAAAAAGATTATATGTATAATTTAGATATGATAGATATGGAAAACAGGTTAAGGAAATAAGGATGGTTTCTTTAGATTATGTTAAACAAGATTATAAATACATGTTACAATTCATTTTAATTCGGGGTGCGAATATTAAGTGCACATGAAAATGCCTGGGGATTCGCACCTAAAAAAGTACCCCAATATTTATGGACATAATTATTTCGATAGTTTATTATTAAGAAGTAGTAGAGTCGTTTGTGGAAAACTTATAGGTTTCAATGTGTATTGGGTGAGTTTTTTGTATGATTTTGCTGTCGAGGCTTGCGTAGCCTCGTGGATTGAAATTTTATTCAGCAGATAGGACAAGAAGCACTAGTATTGTCGAGGCTTGCGTAGCCTCGTGGATTGAAATGTATTGCTGGATCTGTTCCTTACTTGTCATTCCAGTCGAGGCTTGCGTAGCCTCGTGGATTGAAATTGTCCCGATGGCTGCGTCCAGGGCATCTGCCACAGTCGAGGCTTGCGTAGCCTCGTGGATTGAAATGCGGTGAGATGGGAACAGCCCTTGCCATTGCGGGTCGAGGCTTGCGTAGCCTCGTGGATTGAAATCCAAAAGTGATGATGTCCTCCGAAAAATTAATTGTCGAGGCTTGCGTAGCCTCGTGGATTGAAATATACCAGTAACAGGCTCTTGGGAAGCTGTAAGTGCGTCGAGGCTTGCGTAGCCTCGTGGATTGAAATAAGACATGTGAATTGGTTGAAGAGTTAGTTAAAAGTCGAGGCTTGCGTAGCCTCGTGGATTGAAATATTTTAAAATAAGTTCATAAAATCGCACTTGAATGTCGAGGCTTGCGTAGCCTCGTGGATTGAAATGTAATAGAGAGACCCCTGGCAGAGCAGTACAAGCTGTCGAGGCTTGCGTAGCCTCGTGGATTGAAATGTGCAGGATGAAGCATATCCCATACGCTGGAGAGCGTCGAGGCTTGCGTAGCCTCGTGGATTGAAATCCATGATGGGGATATTCTCCTGGTAGAAGCTACGTCGAGGCTTGCGTAGCCTCGTGGATTGAAATCCTTACAGGACACCGAAATGTCTGAGTAATAATGTCGAGGCTTGCGTAGCCTCGTGGATTGAAATTCTATAATATCTCCTTCAAAAACTTCTCTTCCTTGTCGAGGCTTGCGTAGCCTCGTGGATTGAAATATCACAGCAACACGATTTTCTGCGTTTTCCAGGTCGAGGCTTGCGTAGCCTCGTGGATTAAAACAAAATAGTAAATCATCAACGAATAGTCCTTTACGGCGAGACGGTTGTCAAATTATCCCTCAAAAAAGATACACCTAAGATTGAGGTAATTAAGATGCAGATAATTTAGATGTTTCAAAAGAGCTTGAAGGGAGATTAAAAATGGTTAAAGTAATGCCTATGACTAGAAATATGTTTTACGAGCAATTACAAAGGGAAATTAAAAGTACGGATAATGTATTTGGAAATTTTTTAGTAAATGCAGGTTTGTATGAAAAAATAGAAATTACAGAAGATAATGTTTTTGAATTAGCGGACTTGGTAGGCGGACATGTAAAAATAGATATTTATTGCCCTGAATGCGGAGAAAACAGAGTGTTTTCATGCGAGTCTATACCGTATTTTTGGTATGACGATTATAATAATGCAATAAAGGGACATACTTTAGAACAAGAGATTGTAGTTTGCCAACAATATCAAATGACAAGGGAATCAAGTTCACCAGACGAAACGGAAGAACCTTGGGTATGGACAAATAAATCTTTAGAGGATGATGTTCGATTAATGGTATTTAGGTTCTTTTGTGCAATGGATCATACACATCATTTGGACTATATTGTCCTTACATATGGAAACACAATGAAAAAGATTGGTCAGTATCCTTCTGTTGCAGATTTATCATTCCCAGAATTGAAAGAGTATAGACACGTTATGGCGAAGGAAGATGAAAAGGAACTTAGAAGAGCCATCGGATTATTCGCGGATGGCATTGGTGTGGGTTCTTTTGTATATCTTAGAAGAATTTTTGAACGTATTATCGTAACAGCAAGTCAAAAGGCAATAAAAGAAGGAAAAATCAAGGAAGAAGAGTTTAGCAAGGCTCGTGTTAACGAAAAAATAAAAATGTTGGAAGAATATCTTCCTAAATCATTAGCAAACAATTCAGGATTTTATGGAATTGTTAGTAAAGGAATTCATCAGTTAAGCGAAGAAGAATGTCTAGATTATTTCCCAGTGATGAAAAGTTTTATAATAATGATTTTAAGACAGTGGGAAAAGATATGGAAGGATGAGGAGGAAGAAAAGAAAATAAAAGCTTCTCTTGGAAATATCGCCTCAAAAGTAAAATAAAGTATTAAACAATAAAATGAGTATAAAAGTAATTAGGTGAAAACAGAAATAACATAAAACGCGAACAATTAATTACAGTATATAGTATAGAGTTATAACCATAGCGGAGGCGAAAAACCCCCTGCTATTTTTATGCTCAAAAGCAGGAGGAGGTAAATATAACTGGCAATATGTTGCCAATCACTATTAACGAAAAGCTTATGACAGCATCGGAGGTTAGAAATCTTGATAACCAGAAGTGCCTTGTCTTTATCAGAGGATTTGACCACATCATAGACAACAAGTATGATACCTTTCATCATCCTTATTTCAAAGACAGCGGAGATTGAGAAGCAGATCATTATATCCATAATCCAAAGAAATCCAGCTGCGAAGTATTAACCAAAGAAGAAGTAGAAGAAGCGGAAAAGCAGGCTAATGTCATAGTGACGGATGTAACAGCCACAGACTTGGTGCAGATGTTAAAACACAGACAGTATAAATATGGGGAAACCAGATTAAAAAATCAAGAAAAACAATGGAAACAACTACTTAACAACACACAATTTAACATAAAACAAAAAAATGTATTGTTAAATACACTTTTTTAACTTATAATCATTATCATAAAGAGTGTAAAAAGTATAAAAGAGGTGACAAAGAATGGAACTATTTCGTAGAGAGCAGTATCTTTCAAAGATTAGAGGCTTTTATCATGATACAGATATTATCAAAGTAATCACTGGTGTCAGACGTTGTGGAAAATCAAGTCTTATGGAAATGATAAAAGATGAGTTAGTCACGAATGGAATTAGCGAGGATAGAATTATATATCTTGATCTTGATTCAAGAAAATATAGGAAAATTAAGACGGATGATGAGTTTGAAAAAGCTGTAGATGAGTTGGCTATATCAAAAGAAATCAAGTATTTATTCGTTGATGAAATACAAAATATACAGAATTTTGAAGAGATTATTAACGCATTTAGAAATGACGGAGATTTCTCGATTTTCATTACAGGTTCGAACTCATATCTTTTAAGCGGAGAATTGGCAACAAAACTGACTGGTAGATATATAGAATTTGAGTTATTTACGATCAACTTTAATGAATATCTTGCAATGAAAGAATTCTATCAAAAACCAGTCGATACAAATCTGAATATTGAATTGGATAAGTATCTAAGGGAAGGGGGATTTCCACGTACAGTAAGGTTTGATACAACAGAAGAGAAACATGCATATGTAAAATCTGTAATTGAAGAAATATTTGAAAAGGACATAAGAAAACGAGTGAAAATACGGAATGTAGAAGTATTTGAAGCAGTTCGAGGTTTTATAATCAATAACTTTGGTGCAACTATGAGTATTCAAAGCTTGCAACATTCGTTAGAAAAAATTGGACTTTCAGTGCAACGATCCACATTAAAACGATATATAGACGCATTGGTTGATGCAAAAATTCTTTATCAGTGTAATCGATTTGATATGAAATCTAAGAAAGCTATGAGTGGAGAGAAAAAGTATTATCTTGCGGACACATCTTTCTATTTTGCATTAAATACTGATAATCGTATAAATTATGGACCAACTTTAGAAAATATGGTATATCTGTATGCTCGTGGCATGAATTACTTTGTAAGTGTTGGAAGAATAGGAAAGTTGGAATGCGATTTTATTCTCAGAGATATGGAGCAAAATTATTCTTATGTCCAAGTTGCATATACAATAAATGAGAGTAAGCAGACGGAAGACAGAGAGTATAAACCACTGGAGATGATTAGAGATAACTTCGGAAAATATGTGGTGACAACAGATTATCTGCTACAGAAAAGAAACGGAATAAAGCATATAAATATTTTGGAATTCATTAAAGCAGGTGAAAAATTCTGATAGTAATTTTAAGGAAGGCAGAGAAAAGTGGTGTTGGTGCAGGCTGGTCCAATCCCTGCTTCGAGATTTGGATGTATGCATATTTTGGTGAGATGCCGGCGATACGGGAGTCATATACCTACTGTGACCGGTTTGCGGATAAGTTTGAGAACATTATTTTAGCTATATATTTATCTAAAAGGATAAATATATTTGATGATTGACAACTTTATATGCAAATTATATTTGGGTAAGATAAAATCATATACCACAAATAGGCTGGTCTATGCTACAATAAGTAGTAAATGTGGATATCTGTAAGACATCATTTATAATAACCAAAACGAAGGGAGGAAATCCAATGAAATGTATTTTAATGAATAAAAACACACCGATTGTTGCGATGGAACTTGATGAAGATACAGTAGCTGTTTCAAAAATAACGGAAGCATACCACTTGGATTTTTTACCTGTAGGGATAGATAAAAAAACAGGGCTTCCAAACAGAAAAGAATTAAATGAGTGGTGGTATGGCAGAGCAATCCCGGCAAGTCGATCTGGACTTAGAGGAGCATTAGAGCAGATGGAGATAAACCAGCCAGAGCAGCTCCTGATGAAATGTAATGGGCTTAGTTTGTCAGATCAGTATTGGATGAAGCCAGCAGACAGTAACTTGGAATGGAAAGATATCAATTTCTTTGAAAACAGCTTTTCAGATGATGTGGGAAATATTCTGTTTGGACAGCCAAAACAGGATAATAAAATTGATCTCATGTCACCATGCAATACATCGGATGGTTGGCTGAAAAAGAAATGGAAGATTGTAAATGCAAAGCGGTGTCTTATTAAAGCTGGCAGTAATCCATATATGCAGGAACCATTGAATGAAGTATTTGGAACTAAATTACATGAAAGACTTGGATGTAAAAATTATGTTCCCTATGCAATCAGCTGGGAAGATGGAGTCCCTTATAGCGTATGTGAAAATTTTGTTACTACAGATACGGAACTTGTCAGTGCAGTCAGTATTAATCGCAGTATAAAAAAGAGAAGTCAATATTCTTCCTACGAACATTTTATGAATGCGTGTAAGGAGCTTGGAATACCAGGCATGCAGCAGTATATGGATTATCTACTGGTCTTCGATTATCTGATGGCGAACACAGATCGTCATTTTGGTAATTTTGGAGCCATAAGAAATGTAAATACACTTGAGTGGATTGGCCCGGCTCCAGTTTTCGATAGTGGAACCAGTCTCTGGCATGATAAGTTGACAAAATCAATTGGCTCAAATAATCAAATTGAGATGAAACCATTCTATGCGGATGCATTCAGACAGATGGAGCTTGTCACAGATTTTGATTGGATACCATTTGAAAATCTTAAAAATTTACAGGATGACATCCGAGAAGTGTTTATCCAGTCGAACTTTATGGATGAAGAACGAATTGAAGCTATTGCAAGTGCAGTAGGCAATCGAGTAGAAGAATTACAAGAGGTGGAACTGGAACACAGTCATCAGTTTACAATGGGAAGTCAGCAACAATAAAAGTGGTTAGAATAGTGCCTCTAAGTCACAAAAGATTTGGAGGTTTTCTTCTGCCCATTTTACTTGTGGAAGTCAAAATCATATACCACAAATGAGCCTGTCTATGTTACAATATGACTTGATCACAAAGTAATCAAGTCAGGAATGCTCAAAGAGCATGACGTTAATGTTAATTGAAAGAAAGTAGACATAGACAGTAAGAGCAGAAGCAATTCAAGATGGATGCAATGCATCCAGTCATTTAGTCAAATCTTATTTTCTATGGGCAGGATTATGCCACACGACAGACTGCAATTCGGAGCAGTTTGTGTCTTTTAATAAAATCAGAATTGTGAATGTTTCCAGTGAGGGACATCTAAATACCCAATCAAAGCATTGTGAAGTTTGCGTGGAATTGGGGCGGAAATAGATTAAAGTAAACGATGAGGGATATAGTATGTTTGAATTTATGAAGATATTAACATTGCGCGCAAGCTATGAGTGCCTGCAAAACGGTTTACTACCCCCGTATTTGGGCTCCACAATACGAGGAATTTTGGGACACTGCATTCATGAGTTTTATTGTCACAATAGTGGTAATAAATGTTATTTGTGCGAGAAGCGAGAAAATTGTCCATATGTTCAGTGTTTTAGTAATACTGGAGGAAGGGCAGGGGCGGTGAATCCGTATACTATATATGTACACGGTCAAACAAAGGAAAAGTGGAAAAAAGGAGAACATTGCGTCTTTGATATTACCTTATTTGGTAAGGGAACGGAATATGCAGGGATATATCTGGATGCATTGTTGGCGGCAGAACAAAAAGGCTGGGGAGCTGAACGACTTTTATTCAAACTTGAACAGGTTGTGGATCCGGATTCCGAACGGCTGATTTATGCAAGGGGAAAAAGTTGGATTCGTAACCTTAGTCCTGGGCAGTTTTCGATAGAAGAGAGGAATGCCCAGTATGCCTGCCTTGTATTTGATACACCATTACGGGTGGTTTCAGGTGGAGAACTGTTTTCAAAACTGCCATTTGATATGCTGGTTCAGTTTCTGATTCGAAGGATTTCTCTGCTGACAACGGCGTACACAGATGTTTGTTTAGAATGGGATCTTGAGGAAATGCTTAATCAGGCTGCAGCAATTAAAACAGTTGATGAATGTTTTACAGAAATCCCATTTTCCAGGTATTCTATAAATCAGAAAGATGGGAAACTGGAACTTCCAGCTAAAGCGGGGTGGATTCTATATGAAGGAGACATATCACGATTTGTACCTATATTGGAATTGGGTAAGAGCCTTCGGATTGGAAAAGGCGCAACAATTGGATTTGGACATTATGAGGTTTTTTACGATAAATAAGCTGGGAGGGGAAAAGAGATGGCTAAAGTTGCTACTTATGAAGATGTCATAAAAACAATTGCCGGCAATTATGAAGAGATTGAGCATTCTATAGCAAATCAGTTGTTGCTGAATGTTCCAAACCATTATTATACAGAGGGTTCATATAGGGAAACTGTATGGAAGTCACTTTTTGAAATGGTTATTCCAAGAAAATATTGCATTGAACAAAGTGTATTTATTATTGATGCCTTTGGTCATAAATCAAAAGAAGTTGATTTGGCAATTTTTGATGAACTTTATACGCCGTACATATTCAATTATGGGGAGATTAAGTTTATTCCCATTGAAGCTGTAGCAGCCGTTGTACAATGCAAGAGTGGATCTCTGAGTAAGAGTAATATTGCAGAATGGGCGGGGGATATTGATAAACTAATTACATCATTGGATTCGGTGGTCAGAATGGTGGGTGGTATGACGGATAATTCAAATATTCCAGACTCAAAAAAAGTAACACAAACAGCAACCCGACCGATAAAAATATTGTGTACACTTGCTGGAGAAGAAACTATGAAAAGTTACGAAGAGATATTTGATATTATTTTAGCAGTAGATACAGAACAGAAAAAATTGTTTAAAAGTATACCGAATGAAACGCAAAGTCTGGAAAGCTGGAATGATTTGTTAAACCACGCAATCGAAAGAATAGAAGATCCAAAAGATAAACAATACAGAGAGGATAGAAAATTGCATTTAGAGAAAGAGCGAGATGATCTACTTTCAAAACTTAAAGTTCCTCAAGGGGCTGAAAATGGAGAGGAAAATGTAATTCTATCCCTGATTTTCCAACTGAATCAGCTTCTCATGGTAATAAACAATCCAATGCTGTTTCCACATAGGGCATATGCGAAAAAGTTTAGCGAAATTTTAATGGGATCCAGGCAAAGCAAAGGAGAAGAGGATGAGCAACAAAATAAGTAAGTATATATTGGCGAAATATGATGTCAGTGGAATTCAGGATTATATTTTTGCCACAAACCGTCTTCGGGAAAATGCGGGAGCGTCGTATCAGGTTACTAGAGTATTGGATGCGTTTCTTGTAGAAGCATTCCGGGAAGCGGCAGTTCGGGATGAGATTGTCTTAGACTGGAGTGCGGAAGATAAACTTTGTTTGCCAGAGAGTGAGAATATCAAGGCTGAGATTATATATATTGGCGGAGGAAATGCTGTGGCTCTTTTCCGAGACCGCGAGTTGTTTCGCAAGACAGGGGAGATGCTGGGAATGAAGGCGGCGGAAAACTGTCAGGGGTTAAGCCTTGCTGTATCTTATATTGAAACTGATTTACTTGATTTTGCGGAAGACAGAAAAAGGCTGGATGATAAGATGGATAAAATGAAGCGCAATATGATCCGTCAGCCAGTGCACTCACCATTTCCAGTAACGGAACAGGATAACGGGGGTTATCAGCCAATCACTTGCTGCATGCGTCATGGAGATAATTTGGAGAACATGACCAGAATTCAGTTTCAGAAAAGGAATGCATATAAAAATATAAGAAGCTTTCAGCGTCTGTTTCCGAACGTGGGGGATGGGGTGGATTATTGCTATCCCGAAGAAATGGATCAACTGTGCAGGAAGCATGGGGAAGACAGTCATATTGCAATCGTCCACATTGATGGTAATGGGATGGGAGAACGCATAAACAGGCAGATACAGGAACATAAAACGTATTCAGAAGGAGTTCCTGGGATTCGCAGGACATCGAAAGAAATAGCAAGGCTTTTTCAGGATACCTATGCAGAGGTGCTTCAAGAGTTATGGTATAAACAGGTGTTTGAAAACAGCGGCTGGCAGGACAATGAAAAGCTAGTTCCTCTTCGCCCCATTATCCTGGATGGTGATGACTTTACTTTTTTGTGCAGAGCCGATCTGGCTGTTCCGATTACCACGGGGTTTATGATGAAACTTATGCAAAAGCAAAGGAATGTAGCCAGGAAAATTACAGCTTGTGGAGGTATTGCATTTGTTCACAGCCATTTTCCATTTCGCGTGGCCTATTCCATTGCCGAAGAATCCTGCTCTCGGGCTAAGAATAAGTGGTATTCTCAAAAAGGGAGAGAAGGAAGAGAGAACGCTTCCTGTTGCTTGGATTTTCAAATAATAAAAGAAACGGAGGCGGAACTGCCGGCAAAAAATAAAGATTGGCAGAAGAGGCCTTATACCATAAATATGGAAGATGACGAAATAAATGGGGATTCTCTGAGGGGATTGTATGACACATTAAAAAATATAGAAGATTGGCCTTCGGGAAGACTGCACAGAATATGTCGAGCCTTCCAGGAAGGAGAGGATGTAATGAAACTTTTGGAACGGGAGTTTGCGTCACGGGGATATGAAATTGGGAGCCTGGTTCAAGGAAAATGGCAGGAATCGCCGCTATTCGATGCGTTGGAGCTTCGAGGAATGTGTCGGATGGACTTGTTAGAATATTTTTTGACAAAAATGCAGTGAGGTCAAACAGATGGAAAGATGGAATTTAAAGATTGAATTAAAAAGTGATTTCTGTACTGCTACAGGAGAAAGTGTTCCTGGTATACTTAATAGTAAGACAGCGATGAAATATGGAATTCCGTATATTCCGGCAAAACGAATTAAGGGCTGCCTGCTGGAGTCGGGAAGAGAGATGGCAGACAATGGCATTATCAAAATGGACACATTATATCGAATATTTGGACATCCGGGAATGGAATATGCAGTAGGAATCCATATAGGGGACGGCCATCTGAATTCTGTGCCCAGTTACCTTTTTGAACAAGAAAAAGCTGGACAGATAAAGGTAGGAGATTATGAGAGACTTCAGAAGACTATTAAAGAGTGTTCAGATATAAAGAACACGTTGCTGGAGGATATTTTTACGAGAACTAGAACTAGAACGGCATTGTCAAAAGAGAGTGGAACAGCAAAGGAACATACTCTACGCACGGTGCAGGTGGTGCCGTCAGGAATCGTTTTTTCTAGTCAGCTTGAGGGAGAATTGAGTCTTGATGAAGAAAAAGTCTTGCTTTTATGTGTAAAAGGACTTCGACATATGGGAATTGGAATCACAAGGGGGATGGGAGAAGTACGTTGCTCTCTGGAAAAAGTGCAGTATGAGAAAACAAATAACAGAAAGGAGAATAGTTCGCTGCTTAAAGAATTTTCGCCTGAGGCGAAAGTTACCTTATCCTATGAGATAGAGTTAAAATCGCCAGTGGTTATGTCAGATTTTCAGGATGATGGACCAAGCCAGATTCCGGCGGCCGCAATATTAGGGGCAATTGCAGGCCTCTATATTAAAAAGCACTCATTGGGAGCGAAGGCTCATGAGGATGAGAATTTCCGCAGAATCTTTTTACGTGATGGAGTACAGTTTGGAAATGCATTTTTCAAAAAAGACGGTATTGAGTATGTGCCTGCACCCAAGGCCTTTGCAATTCCCAAGGCTGATGGGACGATCTGGTTCAACATTATGGCGGATCAAGAAAATTTGAGAAGGAAATATATTTCCAAACAGATTTTTCTGGAAAAAAATTGTTTATATCTTTCATCTCCTCAAAAAGAGATTCATTTTCACCACGCGCGTCCGGCTGACAGGGGGATTGCACATGCACTGAATGACCGAGCCGAGGATACAAGTGCACCAACGGGTCAATTTTTTCAATATACCGCCTTGTCTAAAGGACAGACGTTTGTCGGAACATGGATAGGCAAAGGGAAAGATATACAGGAGTTGGTTGAATGCCTGGAGGAAAATCAGTATCATTTGTTGCTGGGGAAATCAAAGAAGGCAGAATATGGAAACTGCAGATTCCGGGTTCTATGGGATACTTTGTCCAATGAGCAAGGCAAACAGTCTGCTAGGGGGAGAGAATGGCTGATTTGGCTATTGAGTCCTTTGATTTATAGGAATTATAGAGATGGGGCATATGAGACAGGGAGCAGGCCACTGCTTCGGCAGATGAACGAAAGACTAGGGTGTAACATAGAATTGGCAGACTCCATCTGCGGTTATACAGTCATGAATGGGTATAACAGTAAATGGCGGCTTCCGGCGGTATCCATCCCAGCCCTTTCTGCTGGCAGTTCATTTCATATCAGGACGGATAGAGATGTGAATTCCTGGGAAATAGAAGGTATGCGGTGGGGAATGTTAACTGGAAAAGGCTGTGGGCAGATAAAAGCTGTATTGTGGAAAGACTGTATGAAAGGAAATATTGTGACGATATCTGTGCCAGGTCAAGGCAATGTCCAAAACAGGGGAGCGTTGTTTGACGAAAGGGATAAGTTTCTTGCCGCTATTTTAGGTTATCAGAAAAAACGTCTGGTGCATCAGGAAGCAGCCTTACTAGCCTTGGATAAAATTAAAGGTCAAGTTCAGATTTTTCCGTCGTCATCTGCTATTTCTCTATTGATTCAAATAGTGAAGGAATGGGATGGCGGACTCAACTGTTATGGGAAGATAAAAAAAGAGGTGGAACGTATTAGTGGAGAAGAAAAAAAGAAACGGATTCTGGAGTTCATAGAGCCATGTAAGGGAAAGTCCTATGAATTTATAAAACAATATTTGGAAATTGCTAAATGGAACGCCAGAAGGGGGGAGAGAGGGTGACTGAACCAATAAAAAGCTATAATAAAATATGCGGCCGGCTATGTGTAGAGATGACGGGCCGTTTAGCCTCCCCACTGTCCATAGGGTCAGGGGAAGATGAGTATACAGATGGGGATGTGGTTGTTGATGCACAAGGGGAACCTTACATACCGGGAACCTCTTTGGCAGGAGCGATGCGTGAATATGCAAATGCTGTAAAAGGGGATTCAGTGATGAATCAGTTGTTTGGTACTCCGGAAAATGTCGTGCCTGGAAGCAGAGAAGACAGGCAAAGCAGGATCTTTATTTATGACGCGGCTATTAAACAGGCAAGAACAGGAATCCGTGATGGCGTGAAATTAAATGAGAGAAAGACAGCCAGCTATATGGGAAAATATGATTTGCAGTTTGTTGAACAGGATGCGGATATAAGATTTCGGATTGAAATTCTTGAGAGAGAAGAATGCTTAAAAAAACAACAAAACATCCAGGAACTTTGGGCGGCTGACTTAGACTGGATTAGGTTATGGCAGCAAGGTTTTAATGGAGGAGAACTTCGGTTGGGCGCTAAAACCCGCAGGGGCTATGGCAAAATCGAGATTAAGAGGATTAGAATTAAGAAATTTGACATGAGAGACAGGGTCTCTTATATGGAGTGGCTGGATTGGGACTGGGATCAGGAGGATGCCTTTGAAAATTCAGAAATAGATGAAATTTGCACAGGCACAAAGCCGTTAAAAAATGATATCAGACTTGAGCACTGTCTGGAGGTTCCTTTGCAGTTATCTGGAACACTGCTGGTGCGCACCTATATAACATTATTTGCCAAAACGGAGGATCTTCCGGATTATGGACAGATGACGGTGGAAGGGAAAGGGGAACGGGCAGTCATACCAGGAAGCAGTTGGGCAGGTGCTTTTCGAAGCCGTATTGCAAAAATAGTGGAAGAACTTGGACAACTGTCAGACTGGCAGGAGGCGCAGAAAAGTCTGGAACCATTATTTGGTACATGGTCAGATACGAAAGAAAAAAAGGCTGATTTATGTGCATCAAGAGTGATCTTTGAGGAAAGTGTGATAGAGGGAGGGCATGGGCTGCCAACTGCCAGAATCGCGGTTGATCGGTTTACAGGAGGCACCGTGCAGGGAGCATTATATGAGGAAGTTCCTTGGACCGGAGGGACTATATGCCTGCGTATCCGCTGGAAAAAGGACGGTAGAGAGTTGACGGATCGGGCAGTTTGTGGGCTGCTTTTATGGGCGGTTAAGGATCTGCAGTCAGGCTTTCTAACAATAGGTGGAGAGACTTCAGTGGGACGGGGAATTTTTGAACCGAATAGAGATCATTCCGACATTTTATTAGACGGAGAAGTATTTGGGAATAGGGAGCAAGAAGAAAGTATGCAGGCTGCAGCCCTGTGGGTGCAAAATGCAGTGAAAGATGAAAATGCGAGGAGACAAAAAAGTGAAAAGGTATGAGCTGATAGAAAATGTATCTGAGCAGGGGGCAAGGCTGCGTATTCATGAATGGTTTCCGAAACAGGCAAATATATATGCTGTTCTGGATTTTGGAGTTTGCTTTGGAATTTATGATGAAAACCGCCTGCTTGTGGGACTGGAGGGGCATACAACACCAACACCGCTGGATTGGGAGTATTTGCAGGAGCTTCGCCTTTTTGATAAGGAAAAGGAATTGCTGCTGGTTCCATCAGGACATGGCTGGACGGGAAGAATACGGAGAGATGTAAAGGAGAGTGCAGACGATAATAAAGCAGGCGAATATGTCATTGATGAATACCAAAAACTTTGGGGGAAGATTGAAAAAGATAACAAAGAAGGAATATTAGATTGGAGTCTTCTTGTTTCCGGGCGTGGAACCAAGATACACATACCAGTGAATATTGCCGGTGAAGAGGCTGCAATTCATGTGCGAAAATATATGCGTATTCCAGACATAGAAAAGGAAGAAGAACTGGTGTTTCAAAATGATATCCGTATGGTAAATTTTTGCTCATGGGAAGGGGGCGGGGAAGATGGCGGAAATGTTTAAGGAGGATTTTAGCAAGCGGTTTGTGAATCCATATAATTTTATTCCCCTTATGGGAAAATGTGAACGTTCTGTTCCAGAATTAAATGATAGCGGTTATACAGGATATTTTGACTGCAAGATTAAACTTCTTACACCACTATTTATTCCTAATACATCTTCTTATTCAAGGTTGTTGACTGATAGTGAAAAAAGCGATGAGCGTTGTCAAAAAGAGCGATGGAAGGGTTATGATTTTTTCTCTTATCATGATTGGTCAGATGAAGCTGCCTGCAAAAGGTGGCCTCCTTCGCCTGAAAGTCCTGTAATTCCGGGGAGTGAGCTTAAAGGTGCAGTGCGCAGTGTTTATGAAGCGGCATTTAATGGGTGTATGTCATCTGTGTCTTTGAACCGGGTGCTTTCACGCAGAACCAATGAAGCAAAAAAGCCTGGCATTTTGAAAAAGATAAATGGTGGCTGGGTTATTTATCCATGTAAAAAGGCTATGCTCTTTGTCAATAATCAAGAGATGAATAATCCCGATAAGGTCATGGGAATCCCTGTTCCGAAAGATGAATATGCTCAATGGAAAGAAGGGCAGGAACTATGGTTTAAACTTCGGAAAGAAAGTTTTGAAACCAAAATTGGCTCAAAAAGGATTTCTATAGGAAAAGTAATAGAGGAATATGAAATAATACAAGACAGCAATGAGGTAGATTGTAATTCGAAGAATCAAGACAAAAGAAATGAGCTGAACAAGAAGGGATATATACAGGGCTGGCTTCACAGAGGGGAGGTTTTATCGAGAAAACATCATGGAAAACATCATGAAAAACATCATGAAAAACATCATGAA
>JAQUUB010000063.1:17340-24504 GCA_028694115.1 Lachnospiraceae bacterium
AAAACATCATGAAAAACATCATGAAAAACATCATGAATCAGTTTTTTATGACTGTGATATATCTGAGGAACATACAATAAGGGTGGAGCATCGTTCTGATATTGCCGGTTTGGAAAAAATATTGGAGGATTACCGTGATCCTAAGAAAAACCGTGTGCTTGACAAAACAGGCAGTTGGTATTCTAAATATCAGGTATCTCCAGAAGGCACTCTTGTTTATTACAGCAATGATGCAGGCGGGCATGTTTATTTGTCACCTGCATGCATTGGCCGGGAAGTTTTTGCAAAGACAATTGAACAATTGTTAGAAAATAATGGAGACTATAAACCTTGTACAGGTCCGGAGCTATGTTCGGCCTGCAAGGTTTTTGGGATGGTAGGAATGAATGGTACCTATGCTTCTGGTTCAAAGGTGAGAGTTACGGATGCAGTTTTGATTCATCCGGTGGAAGATATCGAAAAACTGTTTGAAAAACCTATTATCCTTCCAGAGCTGGGGGAGCCAAAACCAGGTGCGGTAGAATTTTATACTAAACCGCCTTATACAACGTTCGAAAAGCAGATATCGGGAAAAGGATTTTGGACTTACGATTATAAGCACATTATTCGTGGCGGAAAGATTACCATTGAGAAGAAATACTTAGACGAAAAGCAGCCGGAATTGCGAGGCAGGAAGTATTATTGGCATAGCAACGTGGAGTTGGAGCAATATAAAAATATGACAGGGAACAGGGTAAGTGCCATGAAACAAAGGATACGACCTATGAAAGCAGGGAAGCCGGATGCAGAGCCACTGTTTTGTTTCAGATTCTATTTTGAGGGGATGAGCAAAAAGCAGCTTAACGAACTGAAATGGGCGCTTGATTTTAACAATAAGGATTGTGCTCATAAGATAGGCAGGGCAAAGCCTTTGGGGTTTGGCAGTATACAGATTATTGTTGATGCACTATACCTTCGTGAAATAGATGATCTAACAGGAAGTTGGACAATAGAAAAACAGGATTTAAAACAATTTTTTGTGAAATCTGTTAAATCCAATAAAGCCATGGAAATCGTACTAAAAATGGCTAATTGGAAAGAGCGCCCTGATAATGTGCGATATCCATCAGTGGAAGTAGAAAATAAGCCTGACAGTGTAGCCTCCCACCAGTGGTTTACGAATAATAAGAGAAAAATTTCTAATCCAAGTTTTTGCAAGGTGCTTCCTAAAGCGGAAGAGGACGCTATGAAGGATTTGGAGAGTAGCAAAGCGTTGTATACAGTGGTTAAAAAACAGTAAGTTCGATAGGTGCGAATTTTGTGAGAATAAAAGCTTAGGATATCAGGAGAGAATAAATACATGTTACAATTCATTTTAATTTTGGGTGCGAATATTAAGTGCACATGAAAAGCCTGGGGATTCGCACCTAAAAAAGTACCCAAATATTTATGGACATAATTATTTCGATAGTTTATTATTAAGAAGTAGTAGAGTTATTTGTGGAAAAATTATAGATTTCAATGTATATTGGGTGAGTTTTTTGTATGATTTTGCCGTCGAGGCTTGCGTAGCCTCGTGGATTGAAATAATTCCTTGAAGGTATCCCACCCATAAATTGCAAGTCGAGGCTTGCGTAGCCTCGTGGATTGAAATTATTGCCGCTCCAAATAACTTTCTTGTAAAATTGTCGAGGCTTGCGTAGCCTCGTGGATTGAAATGGGGTATCATGCGGTTGGATGCACAGAAGATGGATGTCGAGGCTTGCGTAGCCTCGTGGATTGAAATATCCCGATCTATGGCATCATTCTGCAGTTTTTCGTCGAGGCTTGCGTAGCCTCGTGGATTGAAATATTAGGGTACACGTTTTCGATAATGGCATTGATTGTCGAGGCTTGCGTAGCCTCGTGGATTGAAATATACCTCTCTAAAAAAGTTAATTTTGCGGAACAAAGTCGAGGCTTGCGTAGCCTCGTGGATTGAAATACAAAGCGTGTTGACATATACTCACGAAACGTGTGTCGAGGCTTGCGTAGCCTCGTGGATTGAAATAAATTACCTATTTTTGCTGTGATAACGATAACTCCGTCGAGGCTTGCGTAGCCTCGTGGATTGAAATCACTTATTGCTTTCGCTATACCTTCCGGAACATTTGTCGAGGCTTGCGTAGCCTCGTGGATTGAAATCACCGTTCTGGATCGCGAGATATGGAAAAAATGGTCGAGGCTTGCGTAGCCTCGTGGATTGAAATTACCCAAGGCATGATATCATCCAGGTAAGAATCAGTCGAGGCTTGCGTAGCCTCGTGGATTGAAATGATTGGGAACACGAATGATGCCACATCAAGCCCAGTCGAGGCTTGCGTAGCCTCGTGGATTGAAATACATCTACTCTGTGAGCGTCTACGGTTTCCCTCGTCGAGGCTTGCGTAGCCTCGTGGATTGAAATACATTGGTATCCAGACTTGCACTTAAAGCCTCCGGTCGAGGCTTGCGTAGCCTCGTGGATTGAAATATTATAATTACTTCGATATTCAGCAATCATATTTGTCGAGGCTTGCGTAGCCTCGTGGATTGAAATACATCCGCCAACACCACTTATTGCGCATATCTTTGTCGAGGCTTGCGTAGCCTCGTGGATTGAAATAGTACTGTTTTCTTCAGGCTTGCCAGATTTCTGGTCGAGGCTTGCGTAGCCTCGTGGATTGAAATGATATCATAAAGGCAATATGTGAATTGTACCCTAGTCGAGGCTTGCGTAGCCTCGTGGATTGAAATATTGCTGAAAACAAATAGTTCTGTGCTTTATAACGTCGAGACGACTGTACTACTGGAGCAGATAGCATGGAAAGTCGAAGGGCTTGGTGGGCTCCAACAGAAATTTAACATCTGGGTAAAGGTTTGGATTCTTCCATATGAATACTTAGCTTTTGTAGTTGTCAGATAAGGAACTTCTATTCAAAACTGACATTTAAAAGGAAAAACGGAACTTTACTCCATTTGCGGAGGTAAATATGATACTTGAAACGGAAAGATTATATCTGCGTAAGATGAATCAGTCGGATTTTTATTCCTTATGTAAAATCTTACAGGATGAAGATACAATGTATGCATATGAGGGAGCATTTAGTGATGATGAAGTTCAAGAGTGGCTGGATAGACAAATTTCCCGTTATCAAAAATGGAACTTTGGTCTATGGGCGGTCATTCTTAAAGAAACGGATGAAATGATAGGACAGTGCGGGCTTACAATGCAGCCGTGGAAAGATTCGGAAGTACTTGAGATAGGTTATCTTCTTGAACGATTATACTGGCATAATGGATATGCCAGTGAAGCCGCAAAAGCGTGTAAAGAGTATGCGTTTGAGATATTGAAAGCGGATGAAGTCTGTTCTATCATCAGAGATACCAATATAGCCTCTCAAAATGTAGCCGTAAGAAACGGTATGAGAATAAAGGACACATGGATAAAACATTATAGAGGAGTCGATATGCCGCATTACCGTTATGTAGCGTATTGCTGACAACTCCCAGGGTGTCGGACAGAAATATCAAATTTTTAAAACTGCAAATATTAATAAACTAAAGATCTTAGGATAAGTGAAACACCTGTTGTAAACATTGACATTACATCTACTTGAATGTATAATCTAAGGGAAATAGATATAGAATTTGGAGGTAAATATATGCAAATATCAAGTAGGTTTACAATAGCTATTCATATTTTAGCTTGTATTGATACATTTAAAGATGATTATAAAGTGACCAGTGATTTTCTTGCAGGAAGCGTAAATGTGAATCCTGTTGTAATCAGACGATTACTTCAGCAATTAAAAGGAGCTGGAATTATCAATGTTATTAGAGGAAGTGGCGGTGCAGTAATAGTAAAGCCATTATCAGAGATAACGATGCTTGATATATATAATGCGGTAGACAGTATAGAGAATGGAGAACTCTTTCATTTCCACGAAAATCCAAATAAAGAATGTCCGGTAGGACGAAATATTCACAATGTCTTAGATCATAAACTGGAGCAGATTCAAACGGCAATGGAGAATGAAATGAGAAACATAACCATACAAGAGATTGTTGAAGAAACAAAGAGTTATATTCAAAAGGAATTATGATGTTACCCGTACCCTAAAAAAGGTGCGGGGTAATTTTTTGAAAAAAAATGATGTAACTATTGACATTACAACAAGCGAATGATATCATACAGATGTAACAATAAAGATTACGACAAAATTAGGGGGTAATGATATGACGGTAGAAGAATGTTTAGCTATTTTACGTGAAGTTAAAGATGTTTCCTTTGCAACGGTGGATCAAGATGGTCGTCCTCAGGTGCGTATTATTGATGTTATGCTAATAGAAGATAATAAACTGTATTTTTGCACAGCGAGAGGTAAGGAATTTTACAACCAGCTTGAGGGGAAAAAATATGTTGCTATCACTGGATTAAACAGCAAATTCCAGATGATACGATTAAATGGCATTGCGGAACATCAACCGGAACAGAAGAAATTAATTGATCGTATATTTGAAGAAAATCCGGCAATGAATGAAGTGTATCCAAACCAAAGCAGGTATATATTGGAACCGTTCTCTATTGAAAACGGGCAGATTGAATTTTTTGATTTAGGAAAAACACCAGTTTACCGCGAGTGTTTTTCAATTGGATCAATGAATACTGAGACAAAAGGATATGAGATTAATGATGCTTGCATAGGCTGTGGAAAATGTGCAAAAAGCTGTCCTCAACAATGTATTATTAAGGGAACTCCATTTTCAATAAAACAAAATCATTGTCTGCATTGTGGTTTGTGCTTTGAAAATTGTCCTGTTGGGGCAATTAAGAGAAGAGGTGTATAAAAATGTTACAAAATATGTGGACGGTCTTTACTCAGAAGAAAGATTTATTTTTGGGTTTACTTTTGGAGCATTTGGAGATTTCCCTGATGGCTATCGTCATTGCTATTTTGTTTGGTGGTTTCGTTGGAATTTTAATTAGCGAATTTCAAAAGTCTGCAAAACCAACTTTGGGTGTAATTAATTTTCTATATACCATTCCTTCTATTTCTATGCTTGGCTTTCTAATCCCATTTTCAGGAATTGGAAACGCTACAGCAGTTATCACTTTAACGGTGTATGCATTGCTGCCAATGGTGCGAAGTACACATACAGGGATTACAAATGTTGACCCAGCCATCTTGGAGGCTGCAGAAGGAATGGGAAGCACAAGAACACAAATCCTCTTTAAAATCAAAATTCCCCTTGCTATGCCTGTAATTCTGTCAGGTATTCGCAATGTGGTTACCATGACGATTGCTCTTGCAGGTATCGCATCGTTTATCGGCGCAGGCGGTTTAGGTGTTGCCATTTACAGAGGGATTACTACAAATAATACGGCAATGACCATGGATGGCAGTTTACTTATTGCAGTTTTAGCGTTGGCAATGGATTTTATTCTTGGATTTATCGAGAAGAGACTGAGCAAACGCAGTGTAAAAGCGAAAAAGGCAAACCGTATCATGGCGATTACGGCGCTTTTACTTTGCCTGGTAATTATCGGCAGTGCGATGCTTCCAGTCAGTAAGCAGGATACTATTCATATTGCGACAAAGCCCATGACCGAACAATATGTGCTTGGAGAAATGCTTGATATTCTGATTGAACAGGACACAGATTTGAATGTAGAATTAACACAAGGTGTCGGTGGAGGGACATCCAATATTGAGCCTGCAATGGAAAGCGGTGAATTTGACATCTATCCAGAATACACGGGAACGGGCTGGAATATGGTGCTAAAAAAAGATGGATTATACAGCGAGGATTTATTTGCGTCTATGCAGGATGAGTATATAAACGCTCTGAATATGCAGTGGATTGGAATGTACGGATTTAATAACACCTTTGGATTGGTTGTACGCCGTGAGATTGCAGAAAAGTATAATCTGCAAACCTATTCTGACTTAAAAGCCATATCAAATCAGCTTGTCTTTGGGGCGGAGTATGATTTTTTTGAGCGCGAGGATGGATATGATGCTCTTTGCGATACCTACGGTTTTTCCTTTAAAAAAACGATGGATATGGACATTGGATTGAAATATCAAGCCATAAATCAAGGGAAAATTGATGCTATGGTTATATTTACTACCGACGGTCAGCTTTCTGTTTCGGACGTTACTGTTCTTGAAGATGATAAAAACTTTTATCCGTCATATTTATGCGGTAATGTCATACGTTCTGAGGTGCTGGAAAGGCATCCCGAGCTAAATGAAATTTTTGAGAAACTCACAGATGTTATTTCTGACGATGCCATGGCACAGATGAACTATGCCGTGGAAACTCATGGGAAAGAGCCCAGAGAGGTAGCCAGAGTATTTTTGCAGGACGCAGGTCTTCTGAAATGAGGTGTAAATAAATGAATACAGTGATTGAATTTAAAAACATAAAAAAAGCATACAATGATAAGATAATCATGGAAGGATTTAATCTTTCTATAGAAAAAGGTGAGTTTGTTACGATTATTGGTTCTTCCGGTTGTGGTAAGACTACAGCTTTAAAAATGATAAACGGCCTTATCGAGCCAACAAGCGGCGACATTTTTGTGGATGGAGAGAGTATTAGAAAGAAAAATCTAACGGATCTTCGTCGCAATATTGGATATGCCATTCAGGGCAGTGTCTTGTTTCCTCATATGACGGTAGAACAGAATATCTCCTATGTTCCCAATCTACTCAATAAAAAGGATAAGGCAAAAACAAAGGCCGCTGTTTCCAAATGGATGAAAATAGTAGGACTTGACGAAGAAATGAAGGACTGCTATCCGTCTGAACTTTCAGGGGGACAGCAGCAAAGAGTAGGTATTGCAAGAGCCTTGGCAGCATCTCCCGATATCCTTCTGATGGATGAGCCGTTTGGAGCGGTTGATGAGATCACACGTGGACAGCTGCAAATAGAGTTGAAGCAAATTTACGAAAAAACGGGAATTACAGTTTTGTTTGTTACGCACGATATTTCTGAAGCACTAAAGCTTGGCACCAAGGTGTTGGTAATGGATAAAGCTTCCTGTATACTTTAAATAGATCAATTGATTGACACAAAAAAATACCTCAAGTAAATTTAGATTGTTACTGACCAGCCAGTTGGTAAAAATCCAAAATACGAGAGGTATATAAGATGAAT
>JAQUUB010000206.1 GCA_028694115.1 Lachnospiraceae bacterium
TTACCAAAGATTATTCCAGTAATCTCTCCAAAGCAACCTGCAACAGAGCCATCAGCTGGCTGTTTTTCTCTGGAATCATTGGATTTTGTGCAAAGATTACAGAAATGGATATTTTAGATTTTAAGGCCGCAAGCCGGTGTTACTTCATGGATCTTGGCCTGGCAAATTATTATCTTTCCCTGACCGGAACAGACAGCCGCACGCTTGCTGGGACTCTGAATGAAAACTTTGTATATATCAATCTGAAAAAACGTCAGGATTTTCCTGCTGAGATTGCTTTTGAGACACCTGCATTTGCAACTTACAAGGGCGGAGAGATTGATTTTGTGGCACAGACCTTAAAAACGAATATCCGCTATCTGATTGAAGTCAAATCAGGAAAAGGTATTGCTGCCACCTCCAAAAAGGCACTGGATCAGGGCAAAGCAGACAAATTGCTCTACCTGAAGGGAGATACCAAAGGCGGGGTGGACGGCAAAACCGAAACACTTCCAATCTATCTATTTGAACAGTATAAATTCTGAATGGAAGGTAGCTTTTTCATAAAAGCTGCATCGTTTCCTCATTCAACCTTTTTCAGTCTCTGAAAGTGGGCGTTGGACGGGTGTTATTGGGCTCAACTACATTAGCCTGAATAATAGCACCCGACTCCTGTCCGGCTCTGATATGTCTTATAACCTGAACATTTCCCAGTATTAAGTAATCCATCTCCCTTTTGGTTATCTTTACAAAGTTCTTTCTTGATGCAAAGTAGAACGCAGTTCCCATAAGAACCCAGATAATCAGCGCAATGAATGACTGTGGTGCCATAAAGGCAGGTGAACCAGGGATTACCAGCAGAAGTAAAATTGCTATGGAAATCATACAACCGGCCAGAGCAACTGCCGGATGAATTTTGTTATCATCATTAGGATCTCCATATTTTTTCAGGAGAATAAATGCTCCTGCACAGGTAAAGAAATAGCCAAATGCAGTTCCAACAGAACACATGTCAACAACCCAGCTGATAACCTCTCTTCCAAAGAAAGGACATATGCAGCAGACAATCATTGTAAATATGATACATGTATGTGGTGTATTATATTTTTTATGTACTTTTCCAAACAACGATGGAAGCATTTTAGCCCTTGCCATTCCGAAAATAAGTCTGCTGGATGTCATAAAGAATCCGTTCATTCCAGTAAATATTCCCATACAAACAGCTATGGCAACAAATCCTACACCAATCTTACCCATAGCCATCTCGAGAATCGCTCCTGTATGCCATTTTACAAGCGTTCCAGTACTGTCCGTAAGAGATAACACATCCTGCCATGGAATGACCGTGTCAGTAACGAGCGCCATTGCCCCATAGATTAATGAGCCTACAATAAGTGCTGAAATAATAAGCATTTTTGATTTCTGCGGCGGAAAATCATATTCCTCTGCCGCCTGTGGAATGCAGTCAAAGCCAACATATAAAAATGGTGCTAATGCCAATATGGATAGGAAGCCCCCGCCAAAAGATTTTCCCTGTCCATAGGCTGGACTTAAATTAGCCGCTTCAAAATTTCCGGTAACTACAGTTCCGGCAATTGAAACAACTACGGCGGCACACATGATCAATACCATAATAAGCTGCAGATTACCTACCGATTTTGCTCCTCTGTAATTCATAATTCCAAATAATACAATGAAGAAAACAGATAAAGCTACCTCACCGGCATACACATCATATCCTGCAACCGTATACATGTATCCTCTTGTGAATACACCAGGAAAAAGATAGGATGCCAAAACTGGAAGTGCTGTTGCATTTAAAGCCACGATGGATAAATATCCCAGCGAAAGCATCCAGCCGCAAACATAAGAGGAAACTCTTCCAAAGCCTTTGTATGCATATGCGAATTCGCCCCCGGCGACTGGAAACTTAGCAATCATATAAGAATAGCTGTAACCTATAACTACCATTAAAAGACCGCCTACAAAAAATCCAAGAAACAAAGGTAAGGGACCGCCAGCTCTTTCTGTCCATACGGCTCCCTGAATAAAACATCCCCATCCAATTATTGAGCCAACAGCAACAGCCCATATAGCACCGGGTCCCATTGATTTTTTTAATTTAATTCTTTTTTGTTTTTCCGCCATAAAATCATTCCTTTCAAACGCATTTCAGCGCTTAATCGTCAACTCTTGTTTCTTCACTTATTGTGTATGTTTCTTTGATGTCTGAGACAAAGATTTTTCCATCTCCATAATGTCCATTAGAGCCGCTCTTTGCGCTGTTTATAATAAGGTCTACAACCTCATCTTTTTCTTTTTCATTTACTACGATGTAGAGCATATTTTTAGCCATTTCCTGGTATAAGACATCTCCAACCTGAATTCCCTTTTCTTTTCCTCTTCCAGATACGGACCATTTTGAAAAGGCGTAATATCCTTCTTCTTCCAATGCCTTGATTACGTCTACTACCTTTTCTGGTCTTACGATTGCTGTTACTAAATTCATGGCTGTTACCTCCTGATAACTCTAAATTTTGACCTTGCGATAAACAGACTTTAAACGTTGAAAAAGACAAAGGCATCTGGAAAACATTACATCGTATGTAATGTTTTCCAAACGCCTTTGTCTTGCTTGTGTCTATATTAATCCTATCTGCACGCAAAAACAATGTTGGAACGCCTAATTATTTTTGTGCTGCGGCACAATTGTTTGACAACAGATCCAGTTCAGATCAGTAAATATCTCCGATATGACGGGCTGGGTAGAGCACGCAAACTCTTTTGCTGTCTATAGTTCATTTAATTGTGCAAATAATGTAAATGCTTTTCTTTCTATCTTAGAGTGATAAAGTGCTTTATCAGCATTTTGGAATAGACGTTGAAATGTAGTTGCATCTTGTGGGTATATTGCAACACCGATGCTCGTGCTAAGAGAGTGACCACAATTTTGGAATATAAGGAGAGGTTTTATTCTCTCTCTTAGCCATGCAGTATCGGGAAAATTCTTTATTAAAATTATAAACTCATCCCCGCCGAATCGTCCGCAAATATCTGAGTTTCTAAACGCTTTTTTAATTAAGCTGGCAAGTGATTGGATCGCTCGATCTCCCTCGTAATGCCCATAAGTATCATTATAATTTTTAAAATTATCAATATCTAATAGCACGAACGCATGACATTGATTTTGGCTCTGAATAAGGAAATCCTGCATCAGATCCAGGGCATATTCTTTATTATACAAACCCGTGAACGAGTCAAGAGTAGCTTTTTCTTTTAAAAAATCATTTTGCTGCTTAATCCTCGAAATGTCCGTTATTACACCAATCATTTTTACGGGTTTATTATCTTGAAGTACCGGTGTTGCATCAATTTTGCACCATATAAAATTTGACCCACCAGCCCTCATCCGTGCCTGATAGGTAGTGGGTTTTCCCTTTAAAATATCACTGAAGGCTTTAGAAATAATAGATGCATCATCTGGATGAGAAAAGTAATTAGATACAGCCAATCTATATTCTATTGGGCTAAGCGTACAGAAGGGTTGGACATCCTTTAGAATAGAGTCACCAGGAACACCGAAAATATCTTCGGAATTTTCAAAGAATGTATAGAGCTGACGAAGAAGGTCAACTTCAAACACACAGATTTTCGCCGCTTTTAGTGCTATCGTTAATCGTTCCTTAAACATGTTTATTTCTTCCAGGTCTTTTTCATTAGCATACTCCATACGATCATATCTCCTTAAAAAGTTATCTCGCATACAAGTCCGAAGACACTTACGATTATTAAAGCAGCTTGTTTTTTATATTTATTATACAGCAAAAGTATAACTATCACAATATTTAAGATCTTTATATTAATTAACTGACGAAACAAGGACGAAACAAGCATAATACGATACGTCGTAAATGCACCAATCACACAACTATTTTTGAGCATTAGTAAAAAGCTGTTGACAAGTATTTTTTATGTACTTATAATTAAATTGTGCTCAAATACGGGCACGGTTTTTTTACCCTATAATGTAAACTGATTTACAATAAATGTATTTACAAGGAGATAGCAAGATGCCAAGTAATCCGAAAATTCCCAAGGAACTAATTCTGGAAACAGCTCTCAGTATGCTCATACGAGATGGGTATAAGGCCATCAATATTAAGGCTGTCGCAAAAGAGCTTCATTGTTCGACGCAGCCAATCTCATGGCAGTTCGGGGGCATGGATGGATTTCGTGCTGAGCTTACGGAGGCAGCTATACGGTATGTAAATCAAAAAATAGAGCCGTCAGCAAAAAATTTAGTGGCGTCTTTTGAGCAGATCGGCGAGTCCTATGTGGATATTGCGATTGACGAGCCAAATCTGTTTCGCTTTATCTTCATGGGCGAAAGCGGCAGAAACGTAAATGGCGGATTGTTGTCCTTACTGGACTATGATAGAAATATAAAAATACAGCAGGGCTTGTCAGAAATCCTACAGATTACACCGGAACAAGCCGGAACTTTTATAAACACGATGGTGATCTACACCCATGGAATCGCTTCTCTGATTGCAGCAGGCGTGGTAAACGAGGAAAAAGAAACTGCACATAAAATGGTGCGCAGTACGGGTATTACATTTCTCGAAGCACTGGGAATCAGTAACGAAAAAGCGGAAGTTTTTCTGAATAATGAGTGAGAGAGATTACAAAAGCAAGGGGAAGTTATAAGCCAGATTTACGTCAGGATATCGTGAATGCATTATATTGCGCCAATGTATCACGATACAAAGAAAGTATGCAATCGTTGGTGTTGAAGGATATACAAAAATGCCTGAGGGAAATACAAAAGCTGCGATTAGACGATTAAGCACGGTTGCAACCAACAGTGTTGAGATAATCGCTGAATAAAATGAGCATTTTGCCGCACAAGCGGTGCACAGTTTTTTTGACAAGGAAAATTTATATTTTGTGTAGGGACAATAAACTGAAATTGATAGTGTCAAATGAGTTATGAAAAACCGAGCTGTAAAAAATAGGCTCAAATAGAACCTTGATAATTGTAGATATGTAAATTTTGGTAGCTTACGCCACCCTTGACAGCGCAGAAAAGCAATGCTCT
>JAQUUB010000207.1 GCA_028694115.1 Lachnospiraceae bacterium
CCTCGGCTATGCGCCCCGGGCCTGCTCTTGTGTGAGATATTCCCGCCAGTTCTGGGAGTGTCATCATCGCTCGCTTCCTTATCAGAAGGTCTTGGCGAATGTCTGTTAACATATGGTACCGCTCATTCAATTGTATTACTGTTCGCTTCATAGCGAATGTCCTATTGTGATACCCATTATAATTCGCCTCACAGCGAATGTCAATATTATTTTCGCCTCTAGGCGAATATTTTTATTTACTGTATCTCATTTATCAGATATAATAAGTCCTATAAGGTTTCATTTTTATTTGAATTCCAGTAAAGGAGGCAGATTATGACCATTGGTAAAAAAATAAAATTTGTAAGAAAACTCAGAAAAATGACCCAGCAGGAGCTAGGAGTTGCTGTTGGTTTAGAAGAAAAAGGAGCTGCAAATCGTATTGCACAATATGAATGCGATTACAGAGTTCCTCAAAAAGACATGCTTATAGATATGGCAAAGGCTATGAATATCAATCCCCTGAACTTTGTCAGCGAAGTTCCAGGAAGTGCAGAAGATATTATGCAGACTTTCTTCTGGCTGGACGAAGATAACCGTGGGGCAATCAATCTTTTTTCTCTTATCCGTAGTAATAAAAAAGAAAAAGTCACCACAAAGGCTGTAGCCCAATATGATGACAATGATGATTACTGGCCAAATGAACCGCCAGTTGGTATGTGGTTTAATTATGGATTGGTTGATGAATTCATGAGGGAATGGATGATTCGAAAGCAGGAGCTTACAAATAAAGAGATAACAGAAAATGAGTATTTGGAATGGAAATTGAATTGGCCGGATACTTGTGATGATTGTGGAAAAAGTAAAACAGAAAAGAAATGGAGATAACAAATTACTCCTCTAAACACAACTATAAAACTAGATTAAGAAAGGATTATTTATTATGGCTACAGTCGAATTGAAGTCAATAAACGAACTTTTTGACAAAAGATTTTTAGTACCATCATATCAAAGAGGCTTTAGATGGTCAGATACACAAGTAAAAGAATTATTAGAGGATTTATATGATTATGCTGTAAGTACAAAAATTAATTCTGATTATTACTGTTTGCAACCAATAGTTGTTAAAGAAAATGACGGTTTTTGGGAGTTGGTAGACGGGCAACAAAGACTAACTGCTCTATGGCTAATTTCTGCTCTTTATTATTGTACAAACAAGGATGATGTAATCAACTTACAACATTCTCATTATGATCTATTTTATCAAGAGAAAGATGACTTCACCACTTTATTTGATAAAATAAGTGAGTTTATCAAAAGTAGTTCATTGAAAAATTTACGAGATTCATTTATAACTTATAAAACTTTAAGTATTGACTCCTTATATTTGATTAATTGTATGGAATTTATATCGGAATTCACAAGAAATAATCAAACTGCCAAAGGTGTTTTGGCTAAAATATTTGATATTATAGAAAATATCAAAATTATTTGGTATGTTCTTGATGACAAAGAAGATGCCATTCAAACTTTTACTAATATTAATGCAAATAAAATTGAGCTAACCAATGCAGAACTTATTAAAGCCAGTTTATTATATGCTGTTAATGATGATAATCTCAAACAAAATATGGCTTTGCAATGGGAAGATATTGAAAAGGGCTTAAATAATAATTCTTTTTGGAATTTTATTGCTAATGAAAGGCATAAAAAATACACTACTAGAATTGATTATCTCTTTGAAATCTTATGTGCGAGAAGAGAACACACAATAAACGACAGCGATCGATACAGTGTCTTTCGTATTCTTAACACCTTACTTTCGCAAGGCAAATCAATGGCATGTGAACTATGGCGTGATATTCAAGAAATCTACGAGACTCTAAATGATTGGTATTTAGATTATTTCTATTATCATACAATCGGTATGCTTGTAATTTTAAAGGATAAAGATATTGATACCATAAAAAATCTTTACAACTTATATGTAATTAATGATAAGGAAAAGTTTAAGGTGAAATTACTAACTCAAATTAGAAACATATATTTTTCTCCTTCTGTAAATACCCCTTTTGAATTATTCGATATTGATAATATTAAAAACGACTTAGAAAGCATAACTATATCCAGAAAATATGATGTTCGAAATGTACTATTCTTATACAATATATCCATGTTAATAAATGCCAACAATACCTATGAACGCTTTCCATTTGATTTGTATAAAAATGAAACCTGGGATATTGAACATATAAACCCTCAAACACCAAAAGATTCATCACTGGACGAAAAGAAAGCATGGCTATTGAGCTACAAAAATATTATAATCGATAAAACTTTATTACAGAAAATGGATGAATGCATACTTAATAACCTAATTAATTTTGATTCATTATCAAATGAAATTACTTCCACATTAGATATTGCAGATAATAATTCTATTAGCAATTTAGTTTTACTAGATGCAGCAACAAATCGTGGTTATAAAAACTCTTGCTTTTTAGATAAGCGAAGAAAAATTATAGATGTTGAAAGGAATAAAACAAATGATGAAAAATATATTCTTATTGGAACTAAATGGGTATTCCTAAAAGGTTATGAAAATTCTACTCAATTAATTGTATGGGGTGGAAGCGATATGCAAGATTACACTGATGACATAACACATAATATTTACAACATGTTAAAGGAGGCTAAATAATGAACAATGACGACCGCTCCAATAAAACATTTTGGCAATTAGTGAAAGAACGAAATATAATAATACCATCCTTACAACGAGATTATGCTCAAGGCCGAATAAACAATGCAATCGAGCAAATCCGAACAGGACTGATTGACTCCATATATGATTCACTTACCAATAACACCCCCCTTGTTTTAAACTTTATATATGGAGAGCGAAATGATGATGAATTTATACCAATTGATGGTCAACAACGTCTGACCACTTTATTTCTATTGCACTGGTATATTTTTTCTCGAGCAAAAAGCAATGAAGAGCTAACCACTCTTAAACGATTCTCGTACAAAACACGAGATACTTCAAAACGTTTTTGTGAGAAGTTATGCGACTCAATTATTAACTTCGAATCTAAAATAACTATTTCGAATCAAATAATTAACAATCCATGGTTTACAGGAAATTTTTCTTATGATCCAACAATTAACTCCATGTTAGTTGTTATTGATTGCATACATTCAAAATTTTCAGGTCTTGCAGATTATAGCAACATAAATAGTCTATTAATATCCGAAAATTGTCCAATTTCATTTTTATGGCTTCCTATGGACGATTTTCAGAAAACAGATGATCTTTATATAAAAATGAACGCACGAGGCAAATTGCTAACCGATTTCGAAATTTTCAAAGCTAAATTACAGGGTTCTTCTATATTGAAGGATATCCTTGGCACATCTTCTGATGAAAAACAACAGATTCTGTATATTAGCAAATTTAACAACTTATACTCAGAATTTTTTTATCAGTTATTTGGTGATAGATTTGATTATGCACTAATGAATTTCATCAAAGAAATAATTAAAAACGATTATTTTTGTTACGTCAGTATGTGTGGTGTTCCTCAAAAGGATTATAGAGACGATTACAAAAAGATATCTGATATGAATGGTAGTGTTTTTTATCGTTTCATAGAGAAAGATGGATTTAATTACAAGCAATTAGATTCAACATCAGTAAAAAATATTATCATTTCTAGCATACACAAAATGAGTCGTTTACTTGAAATCTTTAGCGCAAAAAAAGATATTCATATTGAACTTAATATTAGTAAATCATATTACAACGAAAATGATCTTATAAAAAATATTATACAATCTAATTTAGAAAGAAATGTAATTCGCTTTGCTGTATATGAATTTCTTAATAAATTTGATTTTCCACATAATGAAATTGAAACTCAAGCATATAGTATGTGGATGCGTTTTATATATAATATAATGACAAACTCTGATCTTGGGGGACGTTCTGAAGACACGTGCGAGGCAATAGTTTTTTTTAAAACCATTATTGAATCAATTCCAGTATATACAGAAAAGGCTGTTTTAGATGCTATTATTTCGCCTAACGGAATTAAGGTTCCCGCTGCTTTAAGATATCAGTATGATGAAGAAATAGTCAAAGCAAAACTTATCGATTTTAATTCAGAATGGAGAGAATACATCTTAAACGCAGAACACTATTTTGTTGATGGACAAATTGGGTATTTATTACTATTTTGTATTGTTGATAAGCATTATAACTTAGACAAGTTTAAATTTTATTTATCAACAAGTTGTAAGTTTTTTGATTCCAAGAAGAATATTATAGATACATGTAATAACACTTTGTTTAAACAAGCATTATTATGCATGAAAGATTGTACAAATAATTCTACTTCATTTTTAGAGAAACAATCAAATTCAAACACAACCTGGGGATTTTATGGAAGCAACTATAGTGACTTACTTTCTAATAAAGCTATACTAGAAAAAAAGATGATTATTAAAAATCTTTTTGATTCTATAGATCTAAAAATTGATACTAATGTAGCACTAGAACAGCTGATAAAAAATGTAGATTTGAAAGATTTTAGTGGTAATGACTTATGGAAAATAATTTTTATACAAAACACTCTTTTTAATATTCCTATTGGTTCATATTTTTTTAAAAATTGTATCCACCTAGCAGATTCAAATAAAAGTGTGCTATTATTAGCTGGAACCACAGCACGAGCATATAGTATGGAACCACATACTTATTTATTATTTGAAAAACTAAAAAAATTATCTATTAGCAATTTATATTTAAAATGTTCAACTACTTCTCAATTACTTGATAGCGAATCATTTCCGTTAAGATATATCGAATATAAAAACATACAAATAGGATATATGTGTGATAATTCATTAACGCCTTATGTTATTAAAGAAAACAATACTATTACAAAATATGCATTGGCAGACATTCTAACTAAAGTTACGGCCTATTAAATTACCAATTCAGGTATCAAAAAGGTATCACACTCCACAGAAAAGCCCCAAGAACCGCGTAAATACGCCATTCTTGGGGCTTTGTTCTCTACTCAAACTC
>JAQUUB010000208.1 GCA_028694115.1 Lachnospiraceae bacterium
ATAATTATCAGACTTTATTAAGTGCGCCCATTTTACCGCTGTTTGTTTTTTAATACTAGAATTGCTGTAATGCAGCAATTCTTCCTTGTTTTGAATCAAGATTGCGAACTCGTTTCGCAATTACCTACTCTTTAATAGAATTCAGCATATCTATAACATCTTTATCAGTAAGACAAATTACTAATCCTCTTCCATCAAGATATGTATCTTTACATCTTTTCATAAACTTATCATAGTCCTGTAATTCTCTACAAACAAGTATTCCAAATTGCCCTCTTAAAGAACCGAATCTGCCAGACAGTTGATCAATCTCCGGATTTGCAACATCTTTCCCATAATTCTTACATTCAATAAAGATATTTGGACAAAAAATCTTACTTATTGCATGCAAATTATAAAAAAATCCTGATGAAGCATTATTTTCCATTACAATATCAATCCGTTTCCTTCCATCATGAATTTCAACCTCAACTTTCGGATTAACCAAGTAAGGATACCACAACATAGCCAAAAGTGACCGAATAAAGTAATGAAAATCCGTTGCGTCTTTTCCACCGGTAGGTATAGATTTAAGTCTGTCAATAAGTTTATCGATAATTTCTTCAATACTAGACTCTTCCAGTTTTTCTGCCAGTGCATCATTAGTAAGCGATTTTATTTTTCGTTTTGCATCACTTACAAATTTAGTAAATAAATCTGGATATTGTAATGTATATTGTCTTATATAATCCTTTGTGCTTAAATAGCTCTCTTTAATTATGTTGGTTACATCCTCATACACATCTTTTTTATATACATAAGGTACTATTGAACCATCCTTTTTATATCTGTATCTAACCAATGCACTTTTACGCTGTAAATGGAAAAATCTTTCCTGTTCTATTATTTGCGAATTACTATATTTAGATATATTATATATACTCAACGGAGATACTATTGATTTTGGAATTAAAAGATATTCATATCCATCAATTACGAGCAATTCCTGTTTGGAATTTAACCATGAACACGTGGTGGCATCCCAATAAGGCAAAGTCAAATCTTCAATTAAGCTTTTATTCCATAGTTTACATTGTTGCTGTGTATACTTGGTTAGTTCTAATCTTATAATATTTGTGACCATATCCGATAATTTATCCTTATCAATATCCTCAACAAATATAACTAAATCTTCTATGTTTTTCACCAAATCATTCTCTATCGCATCACTATCAATTATATTTTTAAGTATTTTCTTAGTATTAAGTTCGCCAACTCCCCGCCCATTTTTTGTACCTTTCGTGCTAATTCCCAAACAATTTTCTTTTGGTTCTGACATATATTTAAATAACTCAAATGCCTCATCATAATTCCCACTACGCATTGTATTCTTAAATTGATTGAAAAAACTTTTTATCGTAAAATCAGCATCAATAGCAAATTTACTATTTGAATTAGCTATTAAAAAGGGGTCAATAAATAATTTATTGTCTACATCTATATCCACATCTAAAAAATCTAATTCATATTGAGAAACTGAAATACCTAATTTTTCACTTATTCTCATTTGCCCCCTCCTCTTATGTAAAAACACTGTTTAATATATTATAATGTTTATGCGCATTATATACAAGATTTCTATATACTTTCTAAAACAATAACCTAAAATACTCCAATGCTTCCTCTATCGCCTTTAGCTTCTCTTCCGGGCAATCTGGATATTCCCTCTTAGGCACATCCACCTTATTCGGTGCTTCATGCATAGGCAAACCATGTTTCCTTTTCACTTCCGCAATATACTTCGTATGCACATTCAGTCCATACTTTTCCTTCACATACTCCTTAATCTTCTGATACGTGGCTTTCTCCGTCACATCTTCCTTGTCCACGGTCATTTCAATGTCGATTCGTTCCATATCCTTTTTACGGGTTAAGAGCGCAACCGTCTCGACATGGCTCGATACGCCACTCAGAATGTCCGAGGAGTTTCCTTGTAAAAACAAGCGGTCAACCTGTGTACTGTACTGTTGGGCGTTCGAGGAAATAATCCAATATAATTACGATGTTTTAAAATGTAATTAACTGACCTTTTCCTCTTAGAATGTCATATTCCCACTTGCTCCCGGTTGGGCTGACAACATTACTTATTTCTGAAATTTGACGAATTGTTCTTTCGCAGAATTCCGTTTGGCAAGTTCTGTAATTTGCTGCAAATATTTGATTGCACTTGTCTTGTTCTACATCTATCGGATAGTAAAGAGCCATTGGGACATCTTGCGCACCAAAGCCGTTTTTAAACTTCCCGGCATTAATTAAATGCGGTTTAGAATCTTTTCCCTTTCCCGCAATTAAGCAGTAAAAAGGCAGTGCGTAAATACCATCGATTTTATTTTCAACCACCCTTTTATAGAAATTCTCAATAAGTTCCACCAACCTGTCTGTAGTCATATTCTCTTTACCTGATTGGCTATTTACATCCATCATAATTGCATTCTCAATTGCCAAACTGCCTGCTGAAGCCATTGCTAAACCAGTATTAATCACATTTACTTTTGCAGATTCATCAGAAATCATTTTGCCTTCTTTTGTCGATGCTCTCATATCCCCGGCGATTACTATCTTATCTGCTTCTACCATTCCCAATATTACGCTCATTCATTTTCTCCATTATTTTCTTAGCATCCGATGAGATAAATACCCGCTGAAAGCAGTATCTGCTGCCCCCGCAATCTCCCTCTATCGCTCCTTTTTCATTATAAATCTCACGGTTGATATATGCAAGTGAGTTCCGCCTTCATTTACCAAAAGAGAGACACCTTACAGCCATTTTTAAGCCGTAAGGTGTCTCTTAAAACACTCTATTTCTCCACATCCGTCTCCACTCCGGATTTAAATTCTACCGCAAACCTATCCTCATATACCGTAATCTTCTCTATCAGCCGCCTGACCAACTGCTCATCATACTCCTCCAAAATCGTTGTCTGCTGTTGAAGAAATACGTCCATCTCTCCGATTCTCTTTTTCTTGCCCTCTCGGTCGGCCTTATCCGATAGCACATCCCGTCGCAATTCTCGAAGCCGATAAATTTCATCTGCCACCTCATTGTAATCCTTTTTTCCATCGACCAATTTTAAAAGTTCTTTTTGTAGTTCTTTTAACCGATTATCAACATCTTCAATTATGGTGTTCTGATCCTGGACAATGACGGCTTCAATATTTTTTTGCAAAGTTTTCATTATCGTGTCCCGATCACCGAGAACTCGGTTGATTGCTGTTACAACAACGCTCTGCAACGCATCTTCCGATACTGTTTCGGCATCGCACTTATCTGGTCCATATTCCACACGAGTACAACACCTCCAAACAACAGAGTGCTTGCCGCGATTATTCCATGCAATTCTTCGATAAATATCTCCACATTTGGAACAGTAGACCATGCTTGATAGGGCATACTTGCTACTGTAAACTCGCTTTTTCATATGACTTCCGCTATGGAGGTTTGCCCTTCTGATCATTTCATCCTGCACCTGCATATAAAGATCACGGGGGATAATCGCTTCATGACAGTTCTCCACATAATACTGGGGGACAATACCGTTGTTCTTAACTCTTTTTTTAGTAAGAAAATCTACCGTATAGGTCTTTTGCAAAAGAGCATCTCCGATATACTTCTCATTGCTCAAAATCTTTTTTATAGTAGACGGCCTCCAATGTGCTTTGCCTGCTGCCGTAAGTACTCCATCTGCCTCCAGACTTTTTCCTATTTGAGCAAGACTTGCTCCCTCTAGGTATTCCCGATAAATCTTTTTTACTACTTCTGCTTCTACCGGCTCCACCATCAGATGTCCATCATTGTCTTTGGTATATCCAAGAAAACGATTATGGTTGACCTGCACCTCACCATTTTGGTATCGATATTGCAAGCCTAGCTTCACATTTTGAGAGAGTGACTGGCTTTCTTGTTGTGCAAGTGACGCCATAATAGTAAGAAGCACCTCGCCCTTGGAATCCATCGTATTGATGTTTTCCTTTTCAAAGAAAACCGGAATATTTTTCTCCTTCAATTCACGGATATATTTCAGACAGTCTAACGTGTTCCTAGCAAATCGGCTGATGGACTTTGTAATAATCATATCAATCTGACCTGCCATGCACTCTTCAATCATACGATTGAATTCTTCTCGTTTTTTTGTATTTGTACCCGAAATACCATCATCGGTGAATATGCCTGCAAGCTCCCACTCGGAATTCTTTTGTATAAAACGAGTATAATGCTCTACCTGTGCCTCATAACTCGTAGCCTGCTCATCACTATCTGTGGATACACGACAATAGGCGGCAACCCTCAATTTTGGCCTTTCTTCGTATGCCACAGTATTTCCCACACGCTTTCGTGCAGGAATTACAGTAATATTTTTACTCAATTCCATCTTTTATCCCTCACTTTCAATCAGACTATATGCATATTCTGCCTGTTTGAACGGATCTGAATATTTTATTTCCACTTTTTCAGCATAAAAGCAGGTTTGTGGTTTCTTCTTTAGTTTTTCCTTGGCTTCCCTTATCCGGCCCAAGGACGTTGCCCGTCTAATACGTTCAGCCTCTGTACGGTCAAATGTATCCTGATTTATTATTTTAGGGTAATAGGCATCGCCAAGATACTTTTTGTTCCCAAGCATCCGCTTTGCCGTTCCATGATAAATATCCAGCCCAACTTTTTCCGCTGCCGCCCGTAACGCCAAGCCTGAAAGATACCCCTCAAAAAGACCTACGACCTTAGCTGCCTGCTCTTCATCAAGCACAGCTTTTCCATCTTCAATCCTGTATCCATATGGTATATAGCGCATTTATCTCACCATCCTTTCTTTCAGTAATAATCCACATTTCAATTCAAATCCGATTTCCTCTCTGGAGTATACCGTAATCTGACTTACAAATTTCAGAAATGACTCTTCTTCAAACTCCTTCATTGGGCTTGTTTTTTCCAGGAATTTTATCAGTTCCTTGATTTCCTCACAAACAGTAATTTCATTTCCTGCAAGTTTGTTCAGTTGTTCTTTTTCCAAG
>JAQUUB010000209.1 GCA_028694115.1 Lachnospiraceae bacterium
AAACAATAGGTGGCTTTTCCAGAGTAACGGACATAACACTAAAAACAGATCATGAGCTTGAAGAATTAAGGAAAGTGGGATATAACGGTTTGACAATCGGAATTGAAACAGGAGATGATGAAGCTCTTACATTTATGAACAAAGGTTATTTATCAAAGGATATTGTAACTCAATGTCAGCGGTTAGATAAAGCAAATATCAGTTATAACTTTTTTTATTTAACCAGTATTTCTGGGAAGGGAAAGGGCGAAGCGGGGGCATTGGCAACAGCAAACGTGTGTAATCAGCTACACCCCAAACTGATTGGTGCAAATATGCTTACCATTTATCCTAATTCTGAATTATATCAGGAAATCAAAAGAGGAAATTGGAAGGAAGAAGCTGAAATCGAAAAATATAAAGAACTCAGAACGCTAATCGCAAATTTGAATATTCCAGTTGAATTTGGGGCATTAGGAGCTTCTAATGCAATTCCAATTATGGGTAATCTACCAAAAGATAAAGAGAAATTGTTAGGGATACTTAATGAGATTATAAAAAATGTAAATGAAGAAGAATTACGCTCTTATCGTATAAATCTTCGTCATTTGTAAGGAGGAATCGTTTTGCATTTTACAGGAAGAACATGGAGACCGCCATACGAAAAGGACTCATGTATCATTCAATTAACGACAGGCTGTACTTATAATAGATGTAAATTTTGTAGTTTATATAAAAATGAGCCATTTCATTTAACATCATTAGAAGAATTTGAAGAAGATTTGAACGAATTGAAATCTTTTCAGCCAAATGCTCGTCGCATATTTGTGACTGGTGCTAATCCTTTTGCATTGAGTTATGAAAAATTGAAACCTTATGTTTTAACAGTACGGGATTATCTAATCAAATGCCAGACAATCGCCATGTTTGCCAGCGTACGAGATATAAAAAATAAGGAAGTATGGCAATTAAAAAAACTTCGGGCTATGGGTGTGAATGGACTTAGCATCGGTACGGAAAGCGGTGACGATCATACACTTGTTTTAGCAAATAAAGGTTATTCTTCACAGGATATTTTAGAGCAATGCAGAAAGCTAGATGAAGCAGGGATCGAATATTACTTTGTTTATATGACAGGTCTTGCTGGAAAAAATGCTGGTTATAGAAATGCAGTAAATAGTGCAAGATTATTTAGTAAGCTCAATCCCTATTTCATTTCTGTTGACGCATTAACACTCTTTCCAGATACAGAATTATATACGATGGCACAGGCTGGTAAGTATATCCCTGCAGGGGAAAGAGAACGTTTAGAAGAATTAGAAACATTTATTAAGAACTTGCAGATACGAACACATTTATTTGCAAATTCAAGTTCAAATTTTTATCCGCTATCTGCTTATTTACCAAAAGAAAGAAATAGAATAGTTGATGAAATACAACAAATTCTGAACTCTTTCAGTGAAGAAGAAATGATAAGTTATCGGAACAGTTTGAAATCTTTAGGATAAAAGGTGTAGTACCCTTGTTTATATTGCTCCATTGCATTATCCCCTGATGTCTGATGTTGTTGTGTCCTATATTTCAGCATAGAAATGCAACTTTCTTGAAAAAATTTCTGCACATCCTCCCAGTTGTTTTTTCCAGCCTATCCGAGATTTCTAATATAAAATATTTTTATAAACAATACTATTTGTACTTCCTTCTTGTATTACATATCCTGTTTCAACCAGAAGTTTCATATACCTTCTGGTAGTAGCAGATGATTTTTTACATCTTATTTCTGCTTCCTTCGGACTAATGTTTCCTTTTTCCTGAAGAATATCTATTATTATTTTGACTTTTTCATATTCTTTTGCTTTTAAAACTTCGCTCAAAACTTCGCTCAAACTTCGCTCACTTTTTTGATTGAAGTTCACTGTTGTCTCAAATCCATCTCTAATCCTGATTGTTGTCTCAAGATAATTTCTCTCATCATCCGTGTGAAACTCTGGTTCTGGAGAGCCATTCTTTTTGAGTTCATTCAAAATTGTTGGAATACCCGTAGACTGCTTTTCTGACAAATCTAACTCCTTGAAAAACTCTCCAATTCTTCTGTTTCTATATTTTCTTGCACGAACTTTTCCCTGTGAAAATTTATCCATATCAATCCACTTTGCTGGACCTGGATAATTCAAAATCACAATCTCATCTGTATAAATTCTAATTTCCACAGGTGAGTCATCACGATAGGATTTATGAAAAACTGCATTTACCACGGCTTCTTCCAATGCATTATAAGGATAATTATAGAAATGCAGAGCTTCTGCCTGATTCTCAATTTTCTCTACCTTACCTTCGATTACATTAGTTTGTATATATCCAAGAGCGTCTTTTATCTGTTTCCAAATTGGACCTGTAAATGTCTTTTCAACAAAATCTCTAGATGCTTCCGCTTCTTCTGTATTGAACTTTACAAGATTTATCAATGCTCCCGGAATCAATTTATCTGGTCTATCTGTAAACATTAATACACCAATATTACGAATTGCCAAATCTGTATCAGTCTCGTTCGCGACCTCTAGTGAAACAAGCAAATCCTCCAATGTTCTGTTATTCAATTCACCCACCAAAGAACTCTTGCTATCTCTAAGTAAATCCTCTACATATCCTCGTCTAATATCATCTAATTTTGCGACTCTGTTAATCCTGTCATCATATGGAATTGCATTGAACTTTTCGTATAGTTCTGATATTTCATTTGGCTTTGCGGTTGTTGTAAGTGATGCTGGTCTAATCCAATATTTCATTGTTTTGTCCGACTTTTCACCCTTTTTAGAATAAACATCCACTGGTGCCTGATAAGGACCGGCATCACCAGCAGAACATTTAAGATAAATCAAATGTGTATCTGGATTAGGATATTCAAGCACTTCAATATTAGGGATATATCTTGGCTCAATACGATTACAGTACTGGAATATTTCCTGTTGTATATTATCAAGCAATTCTAATTTTATTCCAACAGGTGGCAATATTGGAATACCATCTTCCGCAGCAACCCCAATAACAACATAACCACCATTAACATTATCCAAGTCATTTGCAAATGCACAAATGGTATGAATAATATCAGAAGGATTCCAGCCTTCCTTATATTCAACTCTATTTTTTTCAACTACTTGTCCTTCCAGTAGTGTTTCTATTTTTAATGGGATCATGTTGGTCACCTTTCTTTATAATTTTCATTAAATATATCGGGTTCTTCTGCTAACACATTTATATCCATCGATGCTATCATAGCCGAAATAACCACTACTGTTAAGATTGCAGAATTATTCTTTACCACATAATTTCCTGTACCATATTCTCCAATTCCATCAATCGACATGATAAATACCTCCCATCACTCTCTACTCAAGAATGACTATATTTTTATTCTTCACTTGTTTCCTTATGTTTGTCGTTTGTTCATGACCGATAATTTGTTTTTCATCAATTCTCATAGTTGCACCTCTTTTCACTAAAGCCAAGGCATTTATTAAGTGCCCTTGGCTTACTTGAATTTTAGATTATCAAATACAGTTATCACATATCATTATCTTTAGCATCTCACTCTTTGATTCCTTTCAAGCACCAGAATATAAATTCATCATACCATATTTCCATGGACTTTATTATCCATCACATGAATCATTAGTATGCAATTCAATTTATTCATATGCAAATAAAAGAAGAAGGAATGAAAACCCCTTATCTTTATTTCCTTCAGTATCAATTTTATATCCTCTGGACATATCGTGAAAATAATAAAATTTCGATTTTTGCTGGAAAGTACTTGCCGTTTACAACGTTTACCGTAAAGCGAAAAGCGGCGTCCAAATTAACAAACTAAGTTAGAAAAACACGGAACATTTTTGCAAATACTCCGTGTTTTGAATTAATTTTAAGACATACGATATGTTACTTCATTTCCTTCCGGATCAATCAACTTCATATCTCCCGGACAAACCATCGCCCCCTCCGGTATATGAAAATATCCATTTTCATCCATTGGATAAGTAACTCCATCAATTAACCATTGTGTGTCCTGTGGAACATTATATTTCTTATAATTCGTATAATTTATTGCCTGTCTTCTGGACTCTACTTCATATTCTGCCCAAATATCCCCATCATGTCCCATATAATATGTAGTCTTGCGTATTCCTTCAATAGATAATGTAAATTTACCTGGCTTTATCCCCGCATATTGCAAAAGTTCTGCTACCTCCTCATGAGAATAAAACATATACGCCGCAAACGGTACTTTTAACTCCAACATACTCGTAATAATATCCTGTGTTTTTCGTGCTTTTGATTCGGACCATCCATCTGGTTTTCCATCAATTCCTCCATTTTTCTGAGAATCTGTAAACGAACCACTTAAAAGTGTTTTGCCAGCACAAAAAGTCTGGGCGAATCCATCCGAGTCCACAAACTTATAATAGCATCCATACTCCAACGCCAAACAGTTATTTACAACTTCCAGATCCTTAACCGTTCCTTTTCTTGGTTTATCTGAAACAGCTTCATATGGAATTTTTGTTCCATCATAAAGAGTAAAAATTTTAGTAATAGGATTAGCCATTACTAAATTTCCTGAAAAATCAATAAGCTCTCTATTTTTTAATTTTTCCTCTTCTGTATAGGTTTTTTTCACTTCATCAATATGGTATGTTGGATATGAATATTGTGTGTTTTGACTGTTTATATACTTATCGGACTTTTCCGCAGTAACTTTGTCTTTCTTTGAACTTAGCATTTCTTTTATATACTTTTTTTCCAAATCTACGCTTTGATCGGTCTGTTGAATACATCGAACACTCATATCTGGCCTCCTATATTTTTAATTATCTATATCTTGCAGACTTTTTGGAAACAGTATGGTTTCAATTTGAAATGAATTTATCAAAAGCATTATTTTCCCGTTGTTTCTCTGATTAATTTTATACTCTCCTTTGTCTGCATTACAATTTTCTATAAATACCTCTGTGTATTTTCATCCCATGCCATTTCATCAATCCACTGCGTCTGTCCCGTTC
>JAQUUB010000210.1 GCA_028694115.1 Lachnospiraceae bacterium
TGATAATGACGAGGTCCCTGGTTCGAGTCCAGGCATACCCACATAGATGAGGGCCGATGGCTCAATTGGTAGAGCACCTCATTTGCAATGAGGGGGTTCGGGGTTCGAGTCCCCGTCGGTCCACAAAGAGAAACACCTTAAATGGTGTTTTTGTGTAAAATTATTTTTTACTGTAATATTTTACAAAACAAAACTTTGTTATGCTATATTATAAAAGAATCGTGGAGCTTATACACGAGGATATTATAATCTGAATTATAATTAAAATTCAATAAAAACATGCAAAATTATATTTTTAAAGTAAGTTTGTTTGATAATCCAAAGGTTTATAGAGAAATAGAAGTTCCTGATAATTGGAGTGTATATAAATTTGCAGAATCAATCATATCTGCGTTTAACTTTGATTTCGATCATTGTTTTGGTTTTTTTAGCAATATTTCAGAAAGGGGCACGTTTGAATCAGAAAAACATTATGAGCTTTTTACTGATTTAGAAGATGTAGAACCTATCGGATCAGGAAGCGTTAAGAAAACAAAAATCAAAGAAGTTTGGACGGTTAAAGGAGATAAGATGCTTTTCTATTTAGATTATGGAGATAATTGGAAATGGATTGCCAAACTAATTGATGTAAATAAAATTAAGTATCCAAAAATACTTAAAAAGGTTGGCAGAGTTCTAGACAACATTATTGAAGCAGCATTTAAATAAGGATATAATATAATTAGAAATATTTAAATTAAAGGAGGTGTTGATTTGAGCAAGTTTGTATTTAAATTATTCATTGACTGGTTAAAAAGGATTATATATCGAATTAAATATTACAATTATGATCTTTTGGCATCAAGGAAACGTTGATTATTTTAAAATCTTTGAATATACGTTCAAAGTTTTTTTAACAAAAAAGAAGTTCGTTAATAGCCCCATTGATTAGACTTTGTATCTTGTAGAGAATGTTATACGCAATCACCTACTTTGTTACGAGTTTTTTTCAAAGAGCGCGATCACAGATTTTCCATGATTCACTGGTATAGTAAACGGGAAAAATATCAAATCTTGGAAAGTCACATAGAATTTTTTTCATTTTTACATGGAATCTCTTTAATCTGTGAGTGCGGACAGAAACACATTTCATAAATTTCTTCAATCCAAGTAGTATCTCGGATATGTATTGGATTTGACCTTGCGTTTTGTTGGTCAAGAATTTTTTTAATAGCATCTTCGGTTGAAGAGCTATTATGTACTTTGCGGAATATTCAATCTCAAAAGGTTTCTTTAAGGAAATAAACAATGTCAGCTCGAATTGGTCTCATTTTTCCTTCATCTAATTTACCTCATATTCTAGAGTTTACGTACATATTAAGTCAAGTAATTAGAAGCAGTACATGTCTAGAACAATTGTCTAAATATTATTATGGTGTGTTTTAATTGTTTTAAAAATCAATAAAATGCAAACCACATGAATAAAAAAATGTTCGTTATCGGCAATGTTATTTCCTGTTGTATTTATCATGTATAGAGTTGGTCTCGAACCAATAGGAGCTATGCCAAGCTTATGTACTGTTTCGATAGATACTAGTGATGCGGAAGGTGAATTTGCCATTTTTTTATAGCATTTGACATCTATGCAAAATTTTGACACTATTTAATATTTTTAATATAATATTTTTAATAATTAATAAATTTATTGAAAATGAAAATCAAATTTTTTATTTTTTTAGTGACATTTTTAACATGTAGTTTTTTTTGTATTGCAAAAGCAAACGCGATATCGGTTAATCTAGATAATTATTCTATCAATTCATTTTGTACATTATTTGATATTCAAAATTGCAGTAGAAGTGATTTAATAGGGATTCTTATTAAAATTATATTAGGAGATTATCCTCCGTTTACTTCTATATCTGACCTTAAAATAAAAGATGTCGAATACCAATCGGTGACGGAAAACAAGTATATCAATTATGTCAATGTTAGTTATTGCAATGCAGGTGAGACAATTGCAATGTCTATTTTAGACATTAAATTAACTAATTTGAAAACAGGCCAATTTGGAATATATAGCAGTTTTGTTCCAGAAATAGGCGAATGTTTGGACACAAAAATTCCAGCCAGCTCCATAGGATTAAGTGCTAATGAATATGTTCAGGTTAAGGTGGAGTTAGATCATAGTAATAAAATAAAAGAAAGTAATGAAGATAATAATTCATTAATAAAATATATTGGAACAGAAGAAACAGAATGTCCTGCTTTATATGATCCTGTTTGCGGAGTTGACGGAGAAACATATAGCAATGATTGCTATGCATCATTAGCGGGGGTCGCGGTAGCCCAGAAAGGAGAGTGCCGCGATAAAGTATACATTGTAAAAGATACAGACTCATTGCTTAGGGCATCTTCTTTTATCAAGCAAGAAAAAAACAATATACCATTATTTTTTTATGTTCCTGGAAGAGAGGATGAAATAATAAATCTGATTAAGGCGCTTGAATCAAAAACTTCGGCAGAATTGATTTACTATAATGATAGTAATTTTACCAATTTAGAAAGTAGTCTTAGTGAAAATAATATTTTATTCAGTAAAAAAAACGTAGATACTTTAACGATTGGAAGCTACGATTTTATTTCATTCTCAGATGAAGAGCAACTGAAGCCCTACGCAGCAGTTTTTGCTGGTAAAAATAAAGGATTATTTTTGGACTCATTAACTGAGATCGAAAAATATATCAGCAAGATCTCTTCAAAAAAAATAATTTATTTTGGCAATAACCATAATAACCTATCTCAAATTAAATTATATTCAGACAATGTAGAACAATTATCAACATTGCGCGACTCTCAAATTAAGTTAACAACTACCAATTCAGACGATAAAATTGTTACAGTAATTCCAAAAATTTCATCAGAATATTCTTGGTTAGGCGTTTTGTATGCTATATATAGGGATACAGCTTTAATTTCTGTCAGTGGTGAAGCAGGAGACGCTTACAGTTTTGACTATGATATAAACGAACAATTGAATTTGATAAAACCATATAATAATAATCGGGAGTATGATTACATGGTAATCGTGGGCGATTGGAACGATATACCATATGATTATGTTTTACCTTCAAATCCGCCTCCTTCTAGATATAGTGCAGATATGATGTATGCTGATAGAAATAGTTATTGGAGCACTAATGATGTAGATAATAGCGATGAATTTTTTATTCCTGATATGGGAGTTGGTAGAATATTAGGATATGATTTAACGAGCGCGTCAATTCTATTAAATATGGGTTATCTTTATGAAAACAATTTACTAGTAAAAGGTATTGGTGCAATTTTTTCTTCCGAATGGGCTATTAACGATCCAGTTTGGTATAAAAATATGCAAATTGTAATTGATTTTAATGAAATGTATGGCGAAGAAAATGTTCATGTATTTGGCGATGAAACATCTCAAAATTATATTAATAACGCATCAAGAGATGAAGTTCTTAACCTTTCAAGAAATAAAGAATTTATATTATTCTCGGGACATGGAGCATCAAACTATTTAAGTGCAACAACTCCAGAAATTAATGAAAGTGCTATTCTCAACAATAGACCATATGGGCCAGCGCTTTGGTGGTTAGATGCTTGCTCAACAATTAAATATTCTTCCTATAGCAATAATTTAAATGGAGCCCTTCGTTCGCTAGCCATAAATGTTTATGGATCGGTGGATAATGTGGCAACAATATCTTCTTGGCCACAATGGTATATGCCATATTTTAAAAAGGGTTATCGAATTGGGGATGTGATAAAAATGGGCTTACAAGATTCAAGGAACAGTGAATTTTTGAGCGTAAACTTTCCATCTCAATTTCAACTTATCGGCGACCCTCTGGTGAAGTATGATTATGATGTTGTATTGCAACAGCGTTAAGGTAATTTAGAAATGTCCTATGCTTAAGCTATGGAACATAATTGGCATTTATTAATTTAAATCATCTCTTTGATCTTACATTTTTACCATTTAATTTTATATCCAGATTTTCAATATATTTTTGACCCGAAATCTGAAAACTTGAAATTCGACCTTGCGAATTTTCTAATTTAAGATATGTTCGCTCATTCATTATTATGTTTATATCACAATGGTGCCTGGTTTACACGTTTTGCAAGATGAGTATGTTTCTACGATTTTCATCGGACCAATGTCGTATTGCATAAGCCCACCTTTCATTATGCCTTAACAATTATCCTCATCTCCCGTAGAGTTTGCTGAAGTTTTTAATTTCTTAATGTCTTTCTACCTATTTTGTTATTTTCCTCACTTCGCTTAAGATAACACCTTTTCCCTTCTTTGAAGCCTTGAGGTGGTCTCTTCTTATCTCTTTTAGATATTCATTTCTTGTTTTCATATTCATCATGGCAATATATGTTTTAATATTTTTGTTATTATTTAAAATACACATTATATTAATTATCTTTTGGTGTCATTTTATTTGAAACAGTCGCTCGCGTTTCGGTGTCATTTTTGGTGAGTCGATACAGCTAGTTCATTTTTCTGATTTAGTGTAATATGTGAATAGGACATCTTTTTGTTTTGTTAAGTTTGTTATTTGTATATACTTAACTGTATCAAAGAAGGTGTCCTTTTGTATATTTAATTATTCAATGCAGGAAGCGAGACAAAAGATGCTGAGAATTTTTATCTTGTACGGTACGACACTTAGACATTTAGAGAAGTTGGTAAAACTAGATTTTGACGAGGATATTTCGGTAAAAATTCGAGATTTACAACAAACGATTGTTCAAAACAAGAAGGAAATAGATAATCTTTTAAATGATGACCGTTTGATTGGTGATTTGTCTTTTAGTATTCATAAGCTAGTGAAAATAGAAAAAGAATTTTCTAATATTATAGATTTGATTTGTGAGCGAGCAGATCCCTTATTGGCAGATCTTTTAGGCTTGGAGTGTGCATAAATTCTTATGCGCCCTTTTTATTTATAATCTATAATGAATTCAAGCCTACAAACGAAAAACACCTTTAAGGTGTTTTTAT
>JAQUUB010000064.1:0-15493 GCA_028694115.1 Lachnospiraceae bacterium
ATGAAAAAGTTAACGGATTATTAGGATTAGATTTTTTAAGAGAAGCAGGGATTATAATAGATTTAGTTGATTTGGTAATGTATATAAAGGAAATATAAAATTATAATATGTTTCCGAACACCCCTCACGTTGAGTGCGTAGTAATGATGTCAAGGGTTGAAAAGTAAAAGGCTTGAAAGTGTAGTAAATAAGGGGTTCTGCGTATTTTTCTAATTTGCAGAATGGCAGAACCCCTTGTAAAATGGATACTCTACAGGAATATATCTACTGTAAAAAAGTCGCATAGTTGAGTAGACAGGATTGCTTTTGGGTAGGTTGAGTAGATAGAAATGTTGCGAGAATAGGCTAATTAACATTGCTGAAATGAAGATTGATGATGATTAGGCAGGAGAAATTTTAGAATGTAAGATGGTTGACATCAGTATATTGTTATCGAGGGTGTAGGTGAAAATATATGTATGAAAATGAAATGATAATAGCCGTTAAGGATGGTGAAGGAAAAATCATAGCAGAACAATCTTATCATGAATTTTTAAGTGGAAAGAAAAATATAGAAATATTAAATTATTACACAGGACAAAAGTTATTTGATATATTGTATGATGATTTAGATATGATAAAGTATGAAGATAATAAGTTTATGATAAAAGTAATGCTTGAATTAAATCCAATGCGAACAGTAATGAAAATACTTGGAAAAATCGCAGAAGCAGTAATTGTTCGGAGATGCAATGAAGATGAAGAATTGAATAAGAAATGGTTGTCTATTGCAAGAGGTAAAAAAGCGAAATGGAAGACGGTAGATAAGTTTAGGGCAGTAGGAACTGGTTTGAAATCAACTCAGCAATTATATCCAAGTATATACAATCCATTTGATACTCAAAGAGATATCGTTTGGGTTGATGAAGAGGGGATGATGGCAATAATAAAAAAATCATCAGTGGCAGGAATGAATGCTGGTTTACAGGTAAAAGTGAGCCGAGATGGAATGGGATATTTCTTTCGAGACTTATGTAATATGCGATATGAAATACCAGTTGTATATTTTGACATCTGTAATGATTATGATAATGTTATGAGGGAATTACGTATAAACCAGATGCAGTTTTCTTGTCCGAATCCATCTATTCCGTTAGAGGAAAAATTTGTAAAAGCAAGTGCTATAGATTATGAAGGCTATCGAGAAGTCTGTTACTATGAGGATTTAGTTATGGCGCTTGTTCAAAATAAAATAACACCAGACGGATTATTAAATCATGGTATAACCATGAAGAGTAAAACATTACAAAATGCTCTTATTACAGCATCCTTATCTGAGTTACCTATTAATAATATCACGTATTGATTTGTAAAGAAAAATACCAAGGAGGTGCAGTATGAAAGAAAATTCAAAAATACATTTCATACCAGCTGCACCAAAGCGGAAAAAAAGAGTAGCTGTTTATGCCAGGGTAAGTACAAACGATGTGGAGCAATTAAAAAGCCTTGCTGTACAAGTATCTGCATTTACAAGATTAGTAGCATCCACACCGGGGTGGTTACTGGTTGATGTTTATATGGATGTTGCATCTGGTAAAGCTGGCACAGCAAGAAAAGAATTTGCTCGTATGCTTGAAGATTGCAAGGCACATAAAATAGAAATTATCCTGACAAAGAACATCAGCCGATTTGGAAGAGATACCGTTGAGATTTTGGAGGCTTTAAATCAGCTAAAGCTTCTTGGTATTCGTGCAATATTTGAACAAGAAGATTTGGATACTGCCAATACAGATAGTGACTTGATGATTTCTATTATAGAAGCACTTGCTCAAGCAGAAAATGAATCAAGAAGTGAAAATATTAAATGGGGCATTAAACAACGAGCTGCCAATGGCAGTTCTAAACTTTACGATAGAAAGTGCTACGGCTATACACGTGATTCTAATGGCAGCCTTATCATTGATGATATCGAAGCTAAAAATGTACAAATATCTTCACAGGAAGAGTGTTATTGGAATTCTTAAAGAGTTAGAACAGCAAAGGATAAATCCCCCTACTGGAAAGGATAAATGGTGTAAACGTAACATTGATGTGATGCTGAGTAATGAGAAATATGCAGGTACAGTTCGCCTCTTGGATTCTGAAAAACATGAAGTGCAGTATGTTTCTGAAAATAATAATCCTGCGATTATATCAAAAGAAACCTTTCAGGCAGTACAAATTGAAAAAGTACATCGTAGTAATGTGACACAAGCCGAAGGCGGAAATCAGAGGAAAAATAAAAAATACAGTTCAAAAAAGTAAAATAGCCTAATCGAGATTGATTATTTCTATAAGACAAAAAGGATGTTAAACCTGTATAGATACTGCATTTTTGTCATAAAAATGAGAGCGTAGGAAATAGCCTAAAAATTACACGTTGAGACAGTAGTAAAGATGTCAAGAAAAGATAAATGAAGGTGTGTAAAGCACTAATAAATAAAGGATTTCTGAGATTAGAGGTAACACTGCCTGTTTTTTGGTGGTGCGCTTCTGATTCGGGAATCCTTTTTTCGAGTTGAAAGGAAACATATAAGTAAGTGGAAAAGTTGTATAGTTGAGTAGGTAGATTAGATGTTGGGGAGTTTGAGTAGTTGATTTAGATGTAATAATTTTTGAGTGGGCTAAATTGATAAATAGAAAAAAATCCCACTAGAAAGAGTTCAGAGGGATTTTTTTCTGTTTATTTAGTACCAGAGCATTCTTGAATTTTTCTGTCTTCAGATTTACATTCTATAAGACCATTTGCATGACCGCCTATTACGATGGTGGAAAGATTACGAAAAAGAACATCATTATCTTAAATTTAGTCTTCTCGTACAGCATCTGTATCGAAAATTCTATCAAGTTCTTCGTTTGATGTTATACCACGAACCTTATTCATAACTGTTGTTTTTCCCATATCTAATCGATAGAAATGTTCGCGACCATCTACACCTTTTTTTAGACGAATGAGCTGAATCCTACCAAATTTATCCCAATGTTTTTCTGCAAACTTTGCTAAGCCAACTGCCTTGGGGTAATTGTCCTTGCGACTAGGGTCGTGTGGTTCTAGAATATCGAAGATATAACCCTGCGCATCAGATCTAACAACTAGTAAATCTGGGAACATAGAAGTAGTAATACCGCTGACTTCATACGGGATTTCGAGTGACCACTTCTTACGGTCGAGATTGCGTAACCAGCAGACGGCACCATTTTTAAGTTCTTCTGAAATAACTCCGTTTTCCCATTGGTTTAGTGATATTTGAAATGTCCCATCTTCGGAACAGTAAAGATGCTGTTCAAATTTTATACTATCATCTGGTATAGAAAAATCGATTGAGTCCGGCAATAGCCATGGTACAGAAATCGGTTGTGCTGAAGCATTGATTAATCTTTCATAGACATTTTTTCGCGACTCGTTCAGTCTGGCAATGGACCGCTTGTTATTCTCATAGAGGGTAATAAATTCTTTTTCTGCATAGGCATTTATCCGTTCCATTGCGTCTGTATCACTTGTGAGAACGATGATTTCTTTTTTTATATCAATATGGTCACGGGTACTGTGCTTAATCCAATATTCCTTGTGCAAGCCCTCTCCTAACAGCTTTCCGGCTTGCTCAAAATGTCTGGAAATATCAAATTCGGATACCGTCATCGTATGGGTTGTTTCATCAAAGGAGTAGGCATTGTCTCCATATTCAAATATCAGTGTGCCAAGAGTAAATCCGGTGATTGTAGCCGCTCGGCTGTCAAAGTATCCGCTTTCTTTTATTCGGGTAATTTCCTCATCCATTTTTGATAAAACTGCATTTTTAGTAGCCTTTTGTGCCTCCAAATCAATGCCGTCCATCGTCAGCGCGCGGGAAAGCTGTATTAATAACTTAAGCGGGGCCTGCTTGCGGGACGAATCTACCCGATATGTGATTAGATCATCCACTGCATCAAACACATCAGAATAGGCAAGGTTCCGCCCAAGTGTAACAAGTTCCTTACTAGTTCCCGTTTCTGTGGGCATAACTTCTTCGCTGTCACGTAGAGCATTAACTACATTCTTCACTGTATTTTCATCAAAATACGGAAGAAATAAACTAACACTGTTAAGCTCAGCATCAGAGGAAATTCTTCTTGCTAAAGGAGTACGAATCATGCGGCCTAAAAGCTGAGCAATATAAGTATAGTCCTGAGCACTGCGGAATGACATCATAGTCTCAGCGCGTGGGCAGTCCCAGCCTGTGGAAAGGTTCATTTTAAAAAACACAACCATGACATGTTGATCTTCTTCAATTCGAGATGCTTCAATTTTTTGAATTTCAACATCACGCACTTTAAGAGTGCTGCGGTCATTAAATGTATGTACCGCTTCTCCGGGTTGCAATTTGCGTCCTAGAGTTTCCTCTAGTAAATCGATGCAAGTCCCTAAATTAGTATGTGTTGCTTCACGTTCACTGCCATCCTCAACCTGAACAACAATAATGGGATTAACTAGTTTTTCGTTTTCCCGCTCACAGTAAGATTTCCAATGAGTGCACTTTTTAATCCAATTATCCACTGCACCTTTGAACATGGTCATATCTGCACCCAATTGAATATCTGGATAGTGAATGATGATTCTATCTTTTAAAAGCCCAGATTCACGTACCCGCTCAGGCGGAACGATGATTTTTTGGACCGTTGATGCCGTTCCGGCAATCAAGTTATCAAATCTTTGGGGAGTAGCAGTCACACCGATAACCAGAGGCATGACACAGAGGCCATCTTCTTTGCTGCCCTTGATAAATTTTTGCATGATAGACTGAGCTTTGTTTTCTGCTTGAACAGATGTATAAGTGCCTCTATGGGCCTCGTCAATCACTATATAAAACTGCTTTGGGTTACGTTGGGCAGAGTTAGTGAGTGTTTCCCATATGGAATACTGACGCTTATCAGATGTTCCTGTCAGTAATTTATCAGAGCCAAGTTTTTGAGTGTTCAAAAAATAAATGCAGCCGCCCTCGAAATATTCAGCATTAAAGGTTGAATCAATTGTCACTAGATCGCGGACACGGATTTTATCAGACTTACTTTCGACTTTAAGTCTTGTTTGTTCGTTAAGCTCCGGGGAATCAGAGAGCCAAATGAAAACGGAATCTGGATCCCCAATGCTATCTGTGCTACCGTATAATATGTCCTCAAAAAGTGTTGTCATAATAATGGTTTTTCCCGACCCCGTCGGCGCGGAAAATGAAATTATCTGTGGTTTGTTTTCACGCCAAACTGAATGAGAATCTTTGATAGCAGAATGTAGTTCGGCAAGTGCCGTTTCTTGGAATGAAAATAGTGTATCCCTCATTTATTAATCCCTCCTGCTTCCCAACACAAAGTTATCGATATAATCACGATATAGTTGGTAAGTGTTATTTACTTTTATCCTTGATGCCATTTCACGGAAAGCCTCCTCGGAGTTTGTTACAAAGTAGACAACCCGAATATTATCCTCTTCCGAAAGTTTTTCGGCAAATTCTGCATACTTTGTTTCGTCAATGAGAACAGCGAAACCGTTCTGTGGGAGAATTAACATCTCAGGTTCCTCGAGGCTAATTACTTCTGGTCGCCTTCCGATAGCACCAGATTTAAGCCAAAGCAACGGTAGTATTTCACGGAATTGTCGACCCAATGACACACTGTTTCTATCTAAAAATCCAAGTTTGAAATATTCAGTGTTTGCAGGAAATCCCTCGCTCATGTGACGTTTAACTTGTGATGTTACATTTAGGGGTCCTAGTAAATCGGAAACCTGTGTTTTAATTTTCTTAAATACTGCCGCTTCCTGTATCACGATATAAAAGTCTGTGATATGATCTTCCAGCGCATCCAGCCACTCATCAACAGCATTTACATCAAAAAGAATCGACGCTGAATGTTTATCTGAAACTATGAATTTACTATCTGCTTTTACCAACGTTTGTGGTAGTTCTGGTTTCCCGTCTTTACTGCGAAGCAAAGAAACAAGCTGCTTTTTAGCACTGCTCGTTAGCCCTGCGGGATTTTCTACAAAGCCAAGTTGATAGAATGAACGTTCTGCTTCTTTTGTAGTAGTTAGATTTGTAAAATAATCGCCTGTCAGTGTTGTACCATCGTCACGTTTACCAAGGATGCTATATTTTGTCCTCGGCCAGGTTACTGCGCGGCAAATACCGTGCTCCTCCCAGTTAGGATCACCAGGCTGGTAACCACTTTTTTGCAATGATTTTGATTCAGAGTCAGATACCTCATTGTTGGTGACTAAAATGCAACGACGATTGCCATTGTCCTCAGCGTTCAAAAGATTTACAGCATGAAGTGTAGTACCGCTACCTGCAAAAAAGTCAACGATGAGAGCATCAGGTTTATTTATCACAAAAGTTCGCAAAACATCATATACAGCATATAGAGCTTTAGGAAATGGAAATTTAGTATTAGTTAAAATATTTCCTAAGATTTGGCTCCCATATGAATTGGCATCATGTAGATTTTTACACCATGCAGTAGTTACTTTCTTAGGTTGCCCGTTAGGGATAGTAACAATTTTCGAACCGTCTTCACGCACACCTGTTATGTTATATAAGCCATCTAGTACTTTTTGTATACTAGGCATGGTAACATAAGCAAAGTTATATGGTTGATGAGGACTTGTGCTTTTAGTTGTTCGAACAAAACTGTTATTTAAAGCATATTGAAGGCTGGGTTTTGTGAGGCCCCAGTTCATGTGTTTCCCATCTTCTCTAATAGGGAATACAGGAATTGCTCCAGCGATTTCAGGTGCTTCTGCAAGTTCTTGGTCAGGTGTCAATGCTTCGCCTATATGTACAATTTTATCGGTTTGAGTATCAACATAAATAGGATAAAATTGTCTAACCCCTCCTTTTTTAGTCCCTCTAGCAGATTCAACATCACTTCTACGCAGATAAGGCCAGCGGATTTCCTTTTCCTTTGAATCTTCTATTTGTTCAAAGGAAATAGAATCTCCCAAGTATACAACTATAAGATATTCATCAACTTGAGAAAGTCTTCCATTTCTAGCTTTACCCTTAGGATTAATTGTGATGTCAATTATTTGTTTCTCACACCCATTAAATAGTTCATCTAAAAGAATACCCAAAGAAAATAATTCATTATCATCAATTGCGATAATAAGAATTGAGTTTTGAGGGTTTAAAATATGTTTAGCTATTTTTAAGCGTTTTTTCATCATTGAAAGCCATTTGCTATGTCGCCAATTATCGGAAGCATCTACATAATCATTGTTATACTTCCAATCTCTTGAACCAGTGTTATAAGGTGGGTCTATATAAATACAATCCACCTGCTTGGGGTAGAGGTACTCCAGCAACTGGAGAGCGTGGTAATTGTCTGCTTCAATGAGGGTGTGCCATAGACTATTATTAGGAGCATTCTCTACAAAATCAATCGGTTGGAGCATTGGAAATATTGGTTCTCCAAACTGTGCAACTGAAACCAACTCAGTAAGTGGAATGTTAGCGATATCGCCTGTTGATTTATTGCGGCAAAAGGCGGTATCGCCATCTAAATTCAACACAGTATATACATCATTGATATGGCCCGTTTTTTGTGCAACGGTCGAGCCACGTTGTACAGCAACATCGTAAAGTGGAGTACATTCAGGAATGTGCTCTTCGAACACAAGTCCAAATTTTTTATTTTTTGATATGCGGGCATATTCCTGTTCCAAGCGACTACGCAAGGAAGTGTCAGGAATTTGACGTAGTAAATCATTTATTGCAGCCATATTTTTTTAATCCTCCTATGTTTAATCATTCGATTCGTACTTACTCCACGAACGACCAAATAGTTCATTTTCGGCCGATAAGCGTAGAATTGCTGTTTCTTCTAAAATTTTATGTGCCTTCTCAGTAGTAGAGTCAGCTTTATCAAATGCAATGAAAACCTGGCCTCTATTAGATTGATAACGTTCCAATATATGCTCTAGATGTATATCCCCAATACGTTTAAGAATATTGGAATCATGAATGAGAGCAGGGATTGGGCGCAATTCAAATATACTTAAATCGTAAACAACAAGGCTCTTGAATGCTGTTCCTTCACTTGTGTTGCCAGGTGTTTCAAAGATGATTTCTTTTTGAGGCGTTATATATAAAAGTGGAGCGGTTTCCTGCTGCTCAGTTACTACACCATTAATTATTTCCATGCGGGGATTAATACTATCTTGTATTTCTTCCAACATTTCGGATTGTTGTTGCAACAGTTTTTCCAGCTTTTGTTCCGCTTTGTATCGAGATTCCTGCAGCTCTTTTTGATGAATCAACTCCACTGTTTCTTCTTCAAGTCTATCAATACTTTTAGACACATTAACACACTGAGACAGTACTCTCTCAGACATCTCTTTAGCTACACCGGATTCTTCGATTTTTCGATTTAGACGATTTATTTCTTTATCATATTCATAGATCAACGGTTGTAATCGTTCAATTTCCTGATCCATTTCCTCGCCTAGAATTTCTCTTATTTTCATATGGAAATGTTCAATTTCTTCAAATGCTTTTATATTGGCATTTGGAAAGAAACGTTCCAAGGATTCGAATTCACTTACAGTTTCATCCTTGTTATCAGCGATATTGCTCTTAATAGCATTTAGCTGGGAGTGCAGGCGATTACGTTTGCGAATAAAATTATTCAACTCTTTCTGAACTGCTGTTATTCGTTCAAATGTTTGTGTGTCAAACCCAAATGTTGCTAAACGAGCTTCTTCGCTATTTTTCATCAGCTTTTGAAGCCTGTTCTTCAATGACTCGATAGTCTTTTGGTTACTTTCAATTTTCTCTATGTCTACCTTCTGACGTTGTCGAGATTTGAGTTGTGAAGACTTAATTCCGTATTCTTCCTCCATACTCTTGATGGAAGCAAGAATTTTATAATGACCGAATAGTTTTAATAGAAAATCTACAGCCCTTTCATCTTGCTCACGGGGCTTTACAATCAATGGATACTTTTCCAATGTGTTTTCACGTCCATAAATACGAAAGAAACGTTCAGTTAATTCTGAAAACGTAAGATATGGAAGTCCAACTTTATATTCCTGAAACAGAAAAGTTCGATATTCGTCAAGCGACAATTTTGCAATGAAATGGTGATTTTTATCGCTACGATATATATTTTTAGGATCATCAGTGCTTCTATAGAAATAGTATAGCTGTTCCTCAAACTCAAAAGTGAAATATATTGTATGTGGACCTATTTCCTTTTTAATGTCATCCGTAAGGGAGTAGTAACTTTCACCACCGAATACATAATCTATAATCCATAGAAATGTTGATTTTCCTATAGCGTTGCTACCACCTGAACTACCTAAAACTGTATTTAGGCCTGAATTAAACCGGATAATTTGATGATCCGAAGCAAATTTCTTACATTGAATCTCTTTCAACATAGCGTAGAACCATCCCTTCCTCAATTAGTTCAATTTTATCTAATGCAAACAAGCAGTCTAAAGCACTTAGAAAATCAGCCATGTCCTTTTTACGTGAGGCGGTTAGTTCAAACAGTTCCTTAGGGGACATATCCTGTTGAGCCAACGCCGCTAATATATCTGGAAAAAGGGCAATAATACTGTTTGTATAGCATGTTACTTTACTTGGTAATCTCATCAAACACCTCACACCTTTGCACGAAGTAGGAGATTATTACCTCACAAGCTTCTCTGTATTTGCGTCCGGTCTTATCAAATAATGTCTCAACAAGAATGTTGTAAATAGCACTTTGTGAAATATCTGATTCATTTGCATCTTCATACATTCGTTTAACATTTTTAGCAAACCTATCCACGTTTAATTTGTTTTCTCCTGCCAGTCGATATAGTGCATCATTGACACCTTCATATAACTGTCTAACGTCAAAGAGAATTCTTTCTTTCAAGCGTTTTTCAGTAATTTTATTCTCAACTTTAACAGGTTCTATTTTGAGTTGTGTATCGGCAGTAACATCCATTAAATCGACTTCTTGAAGTACTTGTTCAATTTGCTTTTCTATCGTATATCGTGAGGTTGCATCTCTTGCTACCATAAGAATTTCTAAGTCATGCTTGTCAGATAGTAAAGCTAGTTTATCTTCCTCGGAGGCGTTTTGTATTTCTCTTTCACAGTCAACGCATAGAACAACATCATCGGTTCCGGAAATATGAACGACCTTAGCATAGTTAACATCAGTGCCTTCTTTTTTTATCCCTAAAACTCTACTGCACTTTTGGCATTTGCCACCTGTTTCTGCTAGTAAGATCAAAGCACGATCGTCAATCGTAATTTCATTGGCTGTCTCCATAGAGAAATTACTGTATTTTGTAATAAAGCTTATGTTTGATTTTTGATCATTAAAGGACTGTATGTACTCGTCGGTTATCTCATTTACACTAGCTTCACAATTTCGGTTTTCGACATTGAATATTGTATATAGAAATATTCCTGCGAGAAAGTCTTCAAGTACAAAGGCATTACGCTTTACAATGGTTTCCTTTGTCATGTCATTTATTTTTTCAACAATTGTATCATGCTCAATTGCATCATCAGAAGCAATAATATCTTTCAAAGCAAGAATAATCAAGCTCCGTTTATTGCTATCTAACATTTGAATAATGTTCTTCTTAAAATAATCTGTGACAGCACGAGGATTTGATGTTAGAGCAGCATCAGTTACAATGCGGGACAGATTTTTTTTGCCTTTCACCAAATCCGAAGTGGTTCCATCATCGTCACGAATATCATAATTGGGCTCAATAGAAAGAAGTATACTACCACACAACCATTTTTGTGAAATGCTCTTTACCTTGCAAATTTTTAAAATTGTTATAAGAGTACCAAAGCACAATTTTTTCATACATTATGCCTCCTTTCAGTGAAATTAACTATTTGAAGTATCATCGTCGATGAAGTCAACAACATCGCCAATATTGACATCAAGAGCTTTACAGATTCTTCCTAACACATCCATGCTTACTGGTAGTTCTTTACTCATTTTGGCTATCGTTGTCGACGTCAAATTCGTCTTTGCCATTAAATCTTTTTTCATCATCTTTTTATCAATTAAAAGTTTCCACAGTTTGTTATAACTAAATGCCATTTATATCTCCTCCAAGCATTATTGGATGGTATCCAGAGACGCGTCTTTACTATTATAGCAACATACTAAGCAAATTACAATTATTAGTATAAGTATGCTAATTCTAACTTTGCGAACGCTTAGTTTAGTTGTTGTGGCAAGAGCGGATTAAAATTACTGATTCACAGCGGAGTGACAGCGGAGTTGCAGCTGAGGATTTAAAGCGTATGAACTTATAAAATTTAGATAGACAGTATAACTTGATGTCTATAAAAAAAATTTAATGCCTGATTTGCAATAAGGCAAAGGATACATATTGTTTCACACTGTTAGTAAGAACAGTTGTGGACTAATAGAAGTACCTTACCTTGTTGCGCTTATTTTTAGGGTTTGTGTACTTCGTTTAGGCACAAGCCCTATTTTTGTATCCTTTGCCGCCAATGCAATCCGGCGGAAAGGAATATTCAATGAAAAAAGAAACACAGGAAATCAGAGTAAATGGAGCAGAGGAGGAACAGGTATTAATACCTATGATTATTGAGAGGGATTCTATCGAAGAACATGGTATGATAGTTGGTGTAAGCAAATCCCAAATTAGAAAATGGAGAGTGGGAAACAGAATTGTAGATGTGGTTCTGATTCCAGGAACTAAAGCGCAGTACGATGCCGTGATGAGTTCTTATTCAGCGGAGTTTAAAGCAGAGGACCGTGATAAACGCTGCGAAGTAAGTAATGGGAAAGGAAAATTGATTAGGTGTCCAGAAAGTAACAAATGCAGTCAGTGCCCATATTCCACCTCATTGGATAAGAAGAACTTTGGAACATTAACTTTCAGTTGCCTGTCAGCAGAAAATGAAGATGGGGAAGAGGCTGATTTCGAAGCTATTTCACCAGAAACATATGGTTCAGCAGATATCTATTTTGATATGCTGAATGAACTGATTAGTCGTGTGGGGGAAATCGACCCTAATTATGGTAGGATACTTCAGCTATTATCTGATGGATTCAGCCATAGGGACATAGCGGCTGAAATTGGGATAGGTAAGAGTACAGTTACTGATAAAGTGGCAAAGATTAAAGAAATTGCAGTAGATTTACTGGATGATATAATTTAAAAAATTATGGTAGCAGCACTTGAGTATAGAATCAGTGTTGCTACCATTTTCTTAGTCTTTTTTATAGAACATTGTCTCATAGCCATCGGCACTTAACTGCAGACCTTTTATCCACGGAGGAGTTATTCCCATCTGTTTACAGATGATATCAAAGGATTCATCCATAGGACATTCAATGATTAATTCGTCATGGATATGACCACAGATGAAATAGGATTTAAGTGTATGCATAGCATAGCTAAGGATATCTCTTGAGATTGATTGCACAATGTTCTCCACAAATTTGGGACCATATGATTCGATGCGTTCCCATTTTTTTGTTGTGCCGATACCTTCGTAAGTCACGGATTCTCCACCGAACTGATTAGCACCAATTTTTGGTTTAACATAAGTCAACTTTCTGCCAGATGGGAGTTTGATGAAGAGCATACCACTTTGATAAATAAAGTAGATACCATGAGTTTCGGTAGTGGTTTTCTGTTTGATTGCAATTTTGACTGCTTTATCAACATCCCACCAGAACTGTACGATGTTAGGGTTTGAGGTTCTCCATGCATTAACCAGAGATTGCAATTCTTCTTCAGCAAGACCCATATCTAATGCGCCCATCGATTTAAGGGCTCCACATCCACCGCCATATCCTAACCCAAGCTCCGTTAGCTTGCCCTTCTGGCGGAGATGGCTGTTCTGACCATGTTTTTCAACTGTAACTCCAAACATCGCAGAGGCACTTGCACAATAAATATCTTCATTATTAGCAAAGACTTTATTTCTCCATGACTCCTGTGCAAGGTGTGAGAGTACCCTTGCCTCGATTGCACTAAAGTCTGCTACAATAAATTTATATCCAGGCCTTGGAATAAAAGCGGTGCGGATAAGTTCCGACAATACTTCTGGGACAGAATCATAAAGCATTTCTAGTGCATCATAGTTACCGCCTTTTACAAGGTCACGAGCCTGTTCCAAATCTGGCATATGATTTTGAGGAAGGTTCTGCAATTGGATTATTTTTCCAGACCAACGACCACTACGATTTGCTCCGTAGAACTGGAACATCCCCCTAGCACGGCTGTCAGCACATACGGCATTTTTCATTGCCTGATATTTCTTTATACTTGATTTGGCAAGTTGCTGACGGAGAGTAAGTACATCGGAAAGTTCTTGTGGAGCATCCTTTAACATTTCTGCTACAGCCTTTTTACCAAGAGTATTGGTTTCAACTCCATTGTCAGATAGCCATTGTTTCATCTGTACCACAGAATTTGGATTATCAAGATTTGTGAGTTTCTTCATTTCTTCCGAGAGTTTTTCTTTAGAATGCGCATCCATTTTAATCGCTTGCTCAACAACATCCATATCAATAGCGATTCCACGGTCATTAATTTTTTGGTCAATGTGATATTCATCCCATACAAATTCAGGTACAGGAAACTTAACTAGCTTTTTCTGAATAGACATTTCAACTTCAACATCCCTGCGATTATAGGATATGAAAGTTGTCCATTTGTCTGTATTATGCATTGGGAGATTACGAGTGCGACTATTATTTGTTTTTGTAGGTTTGCACGGAACACAGAAATAGCGAATTAGATCCCGACCTTCCTTCATTTTCTGTTCTTGTAATCCAAGCACCGCACCTACACCTTCAAGCGATAATGGCAGTCCAATGTAAGCAGACCATATCATGGAGCACTTCCATGAGGAGGGGTCTAGGTAGTTACCGACAGTATCATCCCTGGTACTGTCGCTGCTGAAATGTTTAGGATAATTTCTTCTAAGCCATACTGACAGGCAGATACGTTCAAATGATGCATTGAATGCCCATTTGGTGATGGATTTATCTAATAGTGCAGCTATTATTTCTATTGGAACTTCTTCGCCGTTAGCTAAGTCTATGACAGTAACCTCACCGCCATTGATGGAGTAGGCGAATAGGAGAATTTCAAAATTGGGGGATTCTGTGTATTTGTAGATTCCACATTTCTTCAAATCGATATCAGAAAAAGTCTCAAGATCTATTGATAATGTTTTGATTTTGTCCATGATTGTCACCATCCTTATAAATAAAAGGTGGCAGCATAGCCACCACCAAGTTAGAGATTAAAGGGTTAAACCTTATGAAAGGAAATCATCATCGGAGTCTGTTGAGAAATCATCCTCTGCACGAGATTTGCCACCTAATGGAAGTCCTTCAGAAATCTTCTGTAGATTATTTAGGCTACACGCTATCCCACGGTTCCCATTAGAGTTAAAAGCATATAAGCTGATAGAAGCTCTACCATAAACGCCAGAATATACTTCGGAACGTTCAAAGATAGGATTACGGTCTGCATCAACAATACCTGGTGCAGTGGCGCTATTGGCATTGATGAAATATGCGTTCGCGTAAGTAGGGTCATCTGGTCTTTCAACATCGCCATCGCGAAGGGGAATTTTAAGAACTGAAAGAGCAGGTACTGATTTACCATTACCTTTTAACTTTGATTCACCTTCTTTGTAAGCTGCCTCAATAGCTGCTTTGACCTTTTCAACTGTCTTAACATCGGATTTAGGAATAATGAGACTTACGCTATACTTAGGTGTTCCTCCGTTGATTGATTTTGGATCCCACACATTTGCATAAGACCATCTTGTTTTTGGACCTGTAATAACTTTAGTTAGATTTGCTACTTTTGACATAATATTGTCCTCCTTATTCTTCATTAAAATCATTTTGTGCTGTATTCATTACCGAGCGTTTATCACTCTCCGGCACGAGTGTTGGTTTGCCTGATGCCTTGTAAACAAGACCTCCTAGGATTTCATTAAATTTATTTTTGCCAAGGATTGAAGTCATTGCTGTAATTCCAAGTAATTTTTGTTCATATGGATTGAAACCAGCTGAACTAACAGCATCTGCAACTGTTTGTTCATCAGTATATTTTCTTATGGAACGTGATTCTACAATCTTATACCCACAATACTTTGTGCCACTGAGTGCCTTTTGCAATGCATATTCTTTGATGTCATTGACCCAAGCTACAAGGTTATCTGCCTTTGCAAGAATAGCCTCAATTTCTGTGTTATCTAAGGTATCTGGCATTTCAAAATCATACTTTGCAAGCTCGAGGTTGTACTCGGCACGTTTGCGACAGGTAGCTTTTATCTTGCAAAACTGACAGTGGTCACCAGCTTTGAATTCTCCTTCACCCGCATAAGCAAGTTTAGCGATAGGAGAGAGAACTTCATTTCCCCATTTCAGCAGTTCTTCTTTTGACAAGGTGTAGGTACTAACATTGTCCCTGCGTGGC
>JAQUUB010000064.1:15593-24098 GCA_028694115.1 Lachnospiraceae bacterium
GTGTAGGTACTAACATTGTCCCTGCGTGGCTGGAAAACTGTCATCTTTATGATATCCACATTGTAGATACCATCGAAGAGTTCCAAAGCACCTAGTGCATAGCACATCATTTGCGGATTTTCTTCTGCTGATACTAGTATTCCAAGACCGTGTTTATAATCAATTACTTGCAGAACACCGTCTGCAACGAGGACACAGTCACCTGTTCCAAATCCGTCTTCTACATATTTGGAGAAGTCAAGATGCTGTTCAATTAAGACTAAAGGGTCAGGGCAGTGGTGTTTTACTTTTTCAACTTGCTCCATGACGAAGGTTGCATATTCATTTGCACAGTTTTCCATCTCAGTATCGTAATATTCAAGATTATTTATTGGATTTTGGGTATTCATGCCGAGAGCCTTTTCTAGCTTGTACTGACATAAACTGTGGGCATCAGTACCTTGCTGTGCATAGGCACTAGCTCTGTCACCATGCTCAGCACATAATTTTGCTGAGGGTGGGCAATTTAGCCATCTGTGGCTGGATGAAGCTGAGAGTAATGCGTGTTTAGGCATTTCCAATCACCTCAGCCTCTGCCAGTAAAGCCTCGTAGTCTTTCGAATTAATATCTGACAGTTTGTCTGCACCATACTTTAAAAGAAGTGCCTTGACATCTGCTGTGTATCCGTTACGGGATTTCTCTGATAGGACAGCACGGACATCTATAAGTGAGAGTGCTTTCTTTTCAGGCTTTGGAGTTTCTTCTGCCATGGACTCTTCCTTCTTAGGTTCTTTGGCAGGCTTTTCTTCCGCTCTCGTAGAAAACAATTCTCTCAAAGTATCTGAGATTCCAATTAAGGTTTCTCCACATTTCCTAAGTTCATCAAGTTCAGCAGATAATTTGCTCATCTTACCCATGTGTTTTATCTCCTTTCATATTTGATTGTTCTTTCTGGGACTGCTCGGTTAATTTCCTTGCCAGTCTTTTTGATATGACACTAATTGCAATTAGTACATCTGTAAGTTCTTCGTCTAAGTTTATGTCTTGTCTGTTTTCAGTGTCAGTAGTTGTTCCTGCTTGCATAAGTAGCACCACCTTTCTGAGAGTTTATTACCTCTCTAATTTTCAAAGGACAGAAGTTTGTGATTTGGACGGGTTTTCAAGAAACATTTTTTAAAACTTTTTTATTCATGTTCCTACATATTTCCAAGGACAAAAGTTTTCAATTTGGATGGACTTTCTTGAAGTTTTGTAAAAAATACTTTTCTTGTTTCATATCCTTCTAATTCTCTAAGGACAAAAGATAAAAAAATGGACGGAAAACTTTTAACTTTTTTTTAAATACTATTTTTTCTTATATTTAATGAAGCAATTTTGTTAAAGTAAAAAAGTTTTTAAATTCTCCGTCCAAAAATGAAAGTTCTGTCCTTAGGAAGTTATAGGGAGACTTATCCCTATATATTTTTAAAGGAGGGTTTCTTATGAAAGAATTAATAAGAATCAATTATGAAAGTGAAAATCCAACTATACTTGGGCGAGATTTACACAGAGTGTTAGAAGTGGAGACACCTTATCACAAGTGGTTTCCAAGAATGTGTGATTATGGGTTTAGTGAAAATGTAGACTATATGACGGTGGACAAAAATGTCCTCCGTGCAGATGGAACTTTAATGCCACAGGTTCAACGTGACCATCAGCTAACTGTCGATATGGCAAAAGAGGTATGTATGATACAGCGTACTCCAAAGGGGAAACAATGCAGACAGTATTTTATTGACCTTGAAAAGGCATGGAATTCTCCAGAAGCAATTATAGCAAGAGCATTACAATTTGCTAATCATCAGCTTAATCTTGTAAAGCATCAAAATGAAGAACTTACTGGTACAGTGGCAGTTCAGAATCAACAAATTATTGAAATGAAACCCAAGTTATCATATTACGATGTAGTACTAAATTGCAAAGACCTTATTTCTACATCGGCAATTGCTAAGGATTATGGTAAGTCTGCTATTTGGATGAATCGTTACCTTCATGATAAAGGTATTCAATTTAAGCAGGGAGATATTTGGCTTTTATATCAGAAGTATGCAGAAGAAGGATATACAAGCACTAAAACACATAGCTATTGTGGAAGTGATGGAAATCAACATACAAAGGTTCATACTTATTGGACTCAGAAGGGTAGACTGTTTATCTATGACTTAATGAAAGCAGATGGCATATTGCCACAGATTGAAAGGGAGACAGTGTGATATGGGAATAAATAAATATAAATCTGAAGGTTACCATGATCCCACTATTTATAAGGCTCTTACTAATATTATTAAAGATGAGAAGGCAGAAAAAATTCTGCCTTCAAACCTCTTGTATATATTTGGTTACTTACGGAGGAGTTAAAGGAGGAAAGAAGATGAAGTTAATATTTTATACAGCAAATTGTATAGGCAATGCTAAGAATTGCAGTTACCCTAACCGTGTTGAGGTAACGAATGCAGAAGAATTAAAGGCAGTAGTTAAAATGGATCATGTTTGTGCTGAGTACAAAAACAATTATCGTAGTGCAGATAATTTTATGGAGTCTGTAGTAGTTGTAATGGATTGCGATAATGATCACTCAGAAAACCCAAGTGAATGGGTTGCACCGAAAAAGATAGATGAACTTCTACCAGATGTTTCTTATGCCATTGCACCAAGCCGTAATCATATGAAACAGAAGGATGATAAATCATCAAGACCAAGATTTCATGTATATTTCCTTATTCATCCATGTGAGGATGCTATGGAGTATACGGAGTTGAAAAGAACTATACAGAAAGCATTTCCTTTCTTTGATGATAATGCCTTGGATGCAGCACGTTTCATTTTTGGTGCTGATTGCAATAAAGTGATATGGCATGACGGATGGGAGACCATTGATGAAGAATTACCTGTGTTCCAAGATGATGAAGATACTGAAACAACAGGACATTTTTCTATTCCAGAAGGAAAGAGGAATAATACATTATCTCGTTTTGCAGGCAGAGTGGTAAAAAGATATGGCTCTACAGAAAAAGCACATCAAATTTTTCTTGATGAGGCAAATAAATGTGACCCTCCGATGGGAGATGAGGAACTTACTACTATATGGAACAGTGCAGTGAAATTTGCTAAAAAAGTGCAGAGCCAAGAAGGTTATGTTGCACCGGATGATTTTAATGATGATTTTTTAGGAGAATCACTAAAGCCTTCAGATTTCTCTGATATAGGACAAGCAAAGGTTCTGACCCTTGAATATGGAAATGAACTTCGCTACACGGATGCAACTGATTACCTTCGTTTCAATGGAGAGTATTGGGTGGAGTCAAAACAGCAGGCTGTTGGAGCAATGGAGGAATTTTTGGATTTACAGCTTGCAGATGCTTTGGATGAAGTGCAGAAAGCAATTGATGCTGTTGTGGCAAGTGGAGTATCAATGGATGATGCTAAAGCCCGAGGGAAGAAATTCGAAGGATCATTACAAGGTGACCAGTTAGAGGCATATCGTGTGTATCTATCGGCAATCGCATACAGAACATTTGTTATGAAACGTCGTGACATGAAATATGTAACGAGTGCCTTACAAGCTGCAAAGCCTATGCTTTCCATCAGTGTCAGCGATTTGGATAAGGATGAGTTTCTTCTTAATACACCAGGTGCAACTTATCATTTGAAAGATGGACTTTCTAGAATGCACGAGCCAGATGCTATGGATTATATCACGAAGCAAACCTCGGTTACTTCAGGAGAAGATGGCAAGCAATTGTGGATTGATGCACTTGATACTTTCTTCTGTGGTGACAAGGAACTAATTGATTATGTACAGCAAATTGTAGGACTTGCATCCATCGGGAAAGTGTATGTGGAGGCTCTCATCATTTCTTATGGTGAAGGTCGTAATGGTAAATCTACTTTTTGGAACACAATTTCAAGAGTCCTTGGTACCTACAGTGGTTCCATGTCTTCTGATGCATTAACTGTTGGATGCAAAAGAAATGTTAAGCCTGAGATGGCAGAACTTAAAGGCAAGCGTCTCATCATTGCTGCTGAACTGGAAGAAGGTATGAGACTGAATACTTCCGTCATTAAACAGCTTTGTTCCACAGATGAAGTTACAGCAGAGAAGAAGTACAAGGATCCATTCAAATATGTACCAAGTCATACTCTTGTGCTGTATACTAACCATCTTCCGAGAGTAGGTGCAAATGATGAAGGAACATGGCGAAGACTCATTGTAATCCCCTTCAATGCAAAGATTCAAGGAAAGAGTGACATCAAGAATTATACGGATTATCTAGTGCAAAATGCAGGACCTTATGTATTGTCATGGATTATTGAAGGCGCACAAAAGGTAATCTTAAATAACTTCAAAATAAAACTTCCAACATGTGTAGAGAATGCTATTAACAATTACCGTGCAGACAATGACTGGCTTGGAGCATTTCTTGATGAATGTTGTGAACTTGACTCTACTTATAAACAGAAGTCCGGAGAGTTCTATCAAGAATATCGTGCCTACTGTTTGAGAACAGGAGAATACACTAGAAGTACTACAGATTTTTATGCTGCACTTGAAATTTCTGGTATGAATCGTAAAAGATTATCAAATGGATCGTTTATTAGTGGTGTTCGTCTTAAAAACACAGATTTTATTGAGTAAATGGTATGAGGTGGAGGTCAGTTATGGTAAAAATCTAAACTTTTTTTAAATGAAGAAATTATAAAAGTGCAGGTCTACTAAGGTCATATATAAAAAAGTCCCTATAGCAAAAAATTATAAAAATATCATATAAGAAGAGTTTAGGATATGACTACAGTAGACCTGCATTATGCAATTTTTGATGGAGGTTCGCATGAGAGAAATAATTATAGAAAAGAAGTTAGCAATGAAAGTTAAAAAGCGTGGAGGTATTTCTCCAAAGTTCACGTCACCTGGTTTTGATGGGATGCCCGACCGATTGGTTTTATTGCCAGATGGGAAGATTGCATTCGTAGAAGTAAAGGCTCCTGGGAAAAAGCCAACACCACTTCAACTTGCAAGACACAAATTACTTCGTGGGTTAGGCTTTCTGGTATTTGTCCTTGATGATGAAGAACAGATTGGAGGGATTCTTGATGCAATACAATCCACATAATTATCAGCAGTATGCAATCAACTATATTATGACTCATCCGATATCAGCTGTACTGCTTGATATGGGTTTAGGAAAAACAAGTATCACACTCACTGCTTTGGATGCCCTATTGTTTGATTATTTTGAAGTTCACAAGGTTCTGATTATTGCACCCCTGCGTGTTGCGAGAAATACATGGTCAGCGGAAATTGAGAAGTGGGAACATCTGCAGGACTTGAAGTATTCCATAGCAGTTGGCACAGAGGCTGAAAGACTTTCCGCTTTAAAGAAACAGGCAGATATTTATATTGTCAACCGTGAAAACATTCAATGGCTTGTTGAGAAAAGCGGAGTTCCCTTTGATTTCGATACGTTAATTGTAGATGAATTATCATCATTTAAAAATTGGCAGTCAAAGAGATTTCGTTCTCTCATGAAAGTCAGACCAAAGGTAAAAAGAATTATTGGGCTGACAGGAACCCCAAGCAGTAACGGATTAATGGATTTATGGGCAGAGTTTAGGCTCCTTGATATGGGTGAAAGGCTTGGAAGATTTATTACTCATTATCGAAATAACTTCTTTGACCCAGATAAAAGAAATCAGCAGATGGTGTTTAGTTATAAACCTAAAGCAGGTGCTGAAGATGCAATTTATCGCCTTATTTCAGATATTACAATTTCTATGAAAAGTACGGATTATTTGAAAATGCCAGAATGCGTTATAAATGAGGTTGTTGTAACACTTTCAGAAAAGGAGCAAAAAGATTATAACAGCTTAAAACAAGATTTGGTGATATCAATTAAAGATGAAGAGATAGATGCAGTAAATGCCGCAGCTTTATCAAACAAACTTTGCCAAATGGCAAATGGTGCTGTGTATGGTGAGGACAAGCAAGTGTTTACGATACATGATAAAAAACTTGATGCACTAGAAGATTTAATTGAATCAGCAAATGGAAAGCCGGTACTTGTGGCTTATTGGTTTAATCATGATTTAGAAAGAATTAAAAAGAGGTTTAAGGTTCGTGAAATCAAAACCTCAAAAGATATTAAAGATTGGAACAATGGTGTAATTGAAGTAGCTTTAATACATCCTGCTTCAGCAGGACATGGACTAAACCTTCAAGAAGGAGGTTCAACTCTTATTTGGTTTGGACTTACCTGGAGTTTAGAACTTTATCAGCAAACCAATGCAAGACTGTGGAGGCAAGGACAAAATGAAACAGTTGTTATTCACCACATTATTGCTAAAGGGACTATTGATGAGGACATTATAAAAGCTTTAAAGAGAAAAGAAAAAGTACAATCAGATTTAATAGAGGCTGTAAAAGCAAATCTGTAAAGCTAAAAAAATCAGAGTCAATCCGAGGGAAATAATTCTTAATCGGAGGTACTGCTTATGTATAAAAATAATATGCAAGTCCAACGCACTATTAATGAGGAAGGGTTTTATAATCTAGCAGAGGCTATAATTTTACAAGCCGTAAAGGATTATAGATATGCCTTAAGAACACTAAAGAAATATACTTATAGCCTTGAAAGCAATAAAGTAAAATCTAATGTTGAGCGTTTCTTTCGTTCAAAGTGGTATTCGGAATTAACAAACATTGATGGAAAAATATTAATTAAGAAATTACGAGAAGAGGTGAAGTGATTATGATGGCAAAGGAGTATTTAAGTCAAGCTTATCGTCTCGACCAGAGAATAAATAGCAAGATTGAACAGGTATCATCTTTAAATGACCTTGCTACAAGAGCAACATCTACCATATCGGGAATGCCACATAATCCAAATCGTGCGATTTCCACCATGGCCAATGCTGTGGAGAAGATTATTGACCTACAGGCAGAGATTAACCAAGATATTGATAAATTGGTGGATTTAAAGCATGAAATCGTAAGAAGCATAAAAGCTGTCCAAAACCCTGAGTATCAAACTCTTTTAGAAAAGCGTTATCTGTGCTTTATGCAGTGGGAGCAGATTGCCGTGGACATGAACTACAGTATTGACAATGTGTTCAAGGTACATAAGAAAGCACTAGATTGCGTGACCATACCAAAAACATTACAGTAAAGTACAGAGAAATAGAGTATGATATTATGATAGTATTACAATAGAGAAAAAATAAAACAAGCCTTGTGGGATTGCACCTGCGAGGCTTTCTTTATACCCTTAAGGAGGTGACAAGTGATGCCAAGAAAACCAAAGAGACCATGTTCTCATCCAAGCTGTCCTAACTTAACAGATGGGAGGTTTTGCAAGGAACATGAAAAATTAGAAAACAAACGCTACGAGAAGTATGGTCGTGATCCAGCTGTACGCCGTAGGTATGGTAGAGCATGGAAGAGAATCCGTGACAGTTACATCTCACAGCACCCTTTGTGTGAAGAGTGTGAAAGAGTTGGAAGGGTAACCAAAGCTGAGGAAGTCCATCACATACTTCCTTTGTCACGTGGAGGTACCCATGATAGGAGTAACCTAATGGCTTTGTGCAAGTCTTGTCATTCTGCTATTACTGCAAAAGATGGTGATAGGTGGAATAGAGGTTGATGGATTAGTACCCTAGGGGCGGTCTCAATCTCTAGGACTAGCCCACTGGGGAACGGGTGGGGGGTCACACGCACAAAAGTTGCAATTCAAAGGGGGTATTAACCCAATGGCTTAAGAAAGGGGTGAAAAATATGGCCAAGGATGGAACAAATAGAGGTGGCAGGCGAGTTCGTGCAGGTGATAAGCAGATACCTCTTTCAGATAAAATTACAAAAGGTAAGGCAGCAAAAGTATTAGAAGTACCAAACCTAGAACCAGAAACAATTCTGGAAGCTAGTGATTTAGATGGTGCTGAAAATTTAGATGGTGAGGATATGCCAAATCCAAGTGATTATCTTAGTTCAAAGCAAAGAGATGGTAGTATGCTCGGAGCGGATTTATTATTTACTGAAACTTGGAAGTGGCTTAAAGATAGGGGATGCGAGAAGTTTGTTAATCCAAGGATTATTGAATCCTATTCACAAGCCTTTACAAGATATATTCAATGTGAGGAGGCTATTAGTATATATGGACTTTTAGGAAAGCATCCTACAACAGGTGGTGCTATGGCAAGTCCGTTTGTACAGATGAGCCAATCTTTTTTAAAGCAAGCCAATTTATTGTGGTATGAAATTTTTGATATTGTTAAGCAAAATTGTACTACAGCATTTGTTGGAAATCCTCAAGATGATATTATGGAGGCACTTTTATCTGGGAGAAAGGGAAGATAAAAATGGATAAACAACTTTTTATGAAGCAACTTCACAAAAATAAAAATATATTAACCAAACAACAATATAAGACATTAAGAGGGCAAGCAGTAGCTGGAGATGTTACTGGTGCCGATAAAGGACTTATAAAAATATT
>JAQUUB010000065.1 GCA_028694115.1 Lachnospiraceae bacterium
ATGTTTTATTACTTCAAATATAATAAAACTATTATTTTCTTTTATTAAAATATCAACTACAAACTTCCCATTATTCCGCATATATGATTGTGTTATACAATGCAAATATGGCAATAATCCTGACAAAGGAGTTAATTATATGCAATCAAACAAAACATGTAAATTAGTTGAACAGTATTTAGCGTATCTCGTAACAATTAAGGGTCGAAGCAAGAACACCATACTGGAATATCGTTTGGATCTTTTACAATTCTTTCACTTTGTTGATGTGAGCCGTTGCCAAGAACATGTGGATTTTCAATATGTAAATATTGACTTCATTAATTTAATTACGCTTGGTGATATGTATGCATTTCTAGCCGATTGTCAAGATACCCTTCATTTGTCGCCTGGAACAAGGACAAGAAAAATTGTTTCCATCCGACAGTTTTGGAAGTATCTCAAAACTAAAGCTCATCTTATAAATAATAATATTGCCGAAGAATTAGAAACTCCCAAACAACCTAAGCGAATCGTCCGCTGTCTCACACTCGAGGAATCGGTACGCTTACTAATCTAATCCAGCTCAAGTTCTGCACGTGATAATTGTATTATCACCATCTTTCTGAATTGTGCTTTGCGATTATCCGAACTAGAATCATTAAATGTAGATCAAGTCACCTCCGATATCTTATCCATAATCGGAAAGGGTAATAAGGAGCGTAAAATCTTTATGACTCCAGCTGTCAAACAATCAATTACCAAATGGCTCTCTGTACGAAACTCGGTAAATATTAATACAAATGCTCTTTTTATCTCACGCAACGGAGGTCGTTTGACAACAAGAGCTATTCAAAACATTGTGAAAAAACATATTGTTGCTGCAGGGATAAATCCAGAAGGTTTGTCCACGCATAAGCTCAGACACACATCAGCTACCTTAATGTATAAGTATGGTCACGTAGATATACGCTCCTTACAACAAATACTAGGTCATGAAAGTATTGCCACAACAGAAATTTATACACATGTTGATGAAGGACAACTACAAGCTGCTGTTAATTCAAATCCTCTAGCCATGATGTTCAGCTGAACATCACGGCTTTCTAAATATAATGGGAAGTTCATTTTATCAATTATCCTTTTTGAGGTTGAATAATATATGAAGCTTATTCCACTTTCTAAACATTCACTTAGAACAAAAACAAGCGATAGATAGATTTTTCAAAAATATAACATTTGCTTTAAGCCACATTTTTAACATCCATCAAGCTTCCTTTAAAGTAATTGCTTTTGCTTTTAATCCATACTTGCCAAATTTATATTGAATAAAGTTCGAAAAGTCTTCTTCATGTGTCGATAAAACAATCTGACAATCGCCAAACTCACGACGTAATAATTCAACAAACGAAATCATATTTATGTCATCCATGCACTGAATCGGATCATCTATAAACATTGTTTTTATTCCTTCTCCCGCATATATCTTGTTCATGGCTAGCGAAAATGAAAGCAGAACTGCTGAAAGCTGTCCAGAACTCATCGTATACAAAATGTCATGTTCCGAACTAGGCGCATTAAATCGAATTGTCTCACCATCATTCTCCATAAGTACACCTTGTCCACCTTGATATGACTGTAACAATCTAGATGAATATACAAAAAAAGGAATCTCAATCTCATCAATTATTTGTTTCTTGTAAGCATCAATGGACTGCTCAATGGCATCAAAATATTCTTTCAATTGGTTTTTTATTTCAGTAAGCACGCTTTTTTGTTCTTCTAAAGCAATGCTCTCTTTTTGTAAACTATCAAAAGATTCATAAAACTGGCTAATAATATATTTTTTCTTAGTTTCTATTGTTTTAAGAGAATTATTATCCAAATCCATCTCATTAAGATTATACTTTGATTTTACATTTGCGAAGATAAATTTCTCATTCTCTTTAAGATAATCTTCAGTCAATAATTCACTTAAGTTTGCAATCAACGTAATCACTATATCAACCAATTCCTCAGTATTTTTACTATCTACTTCAATTTCAGGTATTTTGTGGTATACTTCTTCGAGAACGTCAGTGCAATTTGCAATGGCATTAATAAACTTGGATTTATCGGCAAACTTACCATATATAGACAAAATAGGTTCATTTGATAATTTGTAAATTTTCTCATTCAATGATAAAACACATTTTTCTTCAACTTTTCTTTTTATTAAATTTAACTGTGCACTATATTTCTCACCGTCCCTCTGAAGAAGCGACTTAAATACATCTTGTGCAGCTATATATCCTTCTTCTAGTTTGTAAACTTCCTCCCAATCATGTCCACAATAAGGACACTTCGTATCTTCTTCCAATGTTTGATGTTCTTTATGAAGGTTTTCGCGTATAAGAAGCATGCTATTTATTATCTTCTGTATTTCACTTTGGCTTGCAGAAATCTCTTTTAATAAAACAACTTCGGTAGTCAAGTCTTGTCCATACGCAGATAACTTAAGCTTTTCACACATATTAATAAAATCAACTTTGGTATATTCTTGTGAATCTATCAATTGTTTCTGTTTTGTTAAATATATCAACTCATCCTTAGAACGTTCAATAGCATCATAGTCCACAGAAAAATCTTTCAATAAAATCCAAGCACTAATTGTATCCCTTCTCAATTCTTCTGGAACTGATTTATATTTCTCCAAAGCAAAAAACACCTTATGAAGGCTCTTATTAGTTACATAACTTTCTATCTCATCAAGTTCTCGATTAAATTGTGCTAATAATTGCTCACTATTCGTATTATCGAATATAATATTTTCAAGATCCCACGGAAGCTTTCCATCAAGCAATTGTACATATTCAACTTTTTCTTCTAACTGTTCAGGCTTCTTACCCAATCGATTCTTCAATTTAGTTAACTGTCCATCAATATCTTTCAACTTGTCTACTATTATTTTATGAGTTGCTTTTACCTTTTTATATCTATTTCTTTCATTCTCAACTCCTAGGAGACTTTCGATAGTTGACGATCTAGCCTTCTCATTCTGTCTAAAATAAGCAAGACGATCCTCTTGGCGTATATAGTGGAAAAGCGTAAATTTTTCCAAGTTTAGTCTACCAAAAAAAGAAGTTCGAATTGAATAAATAGATTCTTGGTCAATCAGATATTCTTTCCAGTTCTCAATTGAAATGTCGTATGAAGGTAAAATATAATAGTCAATGTTGCTAAATATATTCTTAGGATTAAGCTGCTTTCCACTTAAATCTTTTACGTTCACACTTGCGCCAATGACAAGCGTTGTTCCTTTTTTCTTATCTGCAAATTCACCTTTAATAATTACGTTCCTTTTTATGTTTTTTGCAAAAAACACAGTCCCATAAGCTAGTTTTCCATCAATAGCTTCACTTTCTCTTACTCTACTGATTTCTCCTGTAACCAAAAGTTCTATAGCATCAAAAATGCTAGTCTTTCCATAACCATTAGGTCCATCAAAAACTAGTAGTAATGCATCCCTAAAATCTATTTCTTTATAACTGAATAATTTGTAATTCTCTATGTATATACGATTTAATACTACCATATTTATTCCTCTCTCAATCCATCTAAATTCTGATTCCAGAGTTCACATATCTTTTCTGTATCATAATCAGCAATATCCGTATCTACAAGTTTGTCAAGACCCAAACGATTAATTGCAATCGACTTTTTTTGATTCTTTAAGGCATCTATTGCATCATATAAATATTGTTCAACTGAATGAAGTTCCTGTGATTCTGCTGTTTTCATTGGAAAACTTGGTATTTTTGTAATAAGCTCAATTAAAAAAGTGTAAATAGGTTCATTCTGGTTATTCACTTTATACCTTTTAAAATTACTTGTGTCAGTAACATAATTTTGAATGGCCACAATTAACGAATCACTTTTCATATTCTGCTCTAACCAAACCTCTGTATGTTTCTTTGATATTCCATCAAATGAAAAAACATATTTTTTGAAATAATACGGATCATCTTCTATTTTTACTTTTGCCGATGTGTCAATTGCTTCGTCAACACTGTGCTCACTAAGTATCAATAATGTAGAATTTCTATCCATTTCTGCTTTATGGTAATCTCTCCGTCTAAATTGAAAAGCAATTACTTTTACTAAATCACTATTAACAACATCACCCAAAAGAGCATTTTTACATGATAATACTAAAAAAACTTGACTTGCATTTTCCTTAGAAACAAATGGAGTTATAACAACACTTTTATCTTCCCCCTCGGATTTATATGTTACTTCAAATTCCTCCTTGGCAATATATATCAGCTTATCTAGAACATCAAATACTATATTCATGCTTATTCATCCTCCTCAATAGAACAAACTTCTTTGCAAAAATTTCCAAGACTTATCAATTTCACCCTTTTTAAATGTGCAATATGCTCTGAACTTTTATCTTCATTATCTCGATTCTCTATGTATGCCTTACCAATTTTCATTGCTTCCTGCACAACAGAATGGACATCCATATTTTTACTTATAAAACAATCACAATCCATTAGTAAATTATACAGAGAACGATTCTCTACAATGTCAGAGCAGATGCTTTCAATATCATCAATAACACTATTTAGTGTTATTGTCGTAAGTACATACTGAAGAGTATTCATATCTGTATATGTAATAGCCGTTTTCTCGTCGTCGAAAAGGATCGATATATCTCTTACTCCTAGGAGAAAAGGATCTGCTATTTTATCTGAATTTGCATATTCTGGATATGTTATCATTGAAAGTCCTCTATTATTATTCGGATTTGTTAACAATAAAAACTTCTTCATTTCATCAAAAGACAAACTACCAATTTTATTAAGCACTGATGTAACCAAACACAAACAACACTCTTCTTCATTTTTTGTGCAATGATTGCAAAATTTGTTTGCTGTTTCTAAAAATTTTTCTTTTATGAAATAATGGTAAAATTCATCATCTTGTGCATCTATCTCATCGCTTACCAACCACTCTAGTATTTGACTTAGTCTTATTTTTCGTTCTAATGTCCCATCTTTGTAAAGTGGGAAGTTAAGATTTCGCTCGATTATATGTTCATCCAAGTGTCCCAACAAACATACATATCTTCTTTCTATAAAATTAGAAGTACTCCAATAACTCTTCAATCCCATAAGAGGAATAGTATTTTCGATTTTATTCATCACTAAAGCTTTAAGCCGATTCACTTCACAAAAGTTTTGCTTTGTATGTCCAAAATCGTATGTGAATATCTCAATTTTTTTTATTAATTCATCAGGCATACTTCTTATAGCTGCAAGTTGAGAATTCACTTCATCCTCCAACTTATTGCAAGCTTCATCAATATTGGAATCATCAAGCTTTTCAGCCAAAGGATTATTATCAAAGAGAGCCTTTTTAAGTTTACAAATAAAAACTGGTGGCCTTCCTTTCCGTACTATAAGTGCCTCTTCTCTTTTAGCCTTGTCATTTCTTATTTCATTTATTTTAGTGAGCGTTTCGATTAACTCATTGGGATTCTCAATCAATGATTTTATATATTCTTCTACCGTTTTTTTATCTAAGTCCACTTGTTTTGTTGTATGTAAATATGCTTTCTGTATGCTATGAATACATTTCACATGATATGCCAATCCCAAAAATGCACTATTATAATTAGAAGCTACTGTTGTATCATGGTTCTTCACCTGATGTACTGTAATATACTCTTCTTTACCGTTTACATATCTACCTATGGAGAAGTCTTCCAAATACTCTATTTCAAGAAAATAATTATCCATAATCGATTTATTATCTTCAAAGGATAGTGTTGTATTATATACACTTTCAATTTGCTGTAAAGCAAACCAAATAGCTAATTTTCCTTGATGATTATATCCATTCCAACTACTGGAAGCATCAAAAATCACCCCTGGATTTTCTTTTGACATTCTTATCTATTCTCCTATTCTTTTTTATTGGATTTTAGGGATATTTAAACATCAGATTACATTACCCAACTTCCCATTATTGCTATAATCCGTAATCCAACCCCATAAAATAAATGTCGTATTTACAATTTTTATGTCTAACCCATTTTAAACCCATTTTCAATATATTTCCATACATATTTCCAATATCATCCATATCAACCATATATTGACTCCAAAAAAATAAAATCCACTCCCCAAGAAATGAATTTTATTTAATCAACCGACCCTTATTTATATGTTCCAATCAAACTCGTTCTGCACCAACTTCAAAATGATACTTGATAATTCCTAAATTTACTTTCCTATACTTCCCTTCCTTTCCTTCAAATTTGACATCATCCCCAACTAATTCCACAAGAAAATCCTGCTTATTCATGGCGGTTGGTGCAAGCATTACTGCCTCCATCCCTTTTTTGAACCACTCGGGCATAGCTCTCGGAACCTTGCACAGTTGATCCATTGGTTTTGATTTGTGAGGATTTCCTTGCGTTTTTCCATATCCTAGTGTCAGCACGCATAGCAGCTCTTGATTTTCATTTATCACTGCCTTGCACACTTTCTTTTTATAGGTGACTGCCACCCAACAGGTATTCAATCCCAATTGCTGAGCTTTAAGTGCCAATCGCTCTCCATAGTAACCCAGTTTTTCTTCTAGTTCATCACTACAATTCCCTACAAGTGCAATATAATTGGAAACGCCTCGAAAGCCACCAAAACTTGCTGTCAGACCTTTAAAAGTGTCCTGATCTTTCGTGATTAGCTGTATGGATAACTCACCCTCCTGATTGCACCTGCTAATTTCTTCTGTTAAAGCAAGGATTGCACTTTCTTCTATTTCCCGATCTTCATAATTCCTTACCGCGTGTCGATTTTTCATAGCCTCATTGATAGTCATTTTCATTTTCCTCCGCCTATTATAATATAATTTTTTCAAATAAAATCTTTTCTGTTAGCGCGCCCCAATCTCCGTCATAGCAGAACCCCTTCATATTAGCCATTGCCGCCAGTCCGTGTGCGGTTGCCCACATAACGATTAAATTGTCATGATACTTTTCTTGTTCTATATGCATCGATTGCATACACTCTAATGCTACTTTTTTGAAAATACAGAAAGGTTCAAAATCTCCATCAAACATTTCTTCTGTCAACTGTATCTTATAATCTTCATTGTCATAGATGAAAGAAAAGTAATGTGGATTGTTTGCAAAAAATAGCACATAGGATTTCCCCATTTTGATTGAGGCCTTCTCCATTTCGTTTTGATCTATATTTTCTGTCAAAGCATCACAAAATTTCTTAGTCACATAGCTTTTCATTTCATTCAGCAGTTCCTCAACCGTAGCATAATGGTTATAGCAGGCAGTCGGGGATACCCCTAATCTTTTTGCTAATTTTCTTAGCGAAAAATTTGCTTTCCCTTCTTCATGGATAAGTGCTAACCCTTCCTCAATTAATTCTGTTTGCAGATTTCCATGATGATAAGGTTTTTCTTTCATACATTCCCCTCTTTCCTGAATCAATTCCCATCTTAATATTTACAAGTGTTAACATGTAATATACTACTAATGTTAACAGGTGTCAACATAGTGGCAATATTTTTTCAAAACATCACTTCAAAAGGCTTGTAATGTTAGTATACTACAGCACCATTACAAGCCTTTTGAGTAGGGAGGATTGGGTCAAAACCCATGAGTATTACAATTTACTTGCTGATTCAATAACGGCCGCCAGAGACGATTCTTTTTCAGCGGATGCATGAAGTAACTCTAACGCCAATTTCATTTTCTTTTCCGGACTTATACAATTATTCTCTGATATTGCCTCCAAGGTCTCACAGATAAAAATCCGAAAGCAGCGTGTGATTCGGGCTTGATCTGCTAAGATGCGTAAAATCAATTCACGAACAGATGCTTGCTGACTGCCAAGAGGAGCTCCTACTGTTTCCCAATTCGTTCCCGTGAACTTCATTACAATTACATTTGTGTATACATCATGATAGGCAATGTACGGATTGTTGTTATTGTCGAGTGCGATGGTTACATCCGACGCACCGCTCGGTGAGAAACCTTGAATTCCGACAGCTACCCAGTCTGTGCCATTAAATTTCATGACCGTAGTCCGCACTCGGTTTTCATCATCCTGAAAGGCAACATACGGGACATCATTGTTGTCAAAGGCAATCGTGGTAAAGAGCACCTCTCCCGCTGAGAAACCAAGATTTCCAACTGGAACCCATCCTGTACCATCAAACCTCATGACAGTCGCTTTGTAGCCATTTCCGGCATCTTGATAAAAGACATAGGGCGTATCCGTTGAGTTTATTGCAATGGAAATATAATTAACGCCGCCTGCTGAAAATCCAGGATTACCAACATTTACCCAGTTCGATCCGTTATACTTCATAACAGTCGCTCTATAATTATAAGCCGTATCCTCATAAACTACATACGGTGTATTCAGACTGTCTAATGCAATCGATGTAAATATTGCGGTATTTGCAGAAAATCCAGGACTACCGACGTATACCCAGTTTGTGCCGTTAAACCTCATGACGGTTGCTTTGTAATAATAACCGTCACCAGCGTATGCGACATAAGGCAAGTTGTCGGAGTCTATGGCGATTGATGTAAAAGACACTGAATCTGCCGAAAATCCTGCGTTTCCAACGAATACCCATTCCAAACCAGTATACTTCATTACTGTGGCTTTTCCGTAATTCGCTCCATCGACAAATGCAACATAGAGGATGTCATTTTCGTCAATGGCCATTGAGATGAAGGTTGCCACACCAGGAGAAAAGCCCGGCTCTCCTACCGCTGACCAATTGACACCATTAAATTTACTAACGGTTAATCTGTTTTCATTTCCACCATCCTGATAGGCGATATAGGGGGCGTTACTGGAATCTATCACAATTGACAAGGAATTTGTATCACTTGATGAAACATTGAAACCATTTGAAGCCATTTTGCATTCCCTTCCATATTTCTTTATATCATTTATATATTATTATATGAAAATGCTTTCTTGATGCTACTTTACTTGAGTGTAATGAGCCGTCCTCCAAACAGATTGAGATATTACCTTATAAAATTAAAAACTCCCCAGAATAATAATGTAAGTACCGTAAGAATTGAAATTGTTGAATAAGTAATTGCTAAGATTTTCTGCATTTTCCTAGTACTCTTTTTATTTGCCCGAATGGATAGGAAGCTACAGATCATAATGAAAATGCCAAGTAAATCATTGAAATATAAATTCCACTTTAATGTATAAAAGCGTTGCCATATCGTGATTTTCTCAAAAATAACAAAACTATTAACTATTAAAGCAAGAAACCCTATGGTAGTAAGACATGCAAACAACATTGCCTGATCGAAATTCTCTTTACGCATCAGCAATCGAATGAGACGGTATATTTCATAAGGAAGAAAGAATAAATTTGACAATAAGAATAGGAATAGGATTGCATACGTCAGATATTCCCACACAAAATCCTGAAAAGATACTTTTACATAGTCAATCATATTGGAATATTTGACTACCTTCCCGTTTGAAACTGTGAATGCACCTTTTTCTCCCGTCTCAATATCTTGATAAATATAAGGCCTAATCTGAGTGAAAACACTCTCATTCATTTTGATTTGTGTATCATTAATCGCCCTTATCTGCAAGGTTCCTGGGAATAGATATATTAATTTTGTGATTCCTCTATGGACCTGTCTGAAATCTCGATACTTCCCTTCTACGAGTTTGGTATCAGGTAACGATTCTTCTTTCGTATCAAAACTAATATTTTTCTTTTGAACCGTTTGAAACCCAAGTGTCTGGATAGTGTCCATCGCATATTCGGAAGCCGTATTGGAAAGGATGGCAATTGTATAACCAGTCTCTGGAACAACCGCAAAGAATGAGCAAAAATTTTGTGTTGACCCATTATGCCAAAATGTCGGATATTCACCAGAATATTGGAAAAATCCATGAGATACTCCTGCTACATCACAGGCACCCTGATAGCTGGTAGAGAAAAGCTTTTTGATTCCCTCTTTATTTTTAAATAATTTGGGGTGATTTGATTCTTCACATAGAGCGGTTCCGAATTTAGCCAAATCCTCTGCCGTACCATTTGCACTTCCCGCAGGATACGCTGGAACGTACGACCATTCAGATTCTGCAAGATTTCCGTCAGAATCGACGGTGTACGCCAGCGATTTGTTTTTTTGTATATTTCCATTATTTACTATATCTGGTTTTATTGTTGTATGGGACATACCACACTTTGTAAAAATGTGTTTTTCTACATAATCATCCATAGATTCCGAAGAAATGCATTCTACAAGAAATCCTGCAAGAGCAGCTCCATAGTTCGAATAACTGAGTGCAAATCCTGGTTCTGCCACCTGTTGTACTTGATTTTCATAAAGGGCCGTTCTTAAATCTGGGATATCATCCTTTTGACTAAAAAGTCCAATCAGATAATCATCAAATCCTGCGGTGTGATTCATTAAATGTAACATGGTGATTGGTTGCTCATACTTCGTATTCAGTTTGAAATCCTCAGGTAGATACGTTCTGATATCCTTATTTAAATCAAGCTCCCCGTTCTCTGCAAGCTGCATCGCACTCGTCCAGGTAAATAATTTCGTAACAGAGCCATATTCAAAAATTGTCGTTGCCGGGTCAATTGGCTTCTTATGTTCGATATCTGCATAGCCATAAGACTTTTTAAATGCAATTTTACCATCTTTCATAACAACGATAACTGCACCACCAATCGAATCTTCCGTTGCTGGTTCCAGTGCTTCATCGCAAAGATTTTCAAGTTCTGTTTCACTCATTCCAGATGGAGTTTCAAACTCTCTGTTTTGTGCATAAGCGTGCTGTGGAAATGACTGCATACAAAGTGTGATTACCAATAAAAATAGAATCCATTTTTTCATTATATATTCCATGCCTTTCAATGTTTAATAGTTATAAGCTCCCTTTATCATAAGGGATTAACACTAAAATGGCCTTACAGGAATCTTAAATTCACCTTAAATCAATTCATTACTCGATTCATTCGTAAGAGGAACGTCTATCTTGGAAATGAAATAACAAATTGGCATCCCTTATTAGGCTGTGTCATCAGTGAAATGGTGCCATTATGTAATTCCACAATTTTTTTAACAATAGCAAGTCCCAATCCACTACCACCAGTCTGGGAGTTTCGAACCTTTTCATCCACTCTTTGAAAGGGCATAAAAATATCTTTTGCAGCTTCTGGATCAATGCCGATTCCGTTGTCAGATATCGTTAATAATACGTTGCTGTCTGTGGTCTCTACCGAAATCGAAATCTGTATACCGTCCTGATTGTATTTCACTGCATTGTCATAGAGATTATTTAATAACCGATCCATTTGTATTCGATCAAAATTCAGGAAAATTTCCTGATTGGGAACCGATAATTCATATTCAAAATGATGTTCTTCAAAAATAGGAATAAAATTGATTAAATTTTCTCTTAGGAATTCGCACAAATCAGTTTTTTCCAGTTGTAATATAAAATCCGTACTCTCCAGTTTGGAATATAAAAAGAGACTCGATATGAGCTGATTGGCACGCAGGCTGTTACTATAAATAATCTGAAGATAATTTTTTTGCATTTCTATCGATATGTCCATAGAAGCATCCATCTGTTTTAATAAAATTTCGGCATACCCTTGAATACTTGCAAGTGGATTTTTTAGATCATGCGAGATATCTCTGATTAAACGATTTCTATTTTCCTGTAGCTTGAAACGTTCCTGTTTCTGCTCTTGCAATTTCTCTGACAACTGCTCAAATCCTGATTGTAATTCATGAAATTCTTTAATTTTAATAGGTTCTAAAGCAGTTAATGGAGGAGTTTCATTTTCCATATCCTTCATGGAAGCTTTGATTGTTCGAATCGGTCGTAAAAATATTTTCGACGTATGCTTTGAATAGATAATCGCTCCAAGTACCAAAATGAAAATGTAAATCAGTAAAATAACTGTCATGATATTCGCAACAGAAACATAATCAACCGAATCTGTATTGGATCCAATATCTATTTTGAAATAAAAAGGAGTGGGAAATTCGACGACTACAAAGAACCCACCTTTCTCATGATATGCAATGGAATAACAGATACCATTCGGATGTGTTGGTACCTTTTGTAAAAAATCAGTCCACTCAGATTTCGTAAATTGTTTCGTATTAAGACTATTCTGACCGCCAAGCGGAATCACTGTCAAATCATCTTTGACAACCTCTACCCCACCATGATTGTCAATGATTTCACGAATATCCATTTTATTATAATCATCACACATGATACGTTCCGCAGTATAACGACTTGATACTAATTGGTTTGCTAATAATCCTGACACCAATGTCATTAATAGGTAGGGAATGATAATTAGCAAGATGGCAATTACAATAATAAAAATATAATTATTCCATAAAAATGTAACTATTTTCTTTTCCTTTTTAACCATTCTCATTTCCTATTCTGTTTCTGCTGGTGCAAGAAACTTATATCCTATCCCTCGAAAGGTAACTAGATATTTGGGGTTTTTAGGATTCTCTTCTATTTTATTTCTAAGATGCGAGATCGTTACCATAATGGTATTGTCATCATATAGATATTCTTCCTGCCAAACAGCCTGATAGATTTGCTTTTTTGTTACGATTCTACCTATATTTTCAAAAAAGTAGCTGATTAGAAGATATTCTTTTGCATTTAATTCGATTAAAGCTCCATTTTTATGAAGGCAGCCTTTTCCTTTATCTAACTCTAATTCCGCACAGATTATTTTTTCATTTGGATGATTTTTTAAATGACTCTTTTCTAGATGTCGTACCTGAATTGCTACACGGGCAGTTAATTCCGCCAGATTAAAAGGTTTGGTCAGATAATCATCTGCTCCCTGGGTGAGTCCTGATATCTTGTCGATGTCATCTCCTCTTGCCGTCACAAAAATAACAGGCATCTGGCTCACCTCCCTGATTTTTTTTAATAACGTATATCCATCAAAAACAGGCATCATAACATCAAGAAGTGCGAGATCTATTTCCTGATTCTGAAATAAATCCCACGCCTCATAGCCGTTATGTGCCTGTAGAATCTGGTACCCTTCTAATTGTAATTGTGTTGAGATTAATTGTAAAATATCGTCTTCATCTTCTGCAACCAGAATTGTCATAATGTTCTCCATTCTTTCGCACAACCTGCAGACTTTAGACTTATCTTTTTTATCAGTCTTCAAGAGCAAGAAGTACCGCCTTCTCTGCATGAATAAGAGTGGTATCAAAGACCGGGAGCTCCGAACGATCCTGTTGGATCAGTAACCCAATTTCGGTACATCCAAGAACCACTCCCTCTGCCCCTCGATCACTCATTTCTTTTATAATTTCAAGCAACTGATTTCTAGAATCCTCCGATTGAATTCCCAAACAAAGTTCATCAAAAATAATATGATTAATCAGCTCGATTTTATCATCATCAGGGATACAAACATCAATACCTGACTCAATGATTTTTTCCTTGTAAAAATCCTCTGTCATGGTATATTTGGTACCTAATAGGAGAACCTTTTTCATATTTTTCTTATGAAGCTCCAAAGCAGTTGCCTCAGCAATATGTATGATTGGAATCGTAATCTGCGCTTGGATTTGTGGTGCTACCTTATGCATGGTATTGGTACATATAAGAATAAAATCTGCTCCGGCAGTTTCTAAACTCTTTGCTGCATGGATTAAAATTTCAGCACCTTTTTTCCAGTCGCCTGCGGACTGGCATTCTTCTATTTCTTGGAAATCTACACTATATAATAGCACCTTTGCAGAATGAAATCCACCCAATCTCTCTTTGATCTTTTCATTTACCACCTGATAATAAGTAATCGTACTTTCAAAACTCATTCCACCTATCAAACCAATTGTTTTCATCTATTTCCATTCTCCTTCTTTAATAAGTTCGCTAAACGCCTGATTCCTTCCACAATCGTTTCTTCTGTGGAATTCGTAAAGTTTAAACGCATGGTGTTTGCATTTCGGTTGTCCGTATAGAATGGCATTCCTGGAACAAACGCAACATTTTCTTTGATTGCCTTTTCATACAGAGTTAATGTGGATTCACAATCCGGCACCGTTACCCAGACAAACATTCCTCCGGTAGGTTTTGTAAAAGATATATTTTTAGGAAAGTAAGTTTCCATTGCCTGAACCATCGTTTCACACTGTGATTGATAGAGTCTTCTTATTTTCCTTATGTGTGCATCCAAATCATGATGCATTAAATAATCCCAAATTACATATTGGCAAAAGATATTGGAATGCAGATCGGATGCTTCTTTTGCCGTATTCATGCGTTGTCTTATGTCAGGGTTTTTGATAACCATATATCCTAAACGCATCCCAGGAGTCACAATTTTTGAAAAGCTGCCAAGAAGAATACTGTTTTCCATATTATCCTTGCCTATATATCCTTGTGGATTCCCATCAAAACACAATTCTCCATATGGATTATCTTCTACTAACAAACAATGATATTTTTTTAATAATTCCAAAACTTTTTCACGTATCTCCATGGAATAAGTTAATCCAGAAGGATTTTGGTAATTAGGAATTAAATAAGCAAATTTAATGTGTTCTTTTTGTAATGATTTTTCCAACTCTTCTAAATCAATTCCATCTTCTGAAAGAGGAATGGGAACAAACTCGGGTAAATACTGTGAAAAAGTTTGAATTGCACCTAGATAACTAGGATCTTCCATAATCACCCTGTCACCAGAATTAATAAATACTTTCCCCACTAAATCGATTGCTTGCTGTGCACCTGTTGTAATAATAATATCATCTGCCAAACAATCCATCTGATATATTTTCTTAAGGCGATCTGCAATAAATTCTCTCAATTGGAGTAATCCATTGGTAGGGGCATATTGGAATAGCTTACTTCCATATTCAGATATTACACGCATTGAAGATTCCTTTAAGGCATCTTGTGGAAATGAGACCGGATTTGGTAATCCTCCTGCAAAAGAGATTACCTCTTCATTTTCGGTGGCCTTTAACATTGCTCTGATAAAGGAAGGTGCAGTATTTAAACTGCTCTGTGAAAATAATTGTTCTTCCATAAGAATAATCAACCCTTTCTTAATTCGTTTTTACGAATGTTTCAAATTTTACTTAGTTTATCATTGCTTTTTCCTCCATACAATATTAAAATTGTATGCAAGACAATTTGACAATGGAAAACGAAATAAAAACGAAAATAAGAAATGAGGAAAAACAGATGCCTGTAAATTCTTTTGATGATTATCCAATGAGTTGGAAACCAATCTTAAAAAATGAAAAAAATCCAATTTATATAGAGCTTGCAAATAATCTAGAGGAGGATATCCGAAAGGGCATTCTAACTCCTGGTACAAAACTACCACCTCAAAGAGAGTTGGCCGATTACCTGGATATTAATTTAAGCACTGTGACACGTGCCTTTAAGATATGTGAACAGCGAGGACTGCTATGCAGTGCTGTTGGAAAGGGAACCTTTGTATCCTCTGATGCTGCCTCTAATTCTGTGATCATGTTAAACAGAAAAGATAAAAATGTAATTGAAATGGGGGCTATTCTGCCTAATTCAGAAATCAATAAACTATCTGCACAATGTTTAATGGATATGACGACGGAACCAGATTTTTATAAACTCCTTCAATATGGAGTCATTGAGTATGATGATTTACAAATAAAAGCGGCCAAGATGTGGTTACAGTATTCACACCTATCTACGACCAAAGAAAATATATTGTTCAGCACGGGTAGCCAGAACGGAATATTTGCAACACTTTGTGCTCTTTTTAAGCATGGTGACCGGATTGGTACCATGCCTACCACATACCCTGGATTAAAAATTGCTGCTAAAATCCTTGGAATCCAGTTAATCCCTTTATCAATGAAAGATGGTAAAATCACAAAAGAAGTGCTCCGATATGCATACAAAAATCATAATATAAAGGGACTTTATTTCATACCAGATTTTAATAATCCTACTTCCGAGATACTCGATACGAAAACCCGTAAAATGATTGCTGATTTCTGTGAAGAAAATGCTCTTCCTATCATCGAAGATGGTATTTATACCTTATATAGGAAAGATCCACTCCCATCAATTGCATCCTTCACAAAGAATCAGGGGATTTTTATATCAAGTGTCTCAAAAGCATTAACTCCTGGACTGCGTTTAGCAGTCCTTCATACCCCGGTATCCTACAATCAGGCAATAAAGGAAAGCCTTTATGCGATGCAGATCACCCCTCCGGCATTATTATTACAGCTATTCACAAGACTCGTTATTTCAAAGCGTTTTGAGGAAATTAGGCGGCTTAGAATGAAAGATGTTTTAATCAGAAATCAAATATTTGATGAAATTATGGTTGATCAGATTACGTGTGGCAACCAATACAGTCCGATTCGTTGGCTAACACTTCCTGATCACTATACCTCCGACGAATTTGAAAAAATAGCCTTGTCAGAAAATATTCAAATCTATGGTGCCGGACGGTTCACGGTAGGCACAAGTGTAATTCCTAATGCAATTCGTATCTCTTTGCTATCCGCACAACCCATAGAACTTTATCGGGCTGGGTTAAAAAAGCTCCATACCCTGATAACAAAATAGGTACAGAGCTGAAATAGCTATTTCAGTTCCTGTGAATAGTAAGGGATGATCAAATACTGACCATTATGAATGGTATCTTCTTTTAGTGCATTAATTTGTATGACTTCGTTCATATATTGTTCTTTTGATTCGTATTCATCTGATAGATATTGATCAGCAATGCTGCAAATGGTTTCACCTGACTTAATTTCAATACTCTTATAATATTTGTAAACAGGTACTTCTTCTTTTGAAGACTTCGCATAAGACAGAATACTTCCAAAAGAAAGTAAAAGAATTAAGAGTAAGGTGAATGAAAACGTAAACTTAATCAACCGACGATTTCTTCTTCTTTTTCTAATAATCATGCTCTTTTTTGTATTTGTTCTCATAAGAAACCTCCTCTAATCCGTTACCTATTGAATTTACTGTTTGATACAATTACCACGAACAAGTGTTGCGAACAGCTGTTCTATAGTTGTATTGTATCGAACAAACATTTGGTTGTCAAGAGGAAAATCGAACAAATATTTGGAATATATGTTTGCATTTCAATTTCTGCTATGCTATACTGATTACAGAACATCCGTTTAAAGGAGGAATTTCCATGGCATATGGTAAAATAACTACAAAGCAAAAAGAAATCTTAGAATACATAAAACAACAGATTTTAGATCGAGGTTTTCCGCCTGCAGTACGAGAAATCTGCGAGGCTGTTCATCTGAAGTCAACTTCCTCAGTCCATTCTCATTTAGAAACATTAGAGAAAAACGGATATATTCGTAGAGACCCTACAAAACCAAGAGCAATTGAAATCCTTGATGATGGATTTCATATGGTACGTCAAGAGATGGCTAGTATCCCTATTATTGGTACGGTTGCTGCTGGTCAGCCAATTCTTGCAGAAGAAAATATTCAAGGATATTTTCCGATTCCAACCGATATGATTCCTAATTCGGAATCCTTTGTATTAAATGTAAAAGGTGACAGCATGATTAATGTTGGGATTTTTAATGGAGATCAGATTTTTGTGGAACGTTGCAATACTGCACGAAATGGTGATACCGTTGTTGCTTTAGTCGATGATTCCGCTACAGTTAAGACTTTTTATAAAGAGAATGGTCACTACCGCTTACAGCCTGAGAATGATACCATGGATCCTATTATTGTTGATCATGTAGAAATATTAGGAAAGGTATATGGAGTTTTTCGCTTATATCATTAATAAATAAATCCCTATCTCTTTAAATTTAGGAGATAGGGATTCTTTATGTTTATTTTAAATCTTCAACAGAAATCGTCTTTCCGTCTTTCCAGATTCTTTCTAGATCATAGAACAGTCTGTTTTCTTTATCAAATACATGCACAATAATATCTCGATAATCCATGAGAACCCAATTTGCATTCTGATAGCCCTCTACCTGTTTTGGTGTCATGCCCTGTTTGCCTAATGTTTCATCTACATTATCTATCATTGCCTGAACCTGATTACGGCTGTTACCACTTGCAATGATAAAATAGTCTGCCATTACAGAAATATGGCTGATATCGATAATTTTAATATCTTCTGCTTTTTTATCTTCTAATGCAAGGATTACTTGTTTTGTCATTTCTTTTGGTGTCATTTATAATTCTCCTGTCTTTTTTAAATAATATTGATATGTTTGCATTGTTAAATCATCAATTTCTAAAGAGGTATCCTGCAAATGCTTTAAGGTGTCTCTTAGAATGATTACCATAGCCTTTTCTATATTTTCAAATGCTTTTGCCCGGATTTCAAATAGGTTTGGTGCTTTTCTTCTACTTGGTTCTATATAGTCAGCTGTAAAAACGATTTTCTCAAGCAGCGACATATCTGGTTTTCCAGTCGTATGATATTGAATCGCACTCAATATTTCCTGATCACTAATTCCATATTCCATCTGTGCGAGATAACTTCCGAGCTTTGAATGAATCAGATATGGATTCTTTCGTTCTAAATCACTTAGGTAAATATTGTTCTTATCACAAATGCGAATCTTCTCTTCATCTGAGATGCATTTTGCACAATCATGTAACAAACCAGCCACATAGGATTGCTCCATATCTCCTTGATAGGCCATAGCCATAGAAGCGCTTGTATAAGCAACTCCCAATGTATGAGTATAGCGATCCTCAGTTAAGATATCCTTTAAATGTTCTTCGATTTTTCTTATGTCTTTTTTATACATTTTCCATCTTCCTGTATAGTTCGTGTTCCATTATATAATTTTCTACCTCTTCTGTTACATAATACTTGATAGATTTTTGATTACTTACCATTTTGCGGATATTTCCTGATGATATTTCTATATTGGGACTATGCAGCATATGGATAATACCATTATATTTAACCTTATATTCCGCTGCTTTTTCCGTTAATTCTTCCAAGGAAGAATCATTTCGAACAGATACCAACAATTCACAATTTGAAAATACCTGGTCAATATTTTTCCAATGTTCCATAGAAAATAAAGTGTCTGCACCGATAATAAAGAAAAAGGTTGTATCTTGATATTCCCTTTTTAACTGCTCTAACGTTTCGTACGTATACGTATTGCCTTCGCGTTGCACCTCTATGGTTGATAACTCCAAATGAGGATTGCTGGCAATAGACAGTTCCACCATTTCCGCTCGAATGCTGGATGGCAGAATATCGCAGTTTTTCTTTAAATAAGAGATTCCACTAGGCATAATCCATACTTTATCAAGATGATATTCCTGATATGCCTGCTCTGCTATCATTAAATGTCCTAAATGAATAGGATTAAAGGTGCCTCCTAAAATCCCAATCCTTTTTTCGGAATTCATAGTTAACCTCACAAATTCTTTTATTTTGGTAAAATAATTTTTGGATCTTTCTTCTTCGGTTTATAGAAAACAATTTTTTTACCAATTACTAATACAACCTCGGAATGCGTTCTCTCAGCAATTACATCTGCAATTTCTCTTGGATCATCCATGCAGTTTTTTAATACACTGATTTTAATTAATTCTCTTGCATCTAATGCTTCCCCAATTGCCTCTGTTATTTCAGGTGTGACACTTCCTTTTCCTACCTGAAAAATAGGATCCATGGTACTTGCAAGTCCTTTCAAATAGGATCTTTGTTTACTTGTCATTAATATTCTCCTAGTCTAATTTAAGTATATGATTTCTAAGTTGTAATATCTGTTGTGGAGCTACGGATAGGTCATCGACTCCAATCTCTAAGAAATACGAGGATAACGTAGGATCAGATGCTAATTCACCGCAGATTCCTACAGGAATATTATGTTTATGTCCATTATCTACTACCATCTTTATCATTTTTAATATCGCTGGATGATGATAGTCGCAAATATCGGAAAGCATAGCATTTTCTCTATCTACTCCTAGTGTATATTGTGTTAAATCATTCGTTCCGATACTGATAAAGGAACAGATTTTTGCAATATCATCACTGATCATCACTGCGGCTGGTGTTTCAATCATAACACCTTGCTTTACATCCTTATATAGGACACCTTCCAAGATCAGTTGCCTCTTTGCCACTTCTAATAATTCATTTGCCTGAAGGATTTCTTTGGTTGAAGAAATCATGGGATACATAATCGAAACATTTCCAAATACGGCAGCTCTTAAAATTGCTTTTAATTGTGTAATGAAAATCTCTGGATTCCTTATACAAAAACGGATTCCTCTACATCCCAATGCAGAATTCGATTCATTCTGCATATGTAAATATTCCAGATTTTTATCAGCACCAACATCGAGTGTTCTGATTATAACTGGCTTTTTATTCATTCCACAAACCAAAGCTTTATATTCTTCAAAAAGTTGCTCTTCTGTTGGTGCTTCTGTACTCTCTAAATATAAAACCTCACTTCGATATAACCCAATTCCTTCCACATCGCATGAATTCGCATTACTCACTTCATAAGAAGAACAAATATTTCCGAATAATTTTATAGTTTTTCCCGATTTGGAAACACATTTTTTCCCTTTTAACTGTTCCAATTTAAGGTTCTTAATTCGTTCTTCTTCCATACGATCATTCATATCTTTTTTTATCTGATCATCTGGTTGTAAATAAAGCACTCTCCAGCCACCGTCAAGTACTGCTTCTTTTCCATCAAATTCATCCTGAATTTCACATCCAACAATCGTTGGGATATTCAGTGATTTTGCAAGAATCGCCATATGCGAATTCAAGGAAGAATCTTCTACAATCAGTCCTAAAATTCTTGTCTTATCCAATTGTAAGAATTCTAATGTCGTCATACTCTTTGTGGCAATAATACTTGGTTCCTTCAAAAAAACATCAAAACCATGATACCCATCAAGACTTGATAAAAGACGCCTCGTTAATTCTTTCATATCATTACTCATATTACGCAGATACTCATCATCTGTCTTTAAAAGAGTCTCTTCAATATGTTTACCAGCACCAGCAACTGCTTTACTGACAGAACAATTTTGATTTAATATCCGACCAATAATCGCATCTTCTAACTGATGACCTTGCAATAATTTCATTTGCGTTTCATAAACCATGGCTTTCTTTTTTCCGAATTCATGTAACGCATTTTCATATTCTTCATTTAAATCCTTTAGTACCCTGTTTTTTGCTTTTTCCAGCTCAGCTAATTCTTTTTCTGTATCAATTTCATTTGTACTTCTAGCTTCTAAATTTCTGGTCAACACATGAATTCTTCCTAATGCAATGCTCCCAAAGCCTGCATCCCCCTGAAAAATCTCCATAAGCCTTCATCTCACTTTACTTGTAATAGTCAAAATCAAAACCGTACATACGCACCGTATCTCCATCCTTAATACCGAGCTCTTCTAATTGTTCTAAAATTCCAGTTTCCTTCAAGAAACGTTGGAAGAATGTAAATCCCTTTTCAGAATCAAGATTTGTATAGCCAAGCATCTTCTCAATTCTAGGTCCCTCTAACATATAAACTTTGTTCGATTCATCATAATAAACACTATAAGGATCCTCACGATTTACTTCAAGTTCAGGGAAGAATTCCTGCTTAAATGTAATCGGTTCCTCATCAAGAGATTGTAACATATCATATACATAATAGAGTAATTCCTTTAATCCTTTTCCACTTACTGCTGATATTGGATAAACTTTAATTCCCTTTGGTTCAAATTCTTCTTTTAGTTTTATGATAGGATCATTATTTTCCTGATCGTAAATTGCATCAATTTTATTAGCTGCGATTACCTGGGGTCTTTTTGCAATATCTGCATTATAGGACTCTAATTCTTTGTTAATAGCATAAATATCAGCAACAGGATCTCTACCCTCTGTAGATGCAGCGTCTACTAAATGAATAATCACCTTTGTTCTCTCGATATGACGTAAGAACTCATGTCCCAGGCCAACTCCCTCAGAAGCACCTTCAATCAATCCAGGGATATCAGCAATTACAAATCCCTTTCCTTCTCCTAGATCAACAACTCCGAGATTAGGATTTAAGGTCGTAAAGTGATAATTTGCAATCTTTGGTGTGGCATTCGTTACTCTTGATAATAAGGTTGACTTTCCTACATTTGGATAACCAACTAATCCAACATCTGCAATTACTTTTAGCTCTAATAATAAATTCAATTCTTTGGCTGGCTGTCCAGGCTGTGCATACTTTGGCGCTTGCATGGTAGCTGTTGCATAATGCTGATTCCCTTTTCCACCCCTTCCTCCAACTAATAAAACATATCTGCGGTTGTCACGAGACATATCTACAATTACTTTTTCTGTTTCTGCTTCTTTTATTACTGTTCCTTCTGGAACCTTAATAATGATGTCTTCTCCGTTTTTACCATGACAGTTTTTCTTTCCACCGTTTTCACCGTGTTCCGCACAATATTTTCGAATATGGCGAAAATCAGTTAATGTATTTAATCCTTCATCCACCTCAAAAATAACGGAACCACCAGTTCCACCGTCACCACCATCTGGTCCACCATTTGGTACATATTTTTCACGACGAAAACTCACATGACCATCTCCGCCTTTTCCACTTCTTACATAAATCTTAGCTCTATCTGCAAACATAAAAATCCTTTCTTTTCCCTCTAACCTTAATTTTACAAATAAATATACTTTTATGCAAGAAAAATACACTTATTTGTAAAATTACAGTTATAGATAAAAAAGGGAGCTTCAAACATCGGTTTGAAACCCCCTTTCGTTCGTATTTGTTTATTATTTTTCTACTGGATATACGGAAGCCTGTTTTTTATCTCTTCCTTTTCTTTCGAATCTAACAACACCATCTACCAATGCGAACAATGTATCATCGCCGCCACGTCCTACGTTAGTACCAGGATGAATTTTGGTTCCACGTTGTCTATATAAAATATTTCCAGCTTTTACGAATTGTCCATCAGCTCTTTTTGCTCCAAGTCTTTTGGATTCAGAATCTCTACCGTTTTTGGTAGAACCAACTCCCTTTTTATGAGCAAAAAATTGAAGGTTCATATTTAACATGGTTTACACCTCCTAATTATTATTTTTATATAATCATTTCCATAATTTTTTTCGATATCCTCTAATCCAAGAATCATCGAATTTAGTAGTAACGAAGCTCCCTCACTTGGAATTCTGCCAAAATAACAATAGATGTTACCAGTTTCCTGATCCATTCGTACATGAATATCTTCCTGTAAAAACGTATCAATAGAATTAATCGTATTAATGACTAATACGGATACGGCAGCACACACAATGTCACTTCCAGCTTCTGCATAATCTGCATGTCCAAGACACTCAAATTCAGAAACTACTCCATTACTATCTTTATAGACATCAACAGTAATCATTTCATTACCAGTCTTTCATATACTAAGCATTAATCTTTTCGATTTTCACTTCAGTGTATGCTTGTCTATGACCATTCTTTTTATGATATCCGGTTTTTCTCTTGTATTTGTATACAATAACCTTTTTTGCTCTCGCTTGATCCATAACAGTTCCTGTTACAGTTGCAGATTGAACTGCATCGCCTACAGCAAGTTCTTTATCACTTACAGCTAATACCTGGTCAAATGTTACAGTGCTTCCTTCTTCAACGTCAAGTTTTTCAACTCTGACAACGTCTCCTTCAGAAACTTTATACTGTTTTCCACCTGTTGCAATAATTGCGTACATATGGCACCTCCTAATCTCTAGAACCGTAGTTCCTTACTCGCTACCTTTGGTGTTATCCATAAAAAAGAACAAACTTATGACCTCAGTATGCGGCATACTCAAATATATTACCATATAGGTCTGTCTTCGTCAAGAACTTTTCAAAGATTGCTTTTGTTTTTGAAGTTCCACAGTTTTGCAGTTAATTTTTAAGATAATATAGCTCGATTGCTTTATTTATAAGGCGTTCGGGCATTTTTTATTCCTATTTTATGTCATATTTATGTTGTCTATTTCTGTCTAGTATGATATA
>JAQUUB010000211.1 GCA_028694115.1 Lachnospiraceae bacterium
GTAGTTCCAATATCTATTTTTTTACTAATGTCAAACAATAATCTTAAAGAGTTCTTATCTAATGGAGCATCTATCAATGCTGAATCACTTTCAACCAACGCCTTATAAATCTCCTGAATGGTAAACTGGTATTCCTTTCCCTTTCCAACAAATTTATAACTACCGATTCCAGAGTCAAAAAAATTCATTTGTTTACCAAGATCCTCTACAATTGTTTCTAGTAATTCAACATCTTCTAATGAGCCTTTTGTATATATATCTCCATACAGTTGATTTAACCCAAGTGAATCTATTTCTTTTTCTGTTTCTATAATTTTTTTCTCATGTTGTTCTAATACACCTACACCACCTGGTTGTTCCGATTCATATTTTACTATGCCGCGATCTTCATACAAATCGTTTAAATAATTTTGTAGAGATTTAGTACGTCTGTTAAATAGATCTATTTCATCAAATTTCGAACCTATCATTTTTAAAGTTATCATATATTTCACCTCCCGGCTCTATGCCTTCTATTCTGTTGCTCTATCTCGTTATTAAAATTGAAATTTCCATAAGTCTGAAATCCATTTTGCTTAGCAACATCTACTATTTCTTTTATTTTTTTATTTGCTACTGAATTTTCTTTTGCAGCTGGATAATGATCAAGTAATGAAAGATCTATTATTTTACCACCGCTTATAGGTATCTCTTCTAACACATTGCCGGTAGTATCAACGCCGATAACATCAATCCCTGCTACAAGTGATTTTCTATCTTCCGGAATATTTTTATAAATATCTAATGCCTCCGATGCATTCGTAATCATTGAATGAGACTTTCCCATTGATGGAAACTCTTCACATTCATTTACCTGATAGTAAAATGTTAATAATGGCTTATTTTCCGGTGTAACTGCTATTGGAAGTTTATCAATTTCCAGTTTAACATGTTGCTCCATTTGCTCTACAAATTGTCGAAATACTTTCATAGACATATCTAAAACACCTTCGATCTGCTTTATCACATCCTCTTCCTTCACAGAAGGATCTGTTTTTTGTAATTCAGCTTCAAAATTTTTAAAATGATATGACAAATGTGATTTTCTAGCATCATTTAATTCAATTCCAAAATGACTTTGAATCAAGACCGCAATACAGTCCGCTTCAAACTCCTTTTGAGAAAGTGTAGCATCCGTACTTCCATGCTTTTGTAACATATGTCCAATTTCATGTGCTAAGGTACTTAGTCTCTGTGTGTCTTCCAGTTTTTCATTTATACAAATACTATTAGTTGTTGCATCATACGTTCCTCTAAGGGATATTGATGATAAAGATCTTGTTTCTACAGGACAACCACATTCCTGGCAAAATTTAATTAAACCATTAACGACTGTTTCATGTTGTTCTGAGTTATATCCCATGGAATATAATTCAGGATATCTTTCTTTTGGATAATTAGTCTGACCAATGTCAAAAACTGTTCCAATTTTGAAGGTTGTTCTTGTCCTACTTTCAATTAATCCATTTTTATATGCTGCTTTTTGAGCATCCGTAGCATCTGATAGAGCTACATAATTATTTTCGCTCAAAATCAGGAATGTGGTTTTTACTGGTACCCAAATTTTCATACCTATTTCACCTTTAAGCACCTGGGCATTCTCTTTTTTCCATCCTTCATAAGATTTTACGAATGATGCCCGTGGATTCTGTGCATAGATAAGTTCTGTATTATTTATCGAATATTGATAAAAGTTTGATGCAAATTTAAGTACTTCCGCAATGGAATCCGTATTCTGAATATAGTTTTTACTAATTGATAATATTAGTTCTTTTGCCTTATCAGCATTTTCATTTGCTTTATTCTTCCATTCGGCTCTCTTTTCTGCACTTACGTTATACGCCATAAGAAATTACACCTCCCCTAAAAATTCCCTTGAAAATGTTTCATAGTCATTCTCTGACAGATTACGTGCTGGAATTAGAATAGAATCAGAATCGCAATAAGTTCCTGGCTCATAAATATGTTCTGGTTCATCCATTACCCATAGTTCTTCATTTTGATCCTGGGCAACTAACCAATCCTTAAAATATCCAACTATTAAATATCCATCTCTTATCATTACACCTGCATCAGCATTTCTCATCTTCATCGTCCTCCTTTTCGTTGATACATATTTATTGCCATTTCATTACTTTTTTTTTGATTAAGTAAGGTTTCATTAAAATCTTTTCCATATGTTGGTTCAATAACTTCCACCATATATCCTTGCTTTTCGTATTTTTTTACTAACCCTTCCTTTGTTAATACACCTTTTTCATCTTTTCGCCCCTCTAAAGCAATATGCGCTGCTTCATCATTATCCAGGCAAAATGATATTGTATCTATATGCTTATAATCTTTTAAAAACTGTGCCAATGGATTATCTTCAACCATACCAAGTATCAGCTTATTTGATGTAGTATCATGATACATATCAATATAGGACATACAATCAATTACGGATTCAAAGACCAATAATCTTCCGCTTTCCTTATTTACAATATTGACACCATAATTTTTATCATTACCTGGAACATCCATTTTGAATTTTTTTCCATAAATATCTGCTGTCCCACGTAATCCTGCGTATTTAATATTTCCATCTGGATCATAGCCACAGTACACAATATTATGATGTACTGCATCCTCATAGATTAGTTTTCGATGCACGAAATCATGAATTACTTCCTGGGATAATCCTCTTGTTTTCATCAGATATGCATATAAGCGTTTGCAATTTTCATTTTTAGGTGGCAATGCAAATTCTTTTCCTTTTGTTATGGAATATTTAGTTGATTCCACCACTTCCTGCATCGGTTCTCCTTTGAACTCCAAAAGCTGTTGAATTGCTTCCGGCACGTCTGATACATTTCCAAACTCTAACAAGAAATCAATTTGAGATCCACTCGTAATATTACCTTTTCCGCTCCATCTGTTCCATGATCTGTCATTATAAATGACCAGACTGTCCATTTCTTTCAAACTATAATGCGCCCCCTGTCGAATCGGCGTATATCCCATGCTCTGTGCCAGCGCAGTCAAACTTACTTCAAGCGCACGCTTTCTTTCCTCGCTAGTGTATGCTATAGTCTCAGCACCATTTTTTTTATAATAATACATAGATTTTCCTCCTTTCACTTATCCTACAGAGATCATAGCAAAATCCCCGCTTTCTTTTGTTATACAAAAAGCAACCTAAGAGGATAATACTTGGAAAAAAGTCAATTTTTATTTTCTTTTTAATTGTATTAGTAAAAATATTTATAGTGCATAATATGATATATTAGATTACAAATTTCAGAGATCTATTTAAGGAAGCTTTTCATTTAAAATTAGAAAGTCTGTAAATTGTGGATAAGTTGTACGATATTAGAATGGTTAAATAATAGGAAACATACATTTATATAAGAAAATAAATTAATAAGAAGATAAAATTAGTAAGTGCAAGAGCCTAAGGCTGTGTTGCCCACAAATACAGTGTTTCATAGCTATTCTCACTCCAATTTTTATACTTTAAAACTTGAATGTAAAATCTGAATAATTCCTTATAAGTTGAAAATACAATTCATCATAAAATCCATCATAATTGAATGGAGATTTATTTGCATACCTTAAAACTTGAATGAATACATAAAAAAGAGACCAGGTTTTCCACATTTGGTACCTGATCTGAATTTATTTACATATGAAATTGTCTTGAATATAAAAATAACTCTGAAATGCACAGATTGGAATACTTCAATTAACCAGGCATATTACCACGCCTGGTTCTTTTTGCTCTTAGCAAAGTCCATATTGCTCCATGAACTGTTGCTCTATTGTATTGCTCAAGCAACTATTTACTAATGCAGCATTCAGTACTTGTACTGTTTTGCCCTCGTCTTTTTGTTGCCTGATGCTTTCCTTTATTGCATCTACGATTAGAGAAATAAAATTGTGGTGCTTCTCTGCTCTCTTTGTATCTGCCAAATTCGCAATATCGTGTGTAATTTTATCCGATTCCATATCTGGAAGAAACCTATTAAAATTTCTCTTTATGAGCATTGCGATGTTATTGACATAAAACTCTTTTTCTCTTTCAATAATTTGTTTATGGTAAAGTACCGTACTTCGCTTCATTGTCATTTCATAATTATAGGATTTATTTCTCTTTTTATTTATGAATAATAGTTTTTTCTCTTTCAACTCATGTATGTACTGCTGTAAGCTCTTCTTAGCCACTTTAAAGAGCTTACTAAACTCATCATAGAAATTATCTAGAAGCATATGCTTTCCTTGTATAAATCGCTGTGTATAGAGGTACAGTAGCTTTGAACCAGCTTTCATGTTAATAAATTTTTCAGATTGGAAATCGGATGCAGCTACATTCATATAGCCTATTTTATCTTTCTCATAATCCACTTTAGAAAAATCATTACCGAGTAATGTTACTGAAACATCAACACGATGAATCTTTTCATATGCAATCATTTTTTTATCTGTCAAGGAATTTAAAATATCATAGAATTTTTGAATTGAGACATGAATGGAATTACATACGTCTTTATAATACACAGATTCTATTCTTCCGGAATCGTTCTGACTGTCTGCAATATATAGAATGAAATCTATTTCTTTGCTGCTTAATTTATTACTTATCATGCTATCAATATATGTATTCTTCAGCTTGTACAATTCGTATGTCCCCCTTCCGTAATATTTTATGTCATTTCGTATCTAAAATGCGGCGAGCAGGATTTGAACCTGCGACATCATAGATGCAAGACTTATTGGCATTGCTTGCATCCGTCTCTCTACCAACTGGAGTACCGCCGCTATATTTTCTATTTTCATCTGTGTTGAAAAGTACTCATAATACTCATCTTTTATGACTTCTAATTATTTGATTTCTAACTTCAATATCCATTTCCATTAACTCTTTTCCCGTATTAAAATAATTGCAAAAACGATTTGTTAATTCTA
>JAQUUB010000212.1 GCA_028694115.1 Lachnospiraceae bacterium
TGGATAACGACTTAATCCATAGAAATCTATAGAATAATACTTGTAAGAAACAACAAACCGGTTTCGCTGGAACTTACATCAATTTCAAATTTAGGAGGAAAATGATGAAAGCAAAAGCAAGTATTATAACAAAATATGATGAAGCTGATTCTTCCGGAAAGGTGGATCTGATCATCAGACACTATCCTAATTTTCTGGGAATCGTGGATAGTTTTACAGAAGGGCTTTGTTACGTGATTGAAAATGAAAAAAGTTACAATCGAAAAGCATCTCATGTTGATCTGGGGGTTAGAGTACAGTCGTCTGGCCAGCACAGTGATATTACAGCATATACTGCAGTAGAGAATGTAATCACAACAGATGCAATTATCACTTGTAATTTTTCGGATGGAATACTTAATGATGTAGACAAAGCGCCGGAGCTTCAAAAGGAAGCTTTTATACTTCGGGACATGAGAAAACATTATGCACTGTTCAATAAGCAGCTTGGTATTTTATCAAATGAAGAGAATAAGTTCTTTTTTGGATATCTGAGTAAAGAACAGAACATAGGTGACCTTGCAGATGAAGCAGGTATTCAGTATGAATCAGCAGGGCAGAAACTTAGAAGAATCAAAAAGAAAATTAAAATCCAGATGATTGGATTTTTAGACGGACAAATATAGGAAAACACAGGAGGTTAACATTATGCCAAGAGCAAGAGTAGTCATACCAGAATTAGAGGAAAAAGTAGTAACAGGAAAAAAGAAATTTGTTAGATATGCAGAAGGAGCCGCATTGTATTCATTAGGACTTCATACCTTCCAGGAAGTGGCAAAGGAAGCCAATGCAGTTTATAAGGTAAAGAGATGTGTACTTGTTAATACAGAAAAAGTGGACGAATATCTGGAAAATTTCTGTGAGCCAGGTGTTTAGAAAATCCTTTTTTATCCATTGGAATCCAATGAGCTGGCAATTGATAAATTTGGATTGAAAGTGCGGAATGGCTGGATTATAATACGTCTAAGAGTGCTGGAGCTATCCAGACCCATTCAGATACAGTATTGAACCGGCTGTTCCTCTTATTTTTAGGAGGAATCATAAATGAATGTAAAATCAAGAAAAGACAGCAAAGGGTATGTATTAAGAACCGGAGAATGTCAGAGAAATGATGGAAGATATTCCTATTCTTATACAGACAGAATGGGAACAAGGCATTCCATTTATTCAAAGACATTACCTGAACTACGAGCAAGAGAAAAGCAGCTTCAAAGGGAATATGAGGATGGACTGGATCCATACAAAGCAGCAAAGCTTACACTGAATAATCTGTATGACAGATACATCAATCAGAAATACAACTTGAAACCTACTACCAAAGGGAACTACAAATATATGTACAACCATTTTGTTAGAGATACTTTTGGCAAGAGGAAGATTGTGGAAATCAGATATTCTGATGTGAAGGAATTCTATTACAATATCCTCCAGAAACAACAGATGAAAGCGAATACCTTGGATAATGTGCATACGCAGCTTCACCCTGCATTTGATATGGCTGTACGGGATGGACTGATCAGAACAAATCCTACAGATGGTGTCATGTCAGAAATCAAAAAAAGCAAGTTGTGGGATGCACCAAAACGACGTGCACTTACGATTCCGCAGCAGAAAGCATTTATGAATTTTCTAGATGCTGACCGTGATTATGAAGGCTGGTTGCCAGTGCTTACAGTTCTCTTAGGAACAGGCATGAGAATCGGAGAGTGCCTGGGACTTCGCTGGGAAGATCTGGATTTTGAAAACAGAGTCATCAGTGTAAATCATAACCTGACAGATAGACCAGATGATAAAGGTGAATGTAAAAAACACATTCAGACTCCAAAGACAGTTGCAGGGACCAGAATTATTCCAATGTTTGATGAAGTATTTGAGGCATTTCTTGCAGAGTATGAAATCCAAAAGAGCATAGGCTTTTGTGAAGAAGAAATTGATGGGTATTCAGGATTTGTTTTTGCTACTGCATCACACACTGTATATAGTGCGAGTGCTATAAATAATGCTATCCGAAGAGCAATAACGGCGTATAATAATAAGGAAGAGGTGCTTGCAACAGAAGAAAATAGAAAACCAATTATCATGCCAAAATTCTCAGCTCATAACCTTCGTCATACCTTTTGTACGAGACTTTGCGAAAACGAAAGTAACCTGAAGGTCATCCAGGATATTATGGGACATGCGGATATCAGCACTACAATGGATATTTATGCTGAAGCAACAACAGAAAAGAAAAAAGAAGTTGTGATGAAACTGGAAGGAAAAATTGTAATCAGATAATTGCTGACAAATCAAGAAAGAAAGAGTATACTTAAGAAGTAAGAAAATTAAATTTGTGAGATGTATTTCAAGTAAACAAAGTGTCTTTTGTACTGATTGGATTTATTTGGATGCATATGAGCGAATTTGCAGAAAGTTTGTAGAAGCCTTTAAAATAAGGCATTGGACACATTAGAGACGACAGATTCATCCTTCTCTACGGAGTTAGGTGGATAGTTGTAAGATTGAAAAATCCATTTGTATATGGCTCGGTAAGGTTCAACAGAGTTCAGTGGATGTAGTCGAACATACGTTTCCTACGATGAAGAGCCTGGATAAATAAGTCCAGTAAAATCAGTACTTCCAAGGTTTTTGATATAAGGTTGACCAAGTTGTGACCAAGAAAAAACATAGTCATTAACACGAGTCAACGCTTAGATAAAGAATGGTTTGGATTTCAATTTAATAGAAAAAAGCACTATTAGAGGACATTTTCTAAAGAAATTTAGAAGATGTCCTTTTTTTGCGTTATGGAAATTAGTCAAAGAAAATTTAAAAATTGGTCAGATAATAATGACCCAAAACTGAAGGAGAATTGTATGGATAATAAGATAGAAAAAAAGACTCCATTGAATCTTGAGAAGAAAAAATTAAACCCTGACAAGTTTGTTAGGTATTCTGAGGGTGCACAAATGTATCATATGAGTGTATCGAAATTTATGCAACTCGCAAAAGACGCAAAGGCTTGTTATAAATTAAATCAAATGGTCTTAGTTAGTCTTGAGGTATTGGATCAATACATTGAAACATTCAGAATTATTGATGATGACTTTTACAAGTAAGAGGTGATGATGTGTTAAAAAAACTAAAACCATCTATCAGAAGTTACATTCATGATGACAATATCTATAAAAGATATCTACGTCCAGCAGAGGCTAGCAAGATTTTTGGTATAGATGAAAGTAATGTTATTCAGTTTGCATCAGCTGCAGGCGCAATCTATCAATTGCCACGGATACTTCTTATTTGTCATCAGAGATTGGAGGAGTATATGAAGCACCATTACAAAGTACCTGGTACAAATAAATTAGTTCATAAGAAATATGTTCGAATAGGAGAGGGTTCTATCATTTACAGTATTGGTCATCATCGCTTTATTGAAATGGCAAGAGCTGCAGGAGCAGTATATAAAATTAATGAAGGGACTGGTGGAACAGTTCTGATTAACTTAGAGCTATTTGATGATTATTTGGAACAGTTTAGAGAAAATGCAGTTCCGATGAAAAATCCATTATGGAAAGAAAGTGAAAATTAGGAAGGAGACAGATATGGCGTATTCTTACAAAAGCTATTCACAGACAAAGGATGTAATGAAGAAATACGTGAACGCGACAGAAGGTTCAATCATTTACAGTTTAGGTAAAACGCGATTTATGGCACTGGCTAAAGAGGCAGGAGCCATATACAAAGTAGGAGCTTCTGCACTAGTTAATACAGAGGTATTTGAACAGTATCTGGAACAATTTTTGGAACCAGCTAAACCTCTACCAAAGCATACATGGAGAAACCAGAAGGAGAGTTGATTATAATGGTCTTTAATTATTATTACGGTTCGGAAGCGGATCAATTTAATTTCATACGAATTCCGAAGCGATTAATTACAGATCCATTATTTGCGGACTTATCATTGTCAGCAAAATTGTTATACGGAATTCTTCTCGATAGAATGAGTCTTTCTATGAAGAATAGGTGGTTAGACAAAGAAAATCGTGTATATATTATTTATCAAATATCTGAGATTATGGAAAATCTAAATATGGCTGAAAAAACTGCTATTAAAACATTGAAAGAATTAGAGGTTGTAGGTTTAATCGAAAAGAAAAGACGTGGATTAGGATTGCCGAGTCTTCTATATGTTAAGAACTTTATTATTGATGACAAGCAGCAAGAAAGGAAAGAAAAAGTAGAAGACAAAGGTATCCAAATTGAGGAAAGTTCAAGAACTGGCAAATTGTACAGTTCAAGACCTGTAGAAAATGAAGGTTCTAGAACAGTAAATATGGAAGTTCAAGAACAGCAGAAAAAGATGGCACTTATTAGTAAGACTGATTTTAGTGATATAGATTATAGTAAGACTAATACGAATCATATCAAATCGAATCAAATCATACTAGAAGATGAGATGGGAAATGATGAGATTAACACAGTTAGTGCTTATCAGGAACTGATTAAAGAAAATATAGATTATGACTTGCTGATTGAGCGTCATCCCTATGATCGAGAAATCATAGAGGGAATTTACAATTTGCTGATTGAGGTAGTATTGAATCAAAGTGAGATGATGATTGTTTCGAGTTCAGAACTGCCAACTGCATTAGTAAAGAGCAGATTCTTAAAACTAAATTTGTCGCATATTGAGTATGTGATGAACAGTCTTCAAGGTAATACAACAAAGGTGAATAATATCAAGAAGTATCTACTTGCTTCCTTGTTCAATGCACCATCAACAATATCTGGCTATTATCAGGCAGAAGTGAATCATGACATGCCACAATTTGCTAGAAAATGAAAAACACCAAAAACTGGTGTAAAAAAGAAAAAATACACCAGCCTAGTTTCTATCCTGATAACTGATATGAGGTTAATATATACATATTCCAAGCGAAAGCGCGGAAGTACAATTGAAT
>JAQUUB010000213.1 GCA_028694115.1 Lachnospiraceae bacterium
CTGAAGAGTTAACAACAGTGAAAACTGAAATTGAGAATTCTTACAAAGATTTATTTGAACTTATGCATTCATTAAATGGAACAACAGACGAAGCTAAGGCTGAATTGGAAAATTTTATGAATCGTATCTGTAAATAAGATTATTTTTAAATAAGCTTAATACATGTGAAATTTTAAATTTATTGGAGCTGGAGGAAAAAATGGAATGTAGTAATGAGATTTGTGAAATAAATTATATTTTACAAGGATTATATGATGAGAGAATTTATGGATTTAATGGAAATCAATCTAGGAGCGATGGAACAATCCAAACTAATGTTAATAAATTGATAGACTATCTTAATAAAGTTGTTTATAAAATAGATGATGAAAGAGAATGGGCAAAGGAAAAAATATTCAAAATCGTAAAGGAGAAGTAAGATGGCAGACATAAAATACGACATAGTAAAAGAAATCGGAGTATTATCCGAGAATGTAAAAGGTTGGAGAAAAGAACTTAATCTTATCAGCTGGAACGGTGGTGAGCCTAAATATGACATTCGTGATTGGGCTCCAGAACATGAAAAGATGGGTAAGGGTACAACTTTGACCAAAAATGAAACAATGAAACTAAAAGAGATCTTGAATACGATAGGGTGAAAATTGAGCCAGCACATATATTATCGGTGTTGGCTCTGACTTTAAGGGGGAGGGCAAAAAAGTGAAAGAGCGACAGATTAAAATTTATGGATTTGACAGAGACAGTATATCTGATGGAGTAATCAGTAGTGAAAATTTGGAGAATATGATTGTTACATTGCCGGACTGTTTCTTCGTAAGGGTTTATGAAAAATATATAGAAACTTCGCTAAAGGATGGAGCATTTATTGATGATATAATTAAGGTTGTGCTATCTAGCGATAAGGACGAAGCAAAAAAGGAATGGATAGGCGGTCTGAAACTAGGAGATGTAACTTATAAAGCATGGTTTGCAACTACTGGCGGAATGAAAATTGAAAGTAATAGTATTGGAAAATGTGAAACATTCTTTGTAAAAGAATCTGTAAAGACATTCGTTGACGAGTTTGAAAATCTTTTATCTCTTGGAAAGTTTAAGGAGATTGAAAATAGCGGTGAAGAGGTTTGTATTAATAAAGATATTTTGAGCAGGTTATCCTTAGGTTTTACAGCTGCTCTGCCGGTTGGGGTTATGCCAAATATTATTGTACTACCGCAGGCAACATATCATCTTGTAAGAGATTATAAAACGTTACGAAAAATTATGATTGAAGAAATTGATGGTGATAATAAAAAAGAGAGTACGGATTATGAGTTGACAGATTGTCCGGTTGATAAAGATATTGATGTGTTTGATGGTGGAGGTATTGCAACTCCGGAAGTCTTTGAACAAATTAAAAAAGCACTGCATCTTTCCTATGATGTTGACTTTGCAATTATCCGAGGCTATGGAATAGGTATTAAGGGAATGATAACAAAATTCGATATGAAGGGTTACCTTGATGAATTTTATAAAACACCTACAGATTTCTGCAAACAGGAAAATGGACATTATTATTTGAAGGATTGTTGGAATAACTGGAGGAAAGTTACTGCCAAAACCATGCTGCTGAATGAGAGTATGGTAAAATTGGCGAAATATTATGACCATGGTAAAAATGAGAACTGGTATTCCTATCTTAATCGAATAAATTCCGTAAATGAAAAATATAAGGATATCGTAGGACAGTTATATGTTTCAAAGGTTAATAAAGATCCGGAGGAAGTAACAGAATATCGAAGATTGAATTATCAGCTGCTTTCTGCATTAGCATTAAGCAAACAGGACTATATGGAATTAATGAAAGAAGATGTAAAAGTATACAGACGAATATTGAAACCATTCAAAAAAGATGTGGAAAAGGATGAGTGGATAGTTTATTTAGATTATATTCGATTGTTTTTCAAAAGTATTATTAATTCCAGTGTTGAAGATGAAATGGAAGAGGAAATCCAAAGGGTTGCGGAAAGTGCTGCAAATAAATGCCATGAGTTACTGAATATTTCGGAAGAATTCATCAAGCTTCGATATGTTAAACATCAACTTGCAACTATTATTGAAAAACGATGCAGGGATCTGGCTTGCGGTAAACTTACAGTAAAGGCGAGATATCAATATATCGGAGTCTGCCCTATTTCGTATATGAATTATGCCATGGCAAGAACGCAGGGCAATAATGGATTACAGGCAGGTCAGTTTTATAATTATGATTATGATAATGGCATAAATCGTACAATTGCACGCAATCCTCTGTGTGCTTACAGTGAGGTACATAACGTTACATTTATTAAAAATGATTTGTTGGATAAGTATCTGAGTCATTGTAAAGAGATTATATATTTCAATCAGCAGAGCGATATACTGGCACTTATGTCCTCTGCTGACACAGATGGTGACGCTTGCACTGTCATAGATAACGATATCATCAGAGCAGCAGTAGTAACACCTTCAGATGGAAAATACTTCTGGAATAAAGATGATGGAAAAAAGATAAAGATGGTTTATAAAGCGGAAAATCGTTTTGAGGCAACTTACGAGGCATCGGGAAATCTGATTGGAAAAATAGCTTTGAAGGCAGCAAACGTAAATGAAAAGTGTCAGGAGTCTCTTCCATATTATAATGCCATGAACAACAAGTTTGTAACTTCCAAGGCACTGGGTATAGATGATGAACAGGAGCGTAAAAAGGTGCTGAAGGAAAAACTGGAGGCAGGAGAATGGAATCATATATGGGATGTGCCAGAAATACATAGACAATATATGCGCCAGCGATTCCATGATTATGAAAAAGATATCTATATTGTCTTGTATAATGCGATGGTTAGTATTGATGCTCCAAAAACTTTATATTTTCCAACCCCGAAAGATATAGAATATATTAATTTAAAATATCCGAAAAATGCCTATTTTCTGCGATATCGAAAGAACAAAGAATTAGCAGAAAAAGAAGATTATGCATGGACGTATGGGTTACTTGATACCGCAACGAGCTACATAGAAGAACAATTATTGTCGGTTATTTATGAACATAGAAAGGAATACGAAGAGTATCCAAGACTGTTGCAGGATGCTATGGTTAATGGAAAGTATAATGTGGCTACCTATGAAGAATGCCTGAGAGAAATTCAAATTATTTATGATGGTTTTGCATCAGAGCGTGAAACCGTAAATAAAGAAAAAGAGAGAAAAATCCGTTCCTATGCTCGTGAAAAACATGAATTGGAGGATGTTGGGGTGTGGGATCAATTTAGAGATGAAGAATATATTGCTTCAATACAAGCATATAAGAAAGAAGCATATCAGAAATTCAAAGAAATTGATAAGAAATACATTGTAGCAGCGCAGAAGATTATGGGTAACTATGATGTCTATACGGTTGCTAATGCAATTGCATCATTAAAAAGATGTACGGAAGATTTTATATTAAATCTATTCATTCCAGTGTTGTATTCAATAAATAGTCAATTAACTTCAAAGCGTTATGTATATCAGAAAGATAATTCGGGGGATATTGAATATCTATATGAGCGGTATAAAAAAATCGAAGTAAGTCCGGTGAATAATAAAACTATAGTAGAAGAATTATACCGGGAACAACTTTTTAATTTAAAGGCTATTGATGTGAATAATCAGTTTCGTGTGCAGGTATTGAAAGAAGGAATAATTGAGATTATTCAAGAAAAAATAAGTGCTAATGGAAATATTGAGTGCAATGTAACTGTGATTGACAATGAAGTATTTCTGGAATATAAGGGAGAACAGTTTCTTAAAGTATTTCAAGAGTTCTTACAGATTGGTAAATATAATTTACTCAATGCGAAAAATATCTGTATTGATAGAATTGTAAAGATACCTGCATCAAAAAAAAGTATGACATTACTTACAACAGCTATCAAATTATTGGAAGAGTAGGAGATTGTGGGGGTTCCACCCCCACTTTTGCGGAAAAGTGTTCATACGATTCCAAAATAAAATTTGATAGGAGTGTGATAAATTTAATGGTGAAGGAAAATACAATAGTTATTACGCAAGAAAGAATGGCAGGGTGGCTTATGATGAATCGGTTTCATAAGATTGATGAAAAGCTTGATTTGAAAGATGCCAGTAGGAAGATTTATATCTTTATGGATACACCGGAACTGAGGAACACGATGGCAAGATATAACCAGTATAAAGAAATGCTTTTTTAATGCTATGGGAGAGCGAAATATATGGGGAACAATACAGAACAGAATTTTACTGAATTGGTGGATCAAATACTTCATAAATCAACTGGTTATGGGAAATTTAAAGTGTTTGATTATGAAGCTTCATCAGGTAAAACATATAATTATGCAAAAGCTGTAGTTGATTATTATCATATGATTGTTGATTTCGGTATTGATTTAGAAACAGAAACATGTGATAAAAGTCTTATAGTTATTAAAACAATTAAAGAGGGAAATGAAGTAGCCAAAATCATCAATAAAAATAGCCAAAAGTATCAAACCAATATAGAAAATACAGCAAAGTTTGCTCTTGCTATAAATAGTGATTATAAGCAGTCAAATCCCACAATTAGAAATATGGGTAAGGATGAGTATGTAGATTTTCTGCATAAATTTCCCGTTCTTATTATAACTCAAAAGGAGTATCTCAATATCTGTGTAGATTGGGAACGTGGAAAAAAGTATTATGGTAATAGGAATCTTCTACTAGTAGATGAGGAAATTGATGTCGTATATAATTCATTTTCGGTATTGATGTTAAATGACATTACTCTGATTGAAGATAAATTGTGAATGTCAACGAATTTCTTTACCACTCGCTGACGAATTTGTTTGCCACACCGCTAGCCAAATAGTTTGCCAGTTACCATGATTTTGCTGATGAATTTGTTTACCATCAGTGCTAGTGAAAAAGT
>JAQUUB010000214.1 GCA_028694115.1 Lachnospiraceae bacterium
TGCCTTTGCTTTTTCACTTATTAGAATTTCATCACGACCATAAATATTAGTATGAGTCATAATAATAGTTGCCATGAAATCATCTATAACAATCGTCTTTGCCGGAATATTCTCTAATCCTGCTTTTTTCGCAGCCTCTGTTCTACAATGTCCGGAAATAATTTCATAGAATCCTTCTTTAACAGTGCTTGGTCTTACAATTATTGGTTGAAGAACACCATATTCACGAACACTATCCAATAATTCCTGAAACTTTTCCGTCTCTGTATCTACTCTAAATGGGTGATTATGAAAATCAATAAGCTTTTCTATTGGCAAGGTGGTTGTCTCTTGCTGTTCTGCCGCAATTTCCACTTCTGCCACAGTATCCGCTACCGTAGGATCTAGCAAATAAGAAGTATCCATCTTGCTTAAATTATTAAATAGATTTTTACTACCAGCCATTATGATCCCTCCTTATCTTGCTTCAATTTCCTTAAATTCTTTAATCAATTCTCCATATTCCATAGCAGCTGTTGTTTTAGGTGCAAATTTAAATACACTTTGTCCCTCTCCATCTGATTCGGAAAATCTGACGGAATTAGGTATATATGTTTCAAATACATTGATTCTGTCCTTATACTGTTCTTTGAAGAAATCAATGATTCCTTTATCGTTATTCGTGTTGATACGTACCATTGTAAATAAAATCCCCATAATTTCTGGCTTTGCATTTGTTCCATTTAATATACGTATCTTATTAATGTAGCTAAAAAGATTCTGCATTGCACCAGCTCCTAAATATTGTGGTTGTACTGGAATTATTACGGTGTCTGCGCTGAAAAGTGCATTTGTAACGTATATTCCCAACCCTGCTGGACAATCAATAAATATATAATCATACTTATCTTTTATGGTTACTAAATATCGACGTAATACCACTTCCCTTTGCATTACGCACACCAATTCATTTTCAAAATCATGTAATTCTTTAGTGCTGCATATAACATCAATTCCTTCTTCCTGATGAATAATTGCAAAATCTTCTGTGACAGAATTACATTTAATTGACTCTCTTAAGATATCCATTACTGTCTTGTCTCCAGGTTGAGGACTAATACCTAGTGAAGCTGTAAGGTTAGAAGATGGATCTAAGTCTATTGCTAATACTTTTTTCCCTTCATTTGCTAACCCAATTGACAAATTTTTGATTGTGGTAGTCTTTGCGACTCCACCTTTTTCATTTACACATGCGATTATTTTTCCCATTTCTTTCTCCTAACTGTAATTTTGGATTGAAATTTTCATTGTTTTATGTTATTGTGGTTATATAGTTATAGGCAAATCAAGAATATTCTCCACCTGTGATGTTAATTTCATTTTGGTGTATTCGTTGGGACGAATGTATACTTGATTCCTCAAGGTCTTGTTTTGCGAGAACAAGACCTTTTTAATTGTCTTGATATATTAATTTGCTTTAAGGAGGTTTCAATGAAGAACTCTGTCTCAAATATCAACAATTTAAGTGAACATGAGTTAAAAGAAATTTCTTCTCGTATAACCCATTTGAGAAACGATATTCTTCACATGACTCAGTTAGAATTCTGTACAGTTCTTGACATGAGTCAAACTTATTTATCTATGCTTGAAAGTGGTAAAAAACAAATTCAAAAAAATACAATAGATAAAATTCTTATCACATTCAGAGTAAATATTGAATGGTTGCTCTATGGTGTCGGCTCTGATGAAGATATTTTCCTATCAGATGTAATTACCAAAGATTATTTAACCCAATCGTCACAGAGTGAGGTATTGGCTGATTTAAAAAGGGTATTTCAACTAAAAGATCGTGATATCCAATTTCTAAAATGGTATTTAAGCCTTCCCACTTCCGCCCGAACATCTTTTCATTCAATCATAGATAAAATAAAAGATTTCATTACTTCTTACCCGCCAGGTAACCTTTGATTAGGTTCCTGGCTTTTCTCTTGCATCCACATTTCTTGTACTATACGAGATACAATAGCCAAGTTATTTATATCTTTTAAATCCATCAGGCAATAAGAAATTGCCTTTTGGTGGTACTTCCTTATTTCTTTATCCCTCTTATGTAACTTCTTTTTCATTGGCCACTCTCCTGCAATAACTATGTGTAATTGCCATCCTATAATTCTTGTTTTGTTCTCAATTTATCTTTTTCTGATTAGAACTCTCCTACGCAACTATGTATTGTTTCTGCCCTATTATTGTTAAGCTCTTTATTGAATTGCTGCGTTTTTCTTTTCCTTCTTGCATCTCTTTCTTTTTTCCATTTTTCAAATGCCTCCTCGTTTTCAGGAATAGAATAGAAGGAAGTCATTTCTTCAAATACTGTTTTAGCAATACTATTAAGTTGTGTTCCTTCCATTATCTTATACTCCTACGCTCTCTGAGGTACCAATTCCAATTTTTCAAGTTGCTGTCTATCTGCCAATGCTGACAAGTAAGTCCTTGCAAGCAGTCTTGAATTACTATCCAGCGATTCTAATAATTGACTCACCTCTGTGGTATCGGGTGCAACGATAGTTTTTTTAAATTCCAAAGTGTTCTCATTCATTGTCAACGCTCCCTTCTTTTTCGTTATAAAGTTGGCTATGCCATTATTATACTTGACAATGCCATATTTGTCAATATGTATTTCGCTTTTTTCTTGACTATGCCAAGTTTTTGTGATATTCTCTACATACAAGGGAGGTATAAACAATGAACAAACGTCTTAAATCTATTAGAAAAATTTTAACTTTAAGTCAAGAATCATTTGGTAAAAAGTTAGGTGTTACAGGTGCCGGAATTTCAAAAATAGAATCTGGAGATAGAGGAATAACCGAACAGATGATATTGGCCATATGTCGTGAATTTAATGTGAACGAAGAATGGCTTCGTAATGGAAATGGAGATATGTTTCTAGATTTTACAGAAGATGAATTTGCAAAAGCAGCGGCCATGCTTTCTAATGATATGTTTGTCAGAAGCCTTATAATAGAATATTGGAAATTAGATGATAATAATAAAAAATTGTTTCGAGATTTCATTCATAAACTATCAGATAGCATGAGGGAGCAAGAATAATACTTACTACCTCATGTTCCAACCGCTTATCTCAAATATTTAATGAATGTGTATATCATCACAAGCATTCTATTTTCTGAAATAGCATCAATCATTTTATGTATGATTGTTTTTAATTCATCATTAGTCACTGAATAATCCCCCTCTCCCATATTATGGCATTTTGCCACTGTATTATTTTATAAAATGGGAATCAAAAAAGGGAATATTACGGATAGGTGACAGTACACAAATAAATTTGTAGTGTTTTAAGAAATCAATCCCCTATTGATCTATAATATATGGAGGTTTTCATGTCAAAAAAAGTAATTAACGGAGTAATTTATGCTAGATACTCTCCTGGTCCAAATCAAACAGATCAGTCCATTGAAGGACAAGTCCGTGATTGTACAGAATATGCCCAAAAGAATGATATTCAAATTATAGAGATTTACGCAGACAGACACTTATCAGGAACAGAGTCTGAACATCGAGATGAATTTCAAAGAATGTTACGTGATGCTGAAAAAAGAACCTTTGAAGTTGTAATTATTTGGAAAATAGATCGTTTTGGTCGTAATCGTGAAGAAATAGCCATTAATAAAGTACATCTTAAAAAACATGGTGTACGTGTTGCTTATGCCCAGGAACATATTCCAGAAGGACCAGAAGGAATTATTCTGGAATCTATGCTGGAAGGAATGGCCGAATACTATTCTGCAGAGCTTGCACAGAAAATTCGTAGAGGACAACGAGAATCCGTTTTAAAAGGACGGATTATTTCACCTAGCATTTTATATGGCTATCAGAAAGATTCTGATATGCACTATGTTATTAATGAAAGTACTGCACCTGTTGTTCGTGAAATTTTCCAAATGTATGCTGATGGTGCAATGCTTAAAGAAATTTGTACTCGTCTTAAATCAAAAGATGTTAAAAATTCAAGAGGGAATAATTTTAAATTCAACATGATCCATGATATGCTCCGCAATCGCCAATACATCGGCGAATACAGATTTGGTGATAACGTCAACCTAAACGCAATCCCCCCAATTATTTCTACTGAATTATTCGAAACCGTGCAGAAACGTATTGCAACTACTAACAAAGCTGTTACAGCTGCCAAAGCACGTGCCACTGCTCCTGTCAAATTTCTTCTAAGTGATAAAGTCACCTGTAGTGTATGCGGACATCATTATCAAGGTGAATCAGGTACCAGTAAAACGGGTGCAAAACATTATTATTACAAATGTCATGGAAAAAAGTCACGCAAAACAGTTTGTGACTCCCAGAACTTTCGCAAAGAGTGGCTTGAAGATTTTGTTACTACCCATACCATTGAAGATGTACTTACTGATGATATGATAGAACTGATTGCCGACAAGGTTCTCGAATTTCAGAAAACCGATAATGTATCCTATGCTATACGCTCCTTAGAAGCTCAATTAAGCGATTGTAGCGCAAAGATTAACAATATTATGAAAGCCATAGAAGCGGGCATATTTACGGACACTACAAAGGCTAGATTAGAATCTCTGGAAAAGGAATGTGCCGATTGCTCTCTTGCGCTTTCAAAAGAAAAAAATAAAAGAGTCCTATTCAGTAGAGATCATATTCTCTACTGGCTAGAACTCTTTAAAATGGGCGACATCCAAAGTACCGCCCTTCGCGAAAGGATGTTTCATGTCTTTATCAATCATATAGTCATAGACCATGATGTAATGATTATAGCCTATAACCTCTTAGATAAAGAGCAAACAATCCCTCTCGACGATATCATGCGTGGTGTTCGAGTGCATGACGCCTCAGTGGAGTAGACGGGAGTCGAACCCGTGTCCGAAG
>JAQUUB010000215.1 GCA_028694115.1 Lachnospiraceae bacterium
AGAATAGCATATGGCAGAAGTGACATTAACGTACACGGAAGTGGACGGACTATTGTACCCGAATCTAGTATTACCACAGGAGGAAGAGAAAAACCTTCTGAATCTAGGCAAATACGGAATGATGGCATTGGGTTATCTGAAGGAGAACGAGGTAAGCAGATACAAGACACTTTACCGCTTCGGGAAACTAGCACAGAAGATGCACGAAGTGGACGTGGAAGCGAACCAGCTGTTAGATACACTGATGGAGAGTTACCTAAAGAAGAACAAACCAGTGGATCCAAATTCAACCATGGAGATGTGGAAGATAAGGGAACAGGCGAAGATGCAGGCAGAGGAGATCGTACTAAGTCAGATAGTAATGCGTTTTCATTAGAAAATGCATCTGAAGTTCCACTAGAAGAAGCACAGGATAATGAACTAAATAAAGAATTAGATGAAATAAATTCATTAGGACAATCAAGGGAAGCCGAGTATCATCAGGCTTCCTTTTTCGACGTTTCAAGGGAAAAAACATCAGCTTCTAAGTTCACATATATGCAGCCAAAGAAAGAACTTGTAGTACCACATGAATATATTGTTGATGTTGTAAAACGTGGCACTGGTTTTGAAGGTGGCAAGAAACGTGTTTGTGATATTTATCAGAATGTGATGGGAGCATCGGAACGAACCAAACTAATAAAGAAGGAATATGGTCTTGGCGGTGCCGGATGGCCAATTGATGGTTATGGTCTTCATGGCTATGATTCTTTCAAAGCCAATGGACTTCGCTTTCAATGGAAAGATACGGAAGGCGAGAAAGAAGGCTATGTTAGTTGGTCGTCAATAGAGAGTGAAATTGGTGTATTAATTCTAACCGGAGAGTATATACAAACACGAACAAGTATCGATGAAATATTGATGGATGGAGATAGAGAAGCTCTCAATATTAGTGAGGATGCTATTGAAATGTCAGATGCGGAACCAGTGCTTGATGATTTTTCAATACCAGATGAGCTTGATGAAATGCAAGGGATGTCTGATGAAGAACTTGCAGAGGAAGATCGGTTAGTAACAGAGGCTGAATATAGAGCGGAAATAGAAGCAGAAAATGCAGCGTATAATGATTTACTGCATGGAGAAGCGATAGATGTTGATGGAAGTGTTATTAATTCAAGATCTGAATTTCCGGAGTCATTAAAGCAAGTAGAATTAATGGATGGAGAACTTCGACAAGCTATTGAGATTTATGTTACGGAATGTTCTTCTATAAAACCATATCAGCCTTTTCTTAAAGTAATATATGAAAGTAACTTGTTGCCACCTGACAAGATTAGTTTTGTTAACAGAACAATCAACCACAGTGGAAAGGAATACTCACAAGCATATTCTAATAATGCCTATGGATTGATTGAATACAATCAGAGCCAGATGGGTGTTATGGTTAATTATAAGGGAAGTGATGGAGAACGACATAAATCAGATGTGACTTTTGAACAGATTTATGAGGTCTGTGCATATCTAATTAAAGCTGGTAGTTTTGTGGGGAAAGAACAGGAAGATAGATTTAATCAGTTATGGAGAGATACACCATTTGAGAAGAAAAATCCTATATATCAGGATTTTGAACGCAGATCAGCTTCATTTAATACACCAAAGCCACAGAAACGTAATTTCCATTTTAATTTATGGGAAGTTGAAACTGGTGGGGCAAAGACTAGATACAAATGGAATATTGATGCAATTCATACTTTACGTGTAGTTGAGGAGGAAGGAAGACTTGCAACACCAAAAGAACAACAGGTAATGGCTAAGTTTGTTGGGTGGGGCGGTTTGGCTCAGGTATTTAACAAAGAAGACAGTGCGTGGAGTCATGAATTTATAGAACTTAGGAACCTGCTTTCAGAAGATGAATATATAGCTGCTAGAGCGACGGTTAATAATGCTTTCTATACAACACCTGCGATTGCAAGCTGTATGAATCAAGCTTTAATTAATTTTGGATTCCGAAATGGAAATGTTTTAGAACCCTCTATGGGTATCGGTAACTTCTTTGGAAGTCTACCCACACCATTGCAGGGATGCAATTTATATGGTGTTGAGGTAGATAGTATTTCAGGTAGAATTGCGAAACAGTTATATCAAAAAGCCAATATCAGTATTACCGGCTTTGAGAAGACTACCTATCCTAATAACTTCTTTGACGTGGCAATTGGTAATGTACCTTTTGGTGATTACAAGCTATATGATCCAAAGTATAATAAGCATAATTTTCGTATTCATGATTATTTTCTCTCAAAAGCAATCGATCAGGTAAGACCGGGCGGTATTGTTGCATTTATCACTACTAAGGGCACACTTGATAAGAGCAATCCTACTGTTAGAAAATATCTTGCAGAAAGAGCAGAACTCATAGGTGCAATACGACTTCCTAATATAGCATTTCATGATAATGCTGGTACTGATGTTACAGCAGATATTCTTTTCCTTCAAAAGAGAGAAAGAACAATGTCTGTAGAACCGGATTGGGTGCATTTGGGTTATACGGAGAATGGAATTGCAATAAATTCATATTTTGTAGAGCATCCTGATATGATGCTTGGAGCAATGGAATACGATAACCGCATGTTTGGCGAGGGAAGTAAGTATACAGCCTGTGTTAACCATGACGATAACTTTAATCTATATGAGGCGTTACAGCGTGCTGTGAAAAAACTTACTGCCACGATTCCAGAGTTAGAACTATTAGAAAATATGGATAATCAACAGAAAGATATTATTCCGGCAAATCCCGAAGTTAGAAATTTCACTTATACCTTTATGGATGGGAAACTTTATTTCAGAGAAAATTCCCAGATGTACCGTAAGGAGGTGAGTGCAAACATGGAAGAACGTATTAAGGCTATGGATAATATTCGAGCAGTAACGAGAGAACTAATAGAGATACAGACGCAGGGGTGCAGTGAGGAGGAATTAGCTGGAAAGCAAAAGAGCTTGAATGAAAGGTATGATACATTTGTTAAGAAATACGGTTATATTACGGAAAGAGAAAATAGTAGAGCTTTTCGTAATGATTCGGATTATCCGCTGCTTTGTTCCTTGGAGGTAGTTGATGAAGACGGAATTGTAAAGAAAGCAGATATGTTTTACAAACAGACAATTAAGCCGAAGGTGCAGATTGAAAGAGTAGAGACTGCGGTGGAAGCATTAAATGTTTCCATGAATGAATATGGAAGTGTAAATATTCCTTTTATGCTTAGTATCTATCATCCAGATGTTTCAAAAGCGATGGCTGAACTTCCAGAAGGAAGCAGCTTATCAGAGCACGCAAGAGCAGAGCTTGAACGAGGCATTATGATTGAAGAATTAAAAGGCATTATCTATCTAAATCCTATGGCTTACAATGAGAATAACTTGAATGTAGGGTGGGAGAGTGCTGATGAATATTTATCAGGTAATGTAAGGGATAAATTTCGAATAGCAAAAGCATTTGCAGAAAATGATCCGGAATTGTTTGGAGTAAATGCAAAAGCATTAGAACAGGTACAACCAGTTAATTTGGATGCTTCTGAGATTGATGTAAGAATAGGAAGTACCTGGATTGAATCAGAGGATTACGAACAATTTATTTATGAACTGCTAAACACTCCAAGGAGAGCGAGGGCGGTCAGAAGCCAGTATTATAATTCTGGAATTCAGCTTCATTTGAACAAATATACAATGGAATGGTTTGTTGAGAATAAATCAATGGATAAGCATTCTGTGGCAGCTACCAAGACTTATGGTACTGGCCGCATGGATGCTTATTCTATTTTTGAACAGACCTTGAATCTTAAGACGGTAACAGTTAAGGATCGTGTAGAGGATGGGGATGGAAAATATCATTATATTGTGAATAAGAATGAGACAATGCTTGCAAGGGAGAAACAAAATAAGATCAAAGAAGCTTTTAAGGATTGGATTTTTAAGGATCCTGAACGTCGAGCGAAGTATGTAGAATATTATAATGAAACATTTAATAACAGCAGGCTTCGTGAATATGATGGCTCTCATTTACAGTTTCCTGGTATGAATCCAGAGATTGTATTAAAACCACATCAGAGAAATGCAGTAGCAAGAATTTTAATGGGTGGAAATACCTTACTTGCGCATTGTGTTGGTGCTGGGAAGTCCTTTGAAATGATGGCAGCATGTATGGAACAAAAACGACTTGGACTTGCCAATAAGACAGTAATGGTGGTTCCAAAATCTCTAATAGGACAAACAGCCGGAGAGTTTTTAAGACTTTATCCGTCTGCTAATATTTTGGTAGCAACAGAACGGGACTTTGAGAAGAGTAAGAGAAAGCAGTTTATCTCAAGAATAGCAACAGGAGATTATGATTGTATTATTATGTCTCATTCTCAGTTTGAGAAAGTGCCAATTTCAGCGGAACGGAAAGAGCGTATGATAAATGAGCAGATAGAAGAGATGTCGTATGCAATTGAGGATGCAAAGCGAGCAAATAGTGAGCGATGGACTGTGAAACAGATGGAATCCATGAAGAAGAAATTAGAAGAGCAGCTACGAACTCTTACTGATGAAAGCAGAAAAGATGATCTGATTACCTTTGAAGAATTAGGAATCGATTCCATCATGGTGGATGAAGCACATGGGTATAAGAACCTTGCTATTTTTTCTAAGATGAACAATGTATCTGGCATTTCAAGTTCAGGGGCTAAGAAATCTACGGATATGCAGCTTAAATGTCAGTATATTAGTGAAATCAGTGATGGCAGGGGCGTCGTGTTTGCAACAGGAACTCCAATTAGTAATACAATGTGCGAAATGTATGTTATGCAATCATATTTGCAAAAGAATGCTTTAGAGAGAATGGGTATTTATCATTTTGATTCCTGGGCATC
>JAQUUB010000216.1 GCA_028694115.1 Lachnospiraceae bacterium
TGCCACTGCTTTAGAAGTATCCTTTGCTGCTTTTTTTGCCACTTTCTGTGAGGTCTTTTTAACTGTCCTTTTAGCAAGTTTCTTTCCCGATGACACCTGCTTGATTCTTCGCCTTTTTTCCGCAAGTGTCCTCTGTCGAAACAATTCTGCACCCTTTGAAGCAGTTCCGGTAACTGGTCTGGACACTCCATAAGCGATCATTGCTGCCTGTTCGATTTCCTCACTGCCTTCCATCTGGCTTCCTGCCACTCTTACACCAGCAGCCCCCGCAAGCTTGATACTGCTTCCCTTCTTATTTGTATGAATGGATTTTTGCGATTCCCTCACTGCGTTGCGGTACTGTCGGAAGCGGCTGGTTTTCCTGCCCTCTGCCTGATGAATGGTTGATTTACGGAAAGTATTCGTTCTGCCACCCACGGTCTGCCCCATAACAGAACCTTTGATTTTGGGACTTCTATCTACCGTATAAGTATTATGTCCTTTGATTTTTGTCTGCTTTGGCTCATGGGTGTGCAGCTTTGCTTTTTCTTTTATATGAATGACCATAGGCTTGTCATCCAGCTTTTTTATTTTCACTTGTCTCACCTCCAGACATGAAAAGAGCCATTACGGGGATTTGCTCTCCATATGGCTCTCTGTAAATTTACATGTTATTCTGTTTTCCTTTTGCTTTCTGTGCTGACTTTTTCTGCCTTTTCTCATACATTTCATGCAGCCAGTCTTTCACAGGTGCTTTCCACTGCTCTTTCGGATTAGGAATGTTCTTAATTAGACTTTTGGGATTTAATCCCATTTCTTTTGCGATGCGGATATCTTCATCGTTTAGGCGGCACTTCTTTTTTGCTTCCGACCATAGTTCTGGTTTGTATGCCATTGTTAATGCCTTTCTCCTTGCTAATATTTTATCTACGATTGTTCTTCCTATTTCATCAAAATAGAAATTAAAACAATATCAATTATATTCTCATCATCTACCACTCCATTTGTTGACAATGTCCTGCCGCCACTGGAAATTGATTTTGCTAATTGATTGTCATACAAAATTTCTGAGTAGTGAAATTCAGACTGTAAAACCTTATAATACGGATCATTTTTTTCAGTCAAAATTTCTGCACCTCTATCCACGATATGAATTGCAACTTTCTTTTCTGAAGCAAGTCTGCATGATTCCCACAAAATCAATTCGGCATATGACGATTCAGGATTATCCTTTATTTGCCACATATTTAAACCATATTCCAGCATATGTGGTAGATAATACTGCATCATCTCTTTATTCCAATATGTTCCAGTATTCCAACAAATTACCACATCAAATTCGTTTTCTTTGATAAGTGTTTTCCGAAAAGAATCATCTGCCACATCCCCTTCAATGAATATAACATTATTATCTGAAATTTCTTTTTTTCTTAACAGTTTTTTTGCTTTCGTGATACAGTCTGGATTCTTTTCAATTGCAATTACCTTATGTCCTGCCTGCACCAATGCCAATGTGCTATAACCTGTCCCACATCCAACTTCTAAAATTGTATAATATTCCTCAATACCCTTAGCCATCCACGAATAATACTCTTTGTCATAGAAATACTTTGCACTAATATCCCATTGGCTTGCATAATCCTCCATGTCTTTCATATCAGCCTCCAACATATTTATTTTATCCGCAGCGATACAATGTATCGCCACAAACAAAATTATACCATAGAACCGCCTATTTTTCAGCATCCATCTCAAGCAGTTTTTCCCTTTCTTCCTTTGCCCTTTGTTCTGCAATCTCATGGATATTCGTGTTGTACAGCTTATAAAGATCCGTCTCCTTACTAATCTGATTGTCAAACGGAATCACCGCTGAACCAAACTTAATCAATCCCATACCAGAGGAACTGTTGGTTACAAATCGAAGCTGTGCTTCTGATACACCGATGACCTCTGCCATTCTGGAACTGTCTGTATTTGCCTGCTTTAACAGTACCACGAACTCGGAGTTTGCAAGCATGGTAGTTGCTGTGTAGTTCTGCAATAAATCGACCACATTTTGAGTGATACCAGTACACAATCCACCTTGCTTACGCACTTTTTTCCACAACTGCTGTAAATATTTTGCTGAATACTCAGAGTTTAACAAAACATGAAATTCGTCAATATAGAGCCAAGTTGCTTTTCCTTTCTTACCATTTTCCACGATTCTCTGTTGAATGGATTCCATCATAACAAGCATGGTGATAGGCGAAAGTTCTGCACCCAAGTCACGGATTCCATACACCGTAAAACGATTGTCAGAATCCACATTTGACTGGTGGTTGAAGATATTTAATGAACCATTTACGAACAATTCCAGTGAAAGTGCAATATCCTTCGCTTCCACCTCTGGCTGTTCCATAAGCAGCTTATAAAAGTCGGACATCACAGGGATATATTTCTCCCTGCTTCTTGCAATATCCAGATACATCTTTCTGACACATCGGTCAATGATTGATTTCTGTCTGGAATTTAAGGAATCGCCCATACACTGTTCGCAAAGTCCAAGCATGAACTCACCTTTTTCTCTTACCCAGCCCTTTGTGTCGTTCTGGTCTAAGTTCCACACATCCATATCCAGCGGATTCACATAATTGTCGGTGTAGGTAGACATATTGACTACTGTTCCACCATAGGTCTGTGCTACATCAAAGTATTCATTCATTGGATCAATTACAATGATGTCATCATCACTGGAAAGGAACACGGAACCCATCGCCATTTTACAGAAAAAGGACTTTCCAGAACCAGGGACTCCAAATACAAACCCGTTGCCATTGATCAGCTTCTTACGATTTCCTACGTTGATATTTTTCGATACCTGATTGATTCCGTAATAGATACCGCTGGAATCGTTCAGCTCCTGCACATTAAATGGCATAAGTACCGCAAGGCTCTGTGTCAGCAATGTTCGCATCGTCTCAACTTGTCTTACACCAATGGGAAGTGCAGTGTTGAGTGCTTCTCTCTGCTTCAGATAATGCACATCAATAGTACAACTGTTCCTCTTTCCAATGGTTTCCACAGTTTCGCTGATGCTCTCTAATTCCTTTTTGGAATCTGCCATAAGAATAATCGTCACTGCCACAAAGTACAGGCACTGGTCATTTTCCCTGACATCGTCCATAATTGTTTCAATCTCTTTTTTCTCCGTTCTCTTTGCATATGAAATTTCCGAAGAAAAATCATTGTTCTTGTTACGGACTCTCTGCTGTTTAATAATATCCGATTCGATACCAAGATATTTTTTCTGTAAGGTCTTTGTGGTCAAATCCTTTGGAACAGGTACTACATCAATGCTTGTAATAGAATGAACTGGCAGTGAAGTAATCTCATTCAAGAAACGGTCTGACAGGCTGCTGGGATATTTCTTGATAAAAAGTGCCTTACAGAATTTCTTTTCGTCCTCAAAGCTGTCTGGAAAATATTTCACCATGCCATTGCAAAGATCATTGCGGAAGTCTGCTCCTACCTTCTTTGCTTCTCTAATATCAAAATCCCACTGATTTTCCTCGCCAAGATGATAAAAATCGTGAAGAATCTTTAATCGTTCATTGCCATTTAACGGTACAATGTCCGCTCCTAACTCGTTAAAAGCCTTATGCACTGTGGCTTCTAATGTAGCGAACTGTGCTTTTGCTTCTTCAAAATTCTTTCGCTCAATCGTAAGTGTCAGGTAACGTTCCTGCTCTATGCCCTGTCTGCCCTCGATAATTTTATTTTCGATAATGTCATTGTAGATTTTACGGAAGTTATCGTATCCATCATTGGAATGCTGGAGCAGTACCCTCTCCCTCACATCTACCATATTTTTATTCTTATTGTTAATCGTGATCTTGAAATTGCAGTCCAGTGAATTTAAGAACTTGCAGTATCGCTCAAAAATATCAATCTGCTCGTCCTCATTCGTGGTGGTGTAATTGATGTCCTGAAAACGGTAGCATTTGGAATAACGGTTCTTTGACACCTCAAAGATTCCATTCTCTGCCACCGCCATAATCTCTATGGTTTCCTGTATGGATTTTGGAGCTTTGTATAGTGGTTCACTTGCTTTTTTCAGTTCCTTAAATCCGTCTGTAAATAAACCCATTGTGTTCTTCCTCTCTTTCTGCATTTATATAAATGCACCAGCCGGAACAATCCCGGCTGATGCCTGAATTGTTCCGACCTAAAGAGGTCAGAGACTTTTTTTGTTACTGATTACAAAGTTTATTTCATATACTTGTATGCCACGATTCCTGCAACTGCCGCTGCAAGCACCGCAAGACAGCCAAGTACCATTTTCTTTGTCTTTTTCTTCATTGCTTCAAACTCCTCCTTATTATTTTTCTCTGTATTTTCTGTATTTTCTGTATTTTCTGTGTTTTTTGCTTTTCCCTTTTTTCCTTTCACCTCTGCCTTTTTTGCTGCCGCAAGTTCCATTTCATAGGCTTTTATCACAGGTTCACCCTCAGTGGAAACATAGGTCAGTGCCTTATTTCCAAACATAAAGTGAAACTTCCTTGCCATAACATCATAAAAGCTCATACCGTTATAGGTGTAAAAGCCACCTAACGCAATGGGAGCAACCACGGGGATTGCCACATATGCAGAGGCGGTCAGACCGATATATCGGTACAACAGAAACACCAGTCCGCCACCAATCGTTACGCTGGCAATGGAAAAAATAAGCTGTTTTGCGGACAATCCAAGTGCCACCGATTCCTGATAACGGTCAATATCTTTGTTGATTTCAATTACCATCTTCTATCTGCCCTCCCTTCTCGGTTCTTTCTGCTCTGTCTTTTTCGCAGTTCCAATCGCTTTCTCATAAGCAGCCATGCCAGCAGGACACAATTCTCTTAATTTTTCTGCAT
>JAQUUB010000217.1 GCA_028694115.1 Lachnospiraceae bacterium
ATCTATGATATTTGGAACAGATTACGTAAACACCATACCCACCGGAGATAGGTGCAAAGCACCGCAAGAGGGTGTATTCCTCTTGACCAGAACTTTAGTTCCGCAACCTTTCAATATTGACAAGAACTTACGGCAGTAGGGAAAGGAAGCTCCGCAGGAAGCACTACCAGTCTTTAGACTGGTAGTGCTTCCTTTGTTCCAAAGGGTTTCTTCACTTAGTCTATCAATTCTAAGAATTCCACAAAGCTATTTGCCATTTTTTCATCTCTACTTTTTGAGTTTCCATGACAACGAGTATATATTTCATTTTTAAAAATATAAATCGGATCACTATTACACGTTGCAAATACAAATCTACCGTCTGTTAAATCATAATCTTCTTGTAATTGAATTAAATCTGAAAGAGGATAAAATCTTACGGCATTTCCATCCATAGTTATTTCAACATCCATAGGATTGCAATCCTTAAAAAATTCTTGAAGCTCGATAGGTACAAAAGAAATATCTCCTGAACAACATTCAAACACATTTCTTTTATCTTGCATTAACGCTTTTTTTCTAAATTCATCAATACTCATACTATCTCCTTCATGCAAATGATGGTTTGCATTTGTCTATCATATAGATTCTAATCTTTTCTGAATAATGTCTTTGATGAACTGTATCCGCAAGTGCATATGTTATTAAAATGATACCTGTACTTATGGATACAATCAGCCCCGCCGGACCTCCCCATATTCCCTGAGCGGCAATCGAAACTGCCAATAGCGATAATGAGAACAATGCTTGTTTACCAACTTGAATAGCTGCTTCCTTACAAGCCATTCCGTTATGGACTAATTTAATGAATTGGCAAGTAGAAAATACTGCAATCGTTACCGCTCCAATAGCTCCCATGTTACACATTTTTATAATATTTTCTGTCATGGTAACACCTAAATTTGATAATGCTCCTTCCAAAGCATGTGTTGCTAGCTGTCCAAGAGTTCTACCAATACCGTATCCAACAATGGACTGAACTCCAGCTGATGCTCCCGATTTTCCACCTTCAGCAATGGCATATTTAAGTGTATCTGGAGTTACTCCCGATTGAGCTAATGTAACTGCAAAACCAATCGTAAATCCAACTCCAACACCAATGGCGGCTGCAATACCAACTCCACGCAATTCATTTTTAAATACACGTTTTCCATTGGTCTTTTTTAGCATTTTATTCTTGTCAATATAATCTGCATCACTTTCATTTTGGAAGTTTCCATCATGACCTTCTTCCAAATGCTCTTTTCTAGATTTATAGAACTTAATATTATCTGGGTTACCTTGGTCACTGGGATGGTCTGCAACATTTTTTTGATGATGTCCTTCTGCTCCTCTAACTTTTACTGTTTCTTTAATCTCTTGTTGCTGTTCTGTATTCCAATCGGCAGAACCCTTACCTCCCATTTCGACATCTGCTTTTTCATAATCCCAAGCAAGTTTTACTCCGTCACCTCTGGCACCTGTATAATTTGGGTCATTTACTAACCCCTCAGACACTTTCTGACTAATTCTATCACGCTCTGAATGTAAAGAGTTTAGAAAACCATTTAATTGATTATTAGACTGTGTTGTGGTACTTGCAGTTGTATATACAGCGGTTGAAATTGCTATAGCGGTAATTCCACCTGTATAATCGGATGTTATACTAATTTTCGGAGTAGTGGTGGTCTGCTGATAGAATGTCAAACTTCTTTTGTTCCGTAATTCGGAAATCATAGACTCACCTCTTCTTTCGTTCACATTCAATAGAAAATCTTGTAAGTGCAAGTTTTCCATCATCATCCAGTTTACTAAAAATAAATGAATACACATGGTTATAATAAATCAGGGATTCATTGAAAAGTCGAGCTGCATCATAAGCAAATAAAGTTGATGATACTAATGAAAATAATTGTGTCTGATTTCCTTTATATTTGCTTTCATCATTTTTGAATTTCTTAAATGCTGAATCATATGCATCCACAGCCTTTTTATTATATGCAACATTATTTGTATGCTCCATTTCACGCATCTTATCGCTAATAGAAGTCGTACATTCTTTGTTTATTTGATCATAATGTGCCTTTTGCTCATCAGTCATATAATCATGTTCTATTTGTGCATCAATTTTGCTTATTTCCAACAACTCTGCATCAAATTCACTCTGACTTTTCACTTGGCTCAATTTTTGTTTTTGAGCATATAGAGCCTTAATTGCCTTACCATTATTCGCTTGCACTTCTCGCAGTGCTGCTCTATTTCTATCCATTTCTTCTTTATTTATCTGTTTAGCTATAGGATCAATTTTTTCTCTGTACTCATTTAATTCAGATACAATATCAGCAGTCATTTCAGCATTTTCTTCAAAAAATGCAAGTGTCACATTTGCCTGTCCGATAAAATTCTTTCTATCTGTTAATGACGGTAGTAGTTCTGAAAGAGAAATCAATAAATCCATGTATGCACGAAACATTTCAAGATTCGATGGATTCCTGTTTACCATATTTCTTCCGACCAAGAGAGCTTCACTCATCTTTCCGGTATTCTTGTATTCGTTAAACAATTCAATCATTATTTGACCTCCTTTTGTAAATCCCATTTGTAATAAGTTTTAAACCATAATTTTACAATGGGATATTTGCGAAAAAACCCATCAAATTTTTAAGTGTTACAATACTGTTGCTTATTTCTTCAACGTTGTAATTATTAACAGTATCTCTTAAAGTATCAACGTATTTTTCCCATTCTTCATCAAGAGCTTGTGCTGCCTTTACAAACGCAGCATCTGTACTTGTCCAATAATTATTTATTCCACTTCTGAATTTTTCAACAACGCCATTATCGTCATAAGCTTTCACTATTTTTTTTGCAACACTCTTTTCCCAACTGCCACCAAATAATTTAGCTATTCCTAATGATGCAGCAATAATTAAACCAATAGCAATACCAATAGGTCCAAAGACAGCTGCTCCAAGTGCTATATCTCCTCCAAGTCCGAGTATAAACGTCATGCTACCAAATAAAAATGCTGCATTACTTGCTATATATGCACCTAATCCCCCAATAATACCAATTTTTGCCAACGATGAAGCAAATGCGAATCCAGCATCAAAATCTACATCTACTGAAGATTTGTCGAATGCAACTTTTATTGATTCCTCAAACTTTTCGATGTATTTCTTTGTTTCTTCAGATAGAACATTAGATTTGGCTTCAAGTATCGAATTGCATTTTGCTTGTAATTCATCTTGCAACTGACTTGCAAAACATTCAACTTCCTCTTTCTTATTTTTAATTCCTTTTGCTTTCATTTTGGACACAAGTGCATCAGTATTTATTATTTCAGAACAATATTTACTAAATTCATCTCTTGATTCCATAGACAACGTGTTTATAAGTTCCTTTATTTTTTGTTTCTGGGAATCATTATTCTGAGTACGCTGTAACTCACTATCTTCAATTTGCTGAAGTAAATCTACATACTTTTCACGTTCTTCAATCAGTTCTTCATACTTCTTGATTTCTGCTTCCAGATTCGGTTTTCTTGTCTTGACGTATTCTTTAATAAATAGTTTCGTTCTTTTATCAATTATCTCAGGAAGCACTTCCAATATTGCTTTCAGCTCATTATTAAATCTGGTACAAAGTACAGGAATATCAATTGTATAGGTAAAGAAACGCTGTGGAAGCATTCCACCTCCATAATTTTTATAACCCGTTGCTTCTTCTCGTCGTTCCCAATATGCTGGTGCAAGAGTTTTGCAGAAATTTTCGAATCCCTTTTTTAAAATATTGTTCAATTCAGTTGTATTTCCATTTCCAATAGTATGAGCCTGTGAGGCAACTACAAAGAGATTAGAAAGTGGCTTTAATTCATTTTCACCTTTCTTTTCCCACGCTGGAAGATTTCTTACATTCTCCTTCAAATAAGTAATATCTTCAATTCGCATAAAACCATTTGCTTGAGATAAATATATGAGAATATCTGTACGCTGTGCAGCTCTGAAAGTAATCATATCATCACTTTCTTTTTCTGTTCCAAATCCAGGTAAATCAACAATATCACAATCTAATAGTATTTGTGCATCCAGGAATACTACTGCTGAACCCGCATTTTTTTGGAACATTTCTCCTTGCCTTGTTCCAAATTCACGAAGTATATCTACCTCTCCCTGTGCGATTTTCCATTTTTCGCAATATTCTTTATCATAGAGCTTTTTAGCATCCCACAAATCCTCACCGTCAACACTATCAGCAAATACCCATGCATCTTCGTTTATAAAAGATGGTCTATCTTTTACATGTTTAATATATACTGCAATTGAAGTTGTAGGTGTCCAAGATGTGGGCATCTTTTCCATACCCAGCAACGCATTGATCAAAGTGCTTTTTCCTGTGTCTGAACGTCCGACAATAGAAATACTTGGTTTTACCAAATTTTGTTCAATTCCATTTTGCAAATCTGTAATATATTTTGCTTTTTGCTTTTCTGGAATGTTCATTTTTTCCAATGCATCTTCAATATAGTCAATAACACTTTTTTTTGTAAAATCAGCCTTTTCCCATGTATTCTTTGCATCAAATGCCTTTGGCTTTGGTTTTTCATACGCAAGAATTGTGTTAAAATCCAAACCCGTATTCAATGCAATTTTTTGTATCAAATTTATATCTGGAGCATTGCTAACTTCTAATCTTTCAATTTCTGACACTGTAATCTCAAGCATTAAAGCAAAGTCTTCTTTACTTAACTTCAGCTTGTCTTCTCTTAATGACTTAAAATTCATTTGTATCCTCCCTTATTAGTAAGATTGTATTTTCTTGACTTTTCAACCACATATCTATTC